>CAXSHP010000163.1:0-6610 GCA_964236935.1 uncultured Sphingomonadaceae bacterium
TCGGCACCTCGCCCGACGCGATCGACCTCGCCGAGGATCGCGAGCGCTTCTCCGCCTTGGTCGCCAAGCTCGGCCTGCTCCAGCCCGACAATGGCATCGCGCGCAGCCGCGAGGAGGCGCTGAGCGTAGCCGAGCGGATCGGCTATCCGGTGCTGATCCGCCCCTCCTACGTGCTTGGCGGGCGCGCGATGGAGATCGTCGACGCGCCGGCGCAGCTCGAGCATTATATCGCCACCGCCGTCCAGGTGTCGGGCGATTCCCCCGTGCTGATCGATCGCTATCTGCGCGATGCGATCGAGGTCGACGTCGATGGGCTGTGCGACGGCACCGACGTCGTCGTCGCGGGCGTGATGCAGCATATCGAGGAGGCGGGCGTCCATTCGGGCGACAGCGCCTGCTCGCTGCCGCCGCACAGCCTCGGCGCGGACATCGTCGCCGAGATCGAGCGGCAGACCGCGGTGCTGGCGCGCGCGCTCGACGTGCGCGGACTGCTCAACATCCAGTTCGCGGTCAAGGACGACGAGGTCTATCTGATCGAGGTCAATCCGCGCGCCAGCCGCACCGTGCCGTTCGTCGCCAAGGCGATTGGCCAGCCCGTCGCCAAGATCGCCGCGCGGGTGATGGCGGGCGAGAAGCTCGCCGATCTGCCGAAGATCGACCGCCACATCGATCATGTCGCGGTCAAGGAGGCGGTGTTCCCCTGGGCGCGCTTCCCCGGCGTCGATCCAGTGCTGTCGCCCGAGATGAAGTCGACCGGCGAGGTGATGGGGATCGATCGCGATTTCGCCACCGCCTTCGCCAAGGCGCAGCTCGGCGGGGGGATTGTGCTGCCCCGATCGGGGACGGTGTTCGTCTCGGTCAAGGGCGGCGACAAGGCGCACGTGCTGCCCGCGGTGCGCGACCTGATCGATATCGGCTTCACCGTCCTCGCCACCGGCGGCACCGCCGATTATTTCGCCGCGGAAGGCCTGCCGGTCGAGCGGATCAACAAGGTCGCGCAAGGCCGCCCGCACATCGTCGACCGGATCAAGGATCGCGGGGTCGATCTGATCTTCAACACCACCGAGGGCTGGCAGTCGCTCCGAGACAGCCGGGCGATCCGCATTTCGGCGCTCCAGGGCAAGGTGCCCTATTTCACCACGGCCGCCGCCAGCGTCGCTGCCGCGCAGGCAATCGCCGCGCTCGGCAAGCGAAAGCTTGAAGTGCGGGCGTTGCAGGAATATTATCTTCCGTCGCGCGGGTGATCCCGACATCTTGCTCCGACACGATTGAACGCGCGGGCGGCGCTCCGGGAAGGGGCGGCGCGGCAAGATGGTTTTGACGAAAGGCTTTAGTGCAATGGCGACCGTCGAGAAGATGCCGATGCTGGCCGAGGGGCAGAAGATGCTCAGCGACGACCTGTATCGCCTCAAATCGATCGAGCGGCTCGAGGTGATCCAGGCGATCGAGGAGGCGCGCGCGCACGGCGACCTTTCGGAAAACGCCGAATATCATGCCGCGAAGGAGCGGCAGGGCCAGATCGAAGCGACGATCAGCGATCTCGAGGATCGGCTGAGCCGCGCGATGGTGATCGATCCGACGACGCTGTCGGGGGACAAGATCGTGTTCGGTGCGACCGTCCATCTCGCCGACGAGGACGGCAAGAAGGTCGTCTACCAGATCGTCGGGCAGACCGAGGCCGATGCCAAGCGCGGTCGCATTTCGTACAATTCGCCGCTCGGCCGTGCGCTGATCGGCCGCAGGGTCGGCGACGAGATCGAGGTGACGGTGCCCTCGGGCGATCGCTATTATTCGGTCGACAAGATCGAGTTCATCTAAGCGGCATGCGCGCGGCGCCGACCCGCGTGACGACGACGATCGTCGTCGTCACGGCGCTGGCGTGGGCCTTGGCCGCGCTTGCCGGCGTCGGCGATCGCGTCGCGGTGCTGGCGGGTTTCATTCCGGCGCGCTTCGCCGGAGCGGAATTGGCCGAGGCGGTGCCGGCGTGGCTGACCCCGCTCAGCGCGCTGCTGATCCATGGCGGGCTGCTCCACCTCGCGTTCAACCTGCTGATGCTCGGCTTCTGCGGACGAATGGTCGAGACCGCGCTCGGCGGGTGGGGAACGGGGCTGCTCTACGGGATCGGCGCCTATGCCGCTGCGGCCGCGCAATATCTCGTCGGGCCGCATTCCGAAGTGCCGGTAATCGGCGCGAGCGGCGCGATCTCGGCGTTGATCGCCGCTTATGCCCTTTTGTACGGCCAGCGCCGGGCCTTGCCGAAGGGTTGGCCGGCGGGGCTGATCAACGTGCTGTGGCTCGCCGCCGCGTGGATCGGGCTCCAGCTCCTGCTCGGCTTCGCCACCAGCGGCACCGGGCTGAACGTCGCGCTGGCAGAGCATGTCGGCGGGTTCATCGCCGGGCTCGCGCTTGCGCGGCCGTTGCTGCTGCTGCGCTATCGCAAGGCCTGACGCTCAGTCGGGGCGCGCGATCATGTCGGGTTCGAGCAGCCGATGCAGGTGGACGACGACATATTTCATCTCGGCATCGTCCACCGTCCGCTGCGCCGCCCCGCGCCACGCCTTTTCCGCGCTGGCGTAATCGGGGAATATGCCGATCACCTGGATCGACTCCAGATCGTCGAAGTCGAGCGTGCGCGGATCGCTCACCCGCCCACCGAAGACGAGATGCAGCCTGCTCGCCGATCCGGGTATCTCGGTCATCCGCGCGCTTTCATGAACGCCACCAATTTGTCGAAGCCGTTGCGTTGGACATAAGCGTCGAAATCCGCGGTCTGGGTCAAGGTCAGGTTGATGCCCGCGACGGTCAGATTGACCACCTTGTAGCCGCCGCCGATCTTCTGCACCGTCCACACCGCGCTGAACGGCTGTGCCGAGCCGGGCTGGACCACCTGGCTCATCACCGCGGCACTGTCGCCCCGCGGCACCGCGCGCAGCACCTTGATGTCCGCGCTGGCATAATCGTACAGGCGGTCGGCATAAGTGCCGATCAGGAAATCGGGCAGCACCGCCTTGTACGCGGCATATTGCGCCGGGCTGATCTGCGCACGCCAGCGCCGGATCAGCCGATCGCCGATCTGATCGATCGCGAAATATTGCGACAGCAAGGTGCGGAACTTGACGCGCGCGGCGGCGCGATTGCCCGAACGCAGCGCACCGAATCCCTCATCGGCGAGCGTGTCGATGAAGCGGCCGGGATCCTGGTTATTCACCGCCGCCGCGGCGGGCATCGCCAAGGGAGGGATCGCGCAGCTCGCGATCGAAACGGCAAGCGCCAGGAGGGCGGGACGAATAGCGGGCATACACTGTTCCAGTTCAACGAGGATAGACACCGAAAGACGGCTCCCGGCTGATCTGCCGGAAACCGTCTTAACGGAAGCTTGCAGGCGGTCGCTGCGTCAGGAAGAGCTTTTGCCGGCGGCTCCGGACGCGGCGCTGACGGCTTCGCCGACGAGCTTACGTACACTGTCCTTGGCGTGATCTAGGCCCAGCTCGCCGATCTTTTCCTTGCCGGCCGAGCGGACCTTGTCGACCGCATCGCGCGCGGCGCCGCTGAGCTTGTTGCCGAGCGGACCGAGTGCTTCGATCTCGCGCCGGGTGCGCGGCACCACCGCCGCGGCGAGCGCGCCGAGCGCAATGCCGCCGACCAAGGCGACGATCGGATTCTCGTCGATGCCGTCGGCGGTCCGGCGGCGGGCCTCGGCAGCCTTTTCGCGTGTCGCCTCATACGCGGCGCTGGTCCGCTCGCGCGCAGCGGAATAGGCCTCGCTGACCGTGTCGCGTGCGCCCTCATAAGTCTCGGCCAGGGTTTCGCGTGCGCCGTCGACGGCATGAGTGACCTTATCGCGGGCGGCCGATGCCGCGCTGCGTGCACGCGCCTTGGCGCCCTTGTCCTTCTTGCCGCTCGCTTCGGTCGCCCGATCGATCGTCTCGCCATGCTCGCTGTCGATTGCCATCATCAATCTCCTTGTTCGGAATCGGCGGGGGGATTGCGCCGTCTGCCCGGGGCACCAGGCGGGTTCGGTCCGTTCAACTTGCCATTGGCGGGTTCGGTTTCACCCCGCGTAAAAAACAGTCGGGCCGCCGTCCGTCCGAGCGGATGGCGCAGCAGCAACGCCGTCACCGCCGCAGCTACGCCGACCACCGCCGCCGGTCGCTTGCGCGCGACGTCGATCGCTTCGCCGGCGAGGACATCGCCCCGTTCGCGCAATTCGCTCCACGCCTCGCGCATCAGCACGCGCGGGTTAAGCCGATCCTGGATCTCGTGCATCGTCGCCGCCAGGCGCTGGCGCGTGACACGGACTTCGCGTTCGGCGCATTCGAGTTCGCGGGCTGCGTCCATCATTTCTTACTCGCCACGGCGCTAAGCTTCGAAAAGGCCAACTTGAGCAGCAGTCCGCCGACGCCCAATGCGACCAGGGTGACGACCGCGCCGGCGCCGACCGGGCCGATCCACCGCGACAGGCCGATCACCAGACCGACGAGCAACGCGACGACCGAGGCCTGGACCAGCCACAATCCACACACCGCCAGAATGGCGCCCGTGCGCGATTGCGCCAGCCGCAATTGCACCAACCGCCGGTAGACGTTGATCTCAGCCCGGACGAGATCGCCCCCGTCCTCGATGAGCTGGCCGAACAAATGGCCGATCGTCTCGTCGTCGCGGTTCCCGCCCGGCGCGTCCATCAGGCGGCGGGCTTCGAGGATTTCTTCGACGTCGACTTGGCCGCTTGCCCGGCCGAAGCCTTCGAGCCCTTGTCGGCGGTATTCGTCGAGCTCTCATCCACACCGGCGCCTTCGGCCAGTGCCGCACCCGACTTGATCAGCCGCACCAGGCTGAAACCGACCACTGCCGCGACGCCGATCGCCAGCGCCGGGCTGTTCCGCACGAAGGTGCGGGCGTCGTCATAGAGTTCGTCGACGTCCTTGTTGCGGAGGTTCGCCGCCATTCCCTGCACCGCATCGGCGGCGCGACGGGCGTAATCGCCATATTCCGCGCCGATGCTCTGATCGACCGTCCGCGCCGTATCGCCGACGACGCGCGACAAGCCGTCGAGCGCGTCGGTTGCGCGATCCTTGCCCTGGTTGGCATAGTCGCGCGCTTTATCGAACGCCTGGTTGCGCAGCCCGGCGGTCTGCTCGGTGAAGCGATCGAACGGCCCGCCCGCCGGAGCCTCGACGTCGATATGTTCCGCCGTGCCCTGATCGGACGCTCCGGCGATGATGCTGTCGGTTCCCTCGGGAAGATTGTCGGGGCGGCTTGCCATATCGATTCTCCAGGCAGTGTGCGGATATTGCGACGACAACCGCGCGCCGAGAGGAGAGTTCCACGCTATCGACGTCATTGCCTATCCGCGGCACCGCCGATAGAGCGCGCGGCGCACCCTTGGCCCAGTAGGAAGCGCGCCCCATGACCGCGATCATCGATGTTCACGCCCGCCAGATCCTCGACAGCCGCGGCCATCCGACCGTCGAAGTCGAGGTCACGCTCGAGGACGGCAGCTTCGGGCGCGCCGCGGTGCCCTCGGGCGCGTCGACCGGCGCGCACGAGGCGGTCGAGAAGCGCGACGGGGACAAGGCGCGTTGGGGCGGCAAGGGCGTCGGCGAGGCGGTCGACGCCGCGAACGGCGAGATCGCCGATACGCTGCGCGACATGGACGCCGAGGACCAGGCCGAGATCGACGCCGCGCTGATCGCGCTCGACGGCACGCCGAACAAGGGCCGGCTCGGCGCCAATGCGATCCTCGGCGCGAGCCTCGCCGTCGCGAAGGCCGCCGCCGACGCGCGCGGGCTGCCGCTCTATCGTTACGTCGGCGGGGTTGCCGCGCATGTCCTGCCGGTGCCGATGATGAACATCATCAACGGCGGCGCGCATGCCGACAATCCGATCGACTTCCAGGAATTCATGATCATGCCGGTCGGTGCGGAAAGCTTCGCCGAGGCGCTGCGCTGCGGCTCGGAGATCTTCCACACGCTCAAGGGCGCGCTGCACGACAAGGGGCTGGCGACCGCGGTCGGCGACGAGGGCGGCTTCGCGCCGAACCTCGCCAGCGCGCCCGACGCGCTCGATTTCATCATGTCGTCGATCGAGCAGGCGGGCTATCGCCCCGGCGAGGACGTCGTCCTGGCGCTCGATTGCGCCGCGACGGAGTTCTTCAAGGACGGCGCCTATCGGCTCGAGGGTGAAGGCCGCACGCTCTCGCCCGACGAGATGGCCGCCTATCTCGCCGAGCTCGCCCGCCGCTATCCGATCGTCTCGATCGAGGACGGCATGGGCGAGGACGATTTCGCCGGGTGGAAGACGCTGACCGATCGCATCGGCGGCGAGGTCCAGCTGGTCGGCGACGATCTGTTCGTGACCAATCCCGAGCGGCTGCGCGACGGCATCGCGCGGGGCCTCGCCAATTCGCTGCTGGTCAAGGTCAACCAGATCGGCACGCTGAGCGAGACGCTCGAGGCGGTCTCGCTGGCGCAGCGCGCGGGCTACACCGCGGTGATGTCGCACCGCTCGGGCGAGACCGAGGACGCCACCATCGCCGACCTCGCGGTCGCCACCAATTGCGGGCAGATCAAGACGGGCTCGCTCGCCCGCTCCGACCGGCTGGCCAAGTACA
>CAXSHP010000164.1:0-6574 GCA_964236935.1 uncultured Sphingomonadaceae bacterium
GGTGGCCGATCGAGCGGCTTCGGTAGCGGATCGAGCGGCGGCGGCTGGATGGGCGGCGGCTTCGGCGGCGGCGGCGGCGGATCGTTCGGCGGCGGCGGATCGTCGGGGAGCTGGTGATGAAGCTCAGCTCCGCAGACCATGCGCTGGTCAGCGACGCGGTGACCGCGGCCGAGCGCGGCACCGACGGCGAGATCGTGACGATCGTCGCCGACGCGTCCGACGCCTATCACGACGTCGTGCTCCATTGGGCGGTGCTGGCGATGCTGTTCGCGCTCGCGCTGATCGCCGCGTGGCCGGCGTGGTTCGTCGGTCTGCTCGATCGCCTCGTCGGCTGGGGCCATGTCTGGCGCGCGCAGGAACTGCTCGCGATCCTGCTGGTGGTGCTCGCCGCCAAGTTCCTCGCCGCGCGGCTGGTCTGCGGGATCGCGCCGGTCCGGCTGACGCTGACCCCCGACGCGACGAAGGCACGCCGCGTGCGCCGCCGCGCGGTGCTGCTGTTCCGCGCCGGGACCGAGCGGCGCACGATCGGGCGGACCGGCGTGCTGCTCTATCTCTCGCTGGCCGAACGCCGCGCCGAGATCGTCGCCGACGCGGCGATCCATGCCAAGGTCGCGCCCGAGGCGTGGGGCGAGGCGATGGCCGCGCTGATCGAGGCGATCCGCGCCGACCGGCCGGGTGCGGGGATGGCGGCGGCGGTGGCGCGGATCGGCACCGTGCTGACCGAACATTTCCCCAAGACCGCGGCCGACACCGACGAGCTGCCCGACCGGCTGATCGAGCTGTGACCCTTCGACCGGCTCGGGGCGCGGCCACGCCCGGCGACGTCCAATGGCAGGGGCGCTACATCGTCGTGCGCACGCAGGGGCCGTGGGAATATGTCGGGCGCGCGCGCGATATCCGCGCGGCGGTGATCCTCGCGGTCGACGACGGCCACGTCCTGCTGGTCGATCAATTTCGCGTGCCGCTCGGCCGGCGCTGCCTCGAGCTGCCCGCCGGGCTGATCGGCGACGAGACCGACGGCGAGGCGATCGAGACGGCCGCCGGGCGCGAGCTCGAGGAGGAGACCGGCTACCGCGCCGCCGCGATCGAGGAGCTCGGCGAGTTCGCCTCGTCGCCGGGGATGGTGTCGGAGACGTTCACGCTGGTGCGCGCATCCGGGCTGGCGCGGGTCGGCGCCGGCGGCGGCGTCGCGGGCGAGGACATCGTCGTCCATCGCGTGCCGCTCGCCGACATCACCGGCTTCGTCGCGAGCAAGCGCGCCGAGGGGCTGGCGATCGACGTCAAATTGCTGCTGCTGCTCGGCGGGGGGATGCTCACGGACTCCCAATACCGTTCGGAGCCTATCTGAAGTTGTCGGCGTAGGCCTGGAGCTTGAGCGTACGCTCGGGCGCCGGCACGACATGATAAGCGAGCCCCGCGCCCTCGGCATAGGCCCTCGCGGCATCGAGCGTGGGGAAGCTCAGCCGGATCTGCTCGCCCGTATCGCCCGATCCGGCCCAGCCGGTCAGCGGATCGGGGCGCTTGGCCTCGGCCGGCTCATGCTCGAGCACCCAGCGATCGGTGCGCGCGCGGCCCGATTGCATGCTGTTCTTGAGTCGCTGGTAGATCCTTGCCGCCATGAAACGCCTTTCCCTTGCCGGCCGCCGCCATCGTCAATAAGCGCGCGCCACCGCGAACTCGGCGGCTTCGCACAGCGCCGCCTTCGCCTGCCCTGGCGCGAACGGGCCGAGCGCGTCGATCGCGCGCTGGCCGTAATGGCGTGCGCGCGCCAGCGTGTCGGCGATCGCGCCCGTATCGCGCAGCAGCTCGATCGCGTGGGCGAAATCCCCCTCCGCCGCGCGCCGCCCCTCGATCGCGTCGCGCCAGAACGCTTTGTCGTCGGCGCTGCCGCGGGCGTGCGCGAGGATCACCGGCAGCGTGACCTTGCCGTCGCGGAAATCGTCGCCGGCATCCTTGCCCATCGTCGCGCCGTCGCCGGCATAGTCGATCGCGTCGTCGACCAGCTGGAAGGCGATGCCGAGGTTGCGGCCATAGGCGTCGAGCGCCTCCTCGGCCGCCTCGTCGCGCTCGGCGACGATCGCGGCGATGCGGCACGCGGCAGCGAACAACGCGGCGGTCTTGGCGCCGATGATGTCGAGATAGCGCGCCTCGCCGGTGTCGATCCGGCGCTGCGCGGTGAGTTGGTTGACCTCGCCCTCGGCGATCACCGCGCTGGCATTCGACAGGATCCGCAGCACGCGCAGCGAGCCGTCCTCGACCATGAGCTCGAACGAGCGGCTGAACAGGAAATCGCCGACCAGCACGCTCGCCGGATTGCCCCAGATGATGTTGGCGGTGCGCCGGCCACGGCGCAGGCCCGACATGTCGACGACGTCGTCGTGGAGCAGCGTCGCGGTGTGGATGAACTCGACCGCGGCGGCGAGCTTGTGATGGCGTGTGCCGGCATAATCGAGCAGCCGGGCGCAAGCGAGCGTGAGCATCGGCCGCATGCGCTTGCCGCCGCCGGCGATGAGGTGTCCGGCCAGTTCGGGGATCAGCGGCACGTCGCTCTGCATCCGTGCGAGGATGACGGCGTTGACCTGGTTCAGGTCGGCGGCGACCAGCGCCATCATCGGATCGAGCGACGGCGCGGGGCGCGTGTGCAGCGGATGGATCGTCGCGCTCATGACGCGCCCGCCTTGGCGTGGCGGCGGAGCAAAGGCAAGCGCGGGCTTGCGCGACCGCCAGCCTCGACGCACAGAGTGAGCGATGACCGACGACACGTTGCACGGGTATCGCGAAAGCATCGACAATATCGACGCGGCGCTCGTCTTTCTCCTCGCCGAGCGTTTCAAGGTGACGCAGGCGGTCGGGCGCTACAAGGCCGAGGCTGGATTGCCGCCCGCCGATCCCGGGCGCGAGGCGGCGCAGATCGAGCGGCTGCGCACGCTCGCCCGCTCGGCCAACCTCGATCCGGAATTTTCCGAGAAATTCCTGCGCTTCATCATCGACGAGGTGATCCGGCATCACGAGCGGCTGCGCCGGCCGACCGCCGACGCCGACGAATGACGATGGCCAAGAGCGAGAGCAGCGCGGCGAGCGAGATCGCGCCGCCGATTCGTTCAGCCGCGGTCCATCCCAGGCGCACCGTGCAGTCGCGGCCCCGGTAGGACAGCAACCGCGTCGCCGGATCTGGAAAGGTGGGCGCGACCGCTCCACCGCACCGCACCGTCCACGCCGGAAAATAGAAGATCGGCTCGATCGTCCGTCCGCCCGAATGGCGTGGCGGCGGATAAGCGGCGAGCGCGAGCGCGCGGCGCGACGGCACCTCCATCTCGTCCGAGGCGCCGCGCGGGAGATACTCTAGCACGTCGGGATGGCGCGCCAGCAGGGACGCCAAGGCAGCCTGCCCTTCGCCAGGCCCGGGCTGAAGGAACACGGTCGACAGCATCAGCGCAGGGATCGTGACCAAGGCGGCCAGCAAAGGCGCGGCACGTGAACGAGCGAGCGCGGTCGCCAGGCCGAACTCGACGAGGAGGAGCGCGCGCCAGGGGAACTGGACCTTGATCAGCAGCGGCAGCGACCAGAAACCGGGCACGAGCCCGGCGACGACCGCGCAACACCCCAGCGCGTACCAGCCCCAGAACTCGCTTCCGCCCCACACGAAGAAGGCGGCGGTGGCGGCCAGCGTGGCGGTGGTCAACACCATGAACGTCATTCTTGCGCCGGGCGGCCACAGATCGGGGCGCACGAAACTGGCGTGCGCCGGCAGGAGATTGGCGACACGCCATAATTTATCGATCGCAGCATAAGGCTGCAAGGCCAGCGCCGGCACCAGATAAACGGCCGCCAGCGCGGCGCCGAGAAGGACACCGAACGCGATCGGCGCGGCCGCGCGGCGATCGATGTGGATCAGCACCAGGCCATAAGGCGCGACCAGCAGAATGCTCGCCAGCAGCGCGATCGGCAGATGGGTCATCGCCAGAGCGGCATAAGCGACCGCCAGCGCGGCGAACCCGCGCCGTTCCCCGGCGCGGCGCATCGCCGCGGCGAGCAGCGGCACGATCGCGAACGCACAGGCCTCGGCCAGCGCGCCGCGCCCGTAGAAGTCACACAGGTGATAAGGCGCGGCGACATAGAAACAGGCGCCGGCCAGCGGCCGCGCGGTCCATCCGGCGAGCCAGCGGTACATCGCCGCGCCGGAGGCCAGCATCGCGGCGGCGAACGCCAGCAACACCGCGCCATAGGCCGATGCCCCGCCGATCCCGAACAGACCGGTCAGCCAGAATGCGCCGGGCGCGTAGAAATAGAATACCGGCGAGCCCAGCCCGCCGTGCGAGCTTGGCAGCCAGCGCGGATAGAGCAGCCCGTGGCGCAGCCCGTCGGTGAACTGATCGGCCCAGACGACATCGATCCAGAAGCTGTCGTGGAGCATCGGCGGGGCGAGCCACGCCCGCCGCGGCAGCGCGCAAGCAAGCAGCGGCAGCACCGCATAAGGCCGCCATGCCGAAGCGCCGCCGCGGCGCGGCTCGCCCCTTACGTCTGATCCGGCATCGGCCATGCCACGCTGTTGGCATAGGGCAAGGCCGATGTCTCGCTCCAACAAAGGACCGTCACCACGTCGAAAATTGCTGGGACCGCAAGCCGCGCCTTGATAGGGCGGGTGGTTTCCCGGCGGCTCGGCGCTATGATCCGTCGCATTCCGACACCCATTTCAGCGAAGGCCCCGATGACCGATTCTCCGCCCGACCGCCTGTCGAACAATCCGCGCAGCCCGCACCACCGGCCCGACGATCTCGCGCGCGGGATCGGTATCCGTCTCGATGGGGCGGAAAAGACCAACGTCGACGAATATTGCGTGAGCGAGGGCTGGGTGCGCGTCGCGCTCGGCAAGACCGTCGACCGCAAGGGCAATCCGCTGACACTCAAGCTCAACGGACAGGTCCAGCCTTATTATCGCAGCGGGCCGGCGGTCGAAGAGTAAGGCACGCATTCTTTCGCCGGAGTGACGAAAATCTAACCCGCCGCGGGCAGCCTCAGCCGCGCGAGCAGGCCGCCGAGATCCTCGCTTTCCTCCAGACTGACCGTGCCGCCGTAGATCTCGGCGACGTCGCGCACGATCGCGAGGCCGAGCCCGGTGCCGGGCTTGCCGGTGTCGAGCCGCGCGCCGCGGCCGAAGATCGCGTCGCGCTGCGCCTCGGGAATGCCGCGGCCGTCGTCCTCGATCAGGCACTCGACGAATCCGGCCTCGGCCGAGACCGTGACGAATACGCGCCCGCCGCCGTATTTCGCGGCGTTCTCGATCAGATTGCCGAGCAGTTCGTCCAGATCCTGCCGCTCGACATGGACCGCCGCGTCGCGCCGCCCGTCGAGATCGATCGTGACGTGCGGATAGAGCCGGCCGACCGCGCGCTCGACCGCGCTCAGCGACGGCCACACCTCGGCGCGGCTCTTGGCGCTGCCGCGCCGGCCGGCCGCGCGCGCGCGGGCGAGATGATGATCGACCTGGCGGCGCATCGTCGTCGCCTCGCGGATCACGGTGCGGCACAGATCGTCGCTGTCCGCCGTCGCCTCGTTCATGATCACGGTCAGCGGCGTCTTGAGCGCGTGCGCGAGATTGCCCGCGTGGCGCCGCGCCTCATCCGCCTGGCGCGCGTTGTGCGCGAGCAGATCGTTCAATTCCTCGACCATCGGCGCGATCTCCTCGGGCAGCGCCTCGTCGACCCGCGCGGCATGGCCCGAGCGCACCCCGGCGATCGCGCGGCGCACCTTGCGCAGCGGCCAGAGGCCGTAGCTCGCCTGGAGCGCGGCCATGATGATCAGCCCGAGCCCGAGCAGCGCGAACGACTTGACCAGGGTCGAGCGCAGCACCTCGATCTGCTCGTCGAGCCCCTTGCGGCTCTGCGCCACCTGGAAACGCCATACCGTCGGCGAGCCCGGCAGGCGCACGTCGCGCTCGAGGATGCGCAGCGGCTCGGCGGCGAACTCGCCGCTGTCGTAGACATGGACCGCGTCGGCATGCGGCCCCGGCCCGACCTTGATCGCCTGGTCCCACAGCGAGCGCGAGCGGAACGCCTCCTGCCCCTTGCCCGAGACCTGCCAGTAGAGCCCGGAGTTAGGCTCGAGGAAACGCTGGTCACCGAGCGGGCGATTGAACCGCACCTCGCCCGCCGGATCGATCTCCGACGAAGCGATCATCGCGGTCAGCACATAATCGAGCGAGCTGTCGAAGTTGCGCGTGATCGCGTTGCCGAGCACGCGATCGAGCGCCACCCCGCCAGACATCAGCAGCACCACGATCCACAGCGCGGCGATGCCGATCATCCGCCGCGTGAGCGAGCCGGTGGTGCGGGTGGGAATGGCAATCCCTCCGCCCGCTGTGTCGAGCGAAGTCGAGACACGTTCCACGGTCGAACGTCCCTCGACTGCGCTCGGGACGAACGGAGGGGGATGGATTTCATTCATGTCTGGGGCGTGCGTGCGTCCGGATCTTCCAGACTGTAGCCCAGCCCCCGGATCGTCGTGATCACGTCGGGGCCGAGCTTCTTGCGGATGCGCGTGACGAACACCTCGATCGTGTTCGAGTCGCGATCGA
>CAXSHP010000165.1:0-6527 GCA_964236935.1 uncultured Sphingomonadaceae bacterium
CGGGCGACGCTCGCGCACAACGTCCATCGCGCGGCGTTCGTGCCGCCGCCCAAGGTGATGTCGGCGGTGGTCCATATCGTCCCGGCCGCCGCGCCCGCGGACGTCGGCATCGCATCGATCGAAGCACTTACCGGCGCAGCGTTCGGCCAGCGGCGCAAGATGCTGCGGCAGAGCGTCAAGGGCCTGCCCGGCGCGCTCGACGCGCTGGCGGCGGTGGGGATCGATCCGGAAAGGCGCGCCGAGACGCTGAGCGTGGCGGAGTTCGTGATGGTGGCGCGGGAGATGGAGAACTGAAACTCCGTCGAAGCTCAAGGCTTGGTCGTCTTCGCCTCGTCGCCCTTGGGCGGGACCTTGTCGCCCGCCTGCGCGGTGACCACCGGCGGCGGGGGACCCTTGGCGATCGCAGCGGCGAGCGTCGCCGCCGGCGGGCATTCGGCTTTGCACAGCGCGCGGATCTTCGCGAGATTGGCCGTCGCGCGATCGACCGCGCCGCGCTGGACCATCGCATCGCCCTGCCCGGCCAGCGCCGCCAGATCGTTCGGATCGAGCGTCAGCGCGTCCTTGTAATAGCGGATCGCCTTGCCCGGCAGCGCCTGCGCCTGCGCGACCTTGCCGAGCCCGACGAACGCGGCGCGGTTGCGCGGATCGACCGCCAGCGCGGTCTCGAACGCGTCGTTCGCCGCGACATAGTTCGCCGCCTTGCGCGCCGCCTCGCCCTGCCCAACCAGCGCGATCGAGCGCGGATTGATCTGGTCGTCGGGACGCTGGCTCTGGACCATGCTCGACACGGCGGCGAGCGCGAGCGAGAGGACGGCGGCAACAGGCAGGAAACGCATCAGATACTCCGTCAATCGCGGTTCGCGCCGCTCTAGCACGGCGCTTCGAGTCTCGCGACGAAAAAGCCGTCGGTGCCGTCACTTGCGGGCGTCAGCCGGCGCCCGGGCCCATGCCGACACCCGGCAGTCATCGCCGGATCGCCCGCGCGCCACCCCGGCTGGCGCGACAGGAACCCCTCGGCCTGGCCCGCCCCCTCCTCGTCGAGCAGCGAGCACACGACGTAGACCAGTGCCCCGCCCGGCCGCACCAATGTCGCACCGAGATCGAGCAGCCGCGCCTGGAGCGCGAACAATCGATCGAGCCGATCGGGTGTCAGCCGCCAGCGCGCCTCGGGATTGCGCCGCCACGTGCCCGTGCCCGAGCAGGGCGCGTCGACCAGCACGACATCGGCATGCCCCGCGAGATCGTCGAGCGCCGCCGCCTCGCGGCCCGGATCGAGCAGCCGCAGCTCGACTTCGGCCCCGGCGCGCGCGGCACGCGGCGGCAGGCGCTGCAGCCGGCCGCGATCGGTATCGCACGCGATCAGCCGTCCGCGGCCCGCGATCGCCGCGGCGAGCGCCAGCGTCTTGCCGCCGGCACCGGCGCACAGATCGACGATCGTCATCCCCGGCGCGGCGCGGCACGCCTGGACGACGAGCTGGCTGCCCTCGTCCTGCACCTCGAACAGGCCGGCATGGAATTCGGCAATCCCCTCGACCGGGATATTGTCGTCGAGCCGCAATCCATCGGGGGCATGGGGCGTCGGCCGCGCGCCGGTGATCGCCGGCAGCAAGGCGTCGCGCGTCGTCTTGAGCCGGTTCGCGCGCAGATCGAGCGGCGCGCGGCCGAGCAAGGCCGGCAGCTCGTCCGCATCGAGCGACGCCGCCAGGCGCTTCGCGAGCCAATCGGGAGCGACGCCCGCCACTGCCGGCGTGTCCGTCTGGTGGACCACCGCCGGCCCATAGCGCGATCCGTCGAACAACGGGGCGAGCGCGGCATCGTCCTGCGCCAGACCCCAGAGCGCGCTATGCCCGTTGGCCGGCCGCTCGCCCGCGCGGCGGATCGCGGCATAGACCAATTCGCGCACCGCCCGGCGATCCTTCGCGCCGGCATAGCGCCGCGTCTTGAAATAGCGCGCGATCAGCGTGTCGGCGGCCGCGCCCGCATCGCGCGCCGCGACAATCACCTCGTCGAGCAGCTCGATCGCCGCCTGGGCACGGGCTTGGGGAGTCATATAGTCACCACCCGCTGTCCTTGATTTTGCTGGCAGAGTTAGCGTGTCGGATAATTGGGCGCTTCCCGGGTGATCGCGACATCGTGGACATGGCTTTCGCGCAAGCCGGCGTTGGTGATGCGGACGAAGCGCGCATGTTCCCGCAGCTCGGCGATCGTGCGCGCGCCGGTATAGCCCATCGCCGCGCGCACGCCGCCGACGAGCTGGTGGATCACGTCGCGCGCCGGCCCCTTGTAGGGCACCTGCCCCTCGATCCCCTCGGGCACCAGTTTCATCTGATCCCGGATGTCCTGCTGGAAATAACGGTCGGCCGAGCCGGCCGTCATCGCCCCGACCGAGCCCATCCCGCGATAGGATTTGTAACTGCGGCCCTGATACAGGAAAATTTCCCCCGGCGCCTCCTCGGTGCCCGCCAGCAGCGATCCGATCATCACCGATGCCGCGCCCGCCGCGAGCGCCTTGGCGACGTCGCCCGAGGTGCGCAGGCCGCCGTCGGCGATCACCGGCACGCCGGCCCTGGCCCCCTCGCCCGCCGCATCCAGGATCGCGGTGAGCTGCGGCACGCCGACCCCGGCGACGACGCGCGTGGTGCAGATCGAGCCCGGCCCGATGCCGACCTTGATCCCGTCCGCGCCCGCGCCGATCAGCGCCTTCGTCGCCTCGGCGGTGGCGACGTTGCCGGCGATGATCTGGACCGAGTTCGACAGCCGCTTGACCCGCTCGACCGCGCGCGCGACCTCGCGATTGTGGCCATGCGCGGTGTCGATCACGATCAGATCGCACTCGGCGTCGATCAGCGCCTCGGTCCGCGCGAAGCCCAGATCGCCGACCGTGGTCGCCGCCGCCACGCGCAGCCGCCCGGTCGCGTCCTTGGTGGCGTTGGGATAGGTGACGGCGCGTTCGATATCCTTGACGGTGACGAGCCCGACGCAGCGATAATCCTCGTCGACCACCAGCAGTTTCTCGATCCGGCGCTGGTGGAGCAGCCGCCGCGCCTCCTCCTGGCTGACTCCGGCGGGAACGGTCGCGAGATTGCTGGCCGTCATCAGCTCGGCGACGCGCTGGAGCGGATTCTCGGCGAAGCGCACGTCGCGGTTGGTGAGGATGCCGACGAGCTTACCCGACGCCTCGACCACCGGCACGCCCGAGATGCGGTGGCGCTTCATCAGCGCCTGCGCGTCGGCCAGCGTCTGATCGGGCGCGATCGTGATCGGATTGATCACCATGCCGCTCTCGAAGCGCTTGACCGCGCGCACCGCGGCCGCCTGCTCGTCGACCGTCAGGTTGCGGTGGAGCACGCCGAGCCCGCCCATCTGCGCCATCACGATCGCCATGTCGGCCTCGGTCACCGTGTCCATCGCGGAGGACAGGATCGGGATGTCGAGCCCGATCGTCCTGGTCACCTGGGTGCGGGTGTCGGCCTGGCTCGGCAGCACCGAGGATTCGGCGGGGCGGAGGAGAACGTCGTCGAAGGTGAGGCCGAGGCTGATGTCCATGTCCGGCTTTGGCAAGTTGCGGCGCGAGTCGCAAGCGCGGGTCCGAGATAGACGCCGATCAACATCGCCGATCGATTATGTTAGGATGTCGCCGATAGAGTGGACGGGGTGGAATTGACCGTTCGTCCTGAGTAGCCATTGAGCTTGTCGAAATGGCGTATCGAAGGACGCTCAGGGTGGAGGTCCTTCGATACGGGGCTTCGACGGGCTCAGCCCCTACTTAGGATGAGCGGCTGAATTTGGAATGACGTGATTCATCGACCGCCCCAGCGGGCGCCAGCAAGAGAGGAATGCCGTGGAAACCGTCGCCATCTTCTTCGTCGTCCTGGTCATCGCGTTCGTGTTCATGGGCGTGACCGTGGTCCGCCAGGGCTATCAATACACGATCGAGCGGCTCGGCCGCTTCACCCAGGTGGCGCGCCCCGGCTTCACCCTGATCTTCCCGTTCGTCGATCGCATCGGCCGCAAGGTCAACATGATGGAGCAGGTGCTCGACATTCCGGGGCAGGAGATCATCACCAAGGACAATGCGATGGTCGCGGTCGACGGCGTCGTCTTCTTCCAGGTGCTCGACGCCGCCAAGGCCGCCTACGAGGTGAGCGACCTCTATCTCGCGATCATGCAGCTGGCGACGACCAACCTGCGCACGGTGATGGGGTCCATGGACCTCGACGAGACGCTGTCGAAGCGCGACGAGATCAACGCGCGGCTGCTGTCGGTGGTCGATCACGCGACCGAGTCGTGGGGGGTGAAGATCACCCGCGTCGAATTGAAGGACATCCGCCCGCCGGCCGACATCGTCAACGCGATGACCCGGCAGATGAAGGCCGAGCGCGAGAAGCGCGCTTCGATCCTCGAATCGGAAGGTGCGCGGCAGAACGCGATCAACCGCGCCGAAGGGCAGAAGCAGTCGCAGATCCTCGAGGCGGAAGGGCGCCGCGAGGCCGCGTTCCGCGACGCCGAGGCGCGCGAGCGCTCCGCCCAGGCCGAGGCCGCCGCGACCAAGATGGTGTCCGACGCGATCGAAGGCGGCAGCACCCAGGCGATCAACTATTTCATCGCGCAGAAATATGTCGAGGCGATCGGCCTGTTCGCGACCTCGCCCAACGCCAAGACGATCCTGTTCCCGGTCGAGGCGACCCAGCTGATGGGCACGCTCGGCGGGATCGGCGAGCTCGCCCGCGACGCGCTCGGCGGGGGCAAAGGCGATGGCGATCCGTCGCCGCCCAAGCCGCGCCGTCCCGGCCCGTTCGAGCAGGCATGAACATCTTCGGCATCGCGCCGCCCTGGGGCTGGCTCGTCCTCGCGCTGGCGCTCGGCGCGGCGGAGATGCTCGTGCCCGGCGTATTCCTCATCTGGCTCGGCGCCGCGGCCTTGCTCACCGGCTTGGTCACGCTCGCGTTCGGACTGTCGTCGGCGCTCCAGTTCACCCTCTTCGCGGTCGCTGCGATCGCGGCGGTCTATGCCGGCCGGCGCTGGCTGCGCGACAATCCGATCGTCTCGAGCGATCCGCTGCTCAACGATCGCGCCGCGCGGCTGATCGGCCAGCTCGTGCTGGTGGTCGATCCGATCGAAGGCGGATCGGGCCGGGTGCGCGTCGGCGACGGCGTCTGGTCGGCAAGCGGGGCGGACGCCCCCGCCGGCGCGCGCGTCCGTGTCATCGGCGCCGACGGCACCTGCCTCAAGGTGGAGCCGGCCGCTTAAGGTCGTTTCGATCAGGTTTGACTGTCAGGTTCCCCGGCGCAGGCCGGGGCCCCGTTGGGAAGGTGGCGAGGCGACGCGCTGCGCTCGCCATCAGGTCGCTCCACTGGCCCCGGCCTGCGCCGGGGAATCGCATGGTCACGTTCCTCTCCGTTGGTTGCCGCTCAAGTCACCGTGCGCTAGGCATCCGCAGCCGGGCCTTGGAGACGAAACCGCATAATGTCGGCCTCGATCGCGCTCGTCGACGACGACCGCAACATCCTCACCTCGGTGTCGATCGCGCTCCAGGCCGAGGGCTTCGTCGTGCGCATCTATTCGGACGGCGCGACCGCGCTCAAGGCGCTGCTCGACAATCCGCCCGACCTCGCCGTGCTCGACGTCAAGATGCCACAGATGGACGGGATCGAACTGCTCCGCCGGCTGCGCGAGAAGAGCATGCTGCCGGTGATCTTCCTCACCTCGAAGGACGAGGAGCTCGACGAGGCGCTGGGGCTCGCGCTCGGCGCCGACGACTATATCGCCAAGCCCTTCTCGCAGCGGCTGCTGATCGCCCGCATCCGCGCGATCCTGCGCCGCAGCGAGGCGCGCGCCGACCCCTCTCCCGCAACCGCGACGCCCCCGGCCGAGAATATCGTCCGCGGCCGGCTCGAGATGGACCCGGCACGCCACCGCGTCAGCTGGGCCGGCCGCGACGTCACGCTGACCGTCACCGAATTCCTGATCCTCGAGGCGCTCGCCCAGCGCCAGGGATTCGTCAAATCGCGCGATCAGCTGATGGACGCCGCCTATCAGGACGACGTCTACGTCGACGACCGCACGATCGACAGCCATATCAAGCGCCTGCGCCGCAAGTTCCGCGCGGTCGACGGCGGCTTCAAGGCGATCGAGACGCTCTATGGCGTCGGATACCGTTTTGCCGAGGACTGACCTCTCGACCGACAGCGCGCTGATGCTGGCATGGACCGCGCGCTGGTCGCTGACCAGCCGCATCCTCGCCGTCAACGTGTTCGCGCTGGCGATGCTCGCCGGCGGCTTCTTCTATCTCGATACCTACCGCACGCGCCTCGCCGAGCAGCGGCTCGAGCAGGCCGGCGACGAGGCGGCGCTGATCGCCGAGACGCTCAGCGCGGCCGCGCGCGATGCCCGTCCCGCGCTGGCCACCCGTCTCGGCACGGCGACCGGCGCGCGACTGCGGATCTATGGCGCCGACGGCAACCGCCTGGTCGACAGCTGGGATCGCGGCACGCCGACCTATCGCCTGCGCGATCCGACCAGCGAAC
>CAXSHP010000166.1:0-6497 GCA_964236935.1 uncultured Sphingomonadaceae bacterium
GTTCACCAGTTCAGGAATGGCCACGTCGGGCGTGGCGGCATCGAGATCGTGAATCGCCGCCGCCAGCGCAGGCAGTGAGCGATCGTCGGCGCTGACATCCGACAGCGCGAACCGATCGGGCGGAACATCGGGCGCGATGATCGCCAGGGGAATCTTCCTGGCGGTGCCGCGGGCGACGTCGAACAGGCGCGCGTCGTCAAGCAGCCAGCCGCCCTCGCGCGTGTAGCCGCCGCGCGGGGCGGTGACGATCTGCTCGAGCCGTCCGCCGTGGCGATCGTACAAGGTCACGTCGGTCAGCCGGGTGGCGGCGCCGCGGCCGCGTGTCGCACCGACATGGAGAAGATCGTCGCCGTCGCGCACCCAGACGTTCGAGGATCCTCCCGTGGCCTTCGGCACCGGTCCGTAATCGACGTCCTCCCACGCCGTAAGCGATGCGGTCGCGCGCGTGACGATGCGTTCGTTGAACGCAAACGCGGCGATCGCGATCACCAGGCTGGCGAGGATCAGCGGCGCGAGGATCTGGTGTGCTGACACCCCCGCTGCCTTCATCGCGATGATCTCGCTGTTCTGGTTGAGCGTGGCGAGCGTGATCAGCGTGCCGAGCAGCACCGCGAACGGCAGGAAGCGCGAAATCAGCTGCGGCGCGCGCAGGCCGACATAGCGCCACAGCTCGGGGTCGCCGTTGCCCGGATGCGCGAGGATGTCGCCGCTGGTGCCGAGCAGGTCGAGCGTCTGGAGGATGATCACCAGCGCCGCGAGCACCGCCACCGTGCGCACCAGGAAGCTGCGCCCCATGTAGAAGGCGAGCGTGCGCGAAGGAAAGAACCGCAATTGCATCAGGCGTTCGCCGTACCGCGGCGCAAGATGGCGAGGAACCAGCGCTTGAGCACGGCCCCGAGCTTGTTCGCGACGCGCTCGAGCGCACCGATCGGCTGGCCGCCGGGGACGTAGGCGAGCGTGCGGTACATCCACCAGATCAAGGCGGCAAACAGCAGGAACGGCATCCACAAGGCGATGATCGGATCGACCTTGCCGAGTCCCCCGATCGCCTCGGCATATTGATTGATCTTGTGATAGGTCACCACCATAACGATCGACAGGAACACGCCGAACGCCGACGACGATCGCTTCGGCGGCACCGCGAGCGCGACCGCGAGCAGCGGCAGCAGCAGCATCGTCGCCACCTCGACCAGGCGGAAATGGAAATTGGCGCGGCTTTCCTCGCGTAGCTTCGCGGACACCCGCTCGTCCTGCCCGGTGCGGGCGAGCTCGGGAATGGTCAACTCGAGATCACGGCCGCCGCGAACGCGGAACGCCTCGGTATCGGGCAGGTCGATCGGCAGATCGTGGCCGACGAAGCTCAGCACGCGCGGCACCTTGTAGCCCGGCGCGTCGTGGACGAGCACGCCGTTCCTGAGGCGGAAGATGATCGTATCGGGATCGTCGGTGGCCATGAACGTGCCTTCCTCCGCCGTCACCGCGAGCGATTTGCCGTCCTTGTCTTTGGCCATCACGAAGATGCCGGAAAGATCGCGTCCATGGTTGCGGCTGCGCTCGATCCGCAGCGTCATGTTCTTGCCGAGCTTGGTGAACTCGCCGACCTTGATCGACGCGCCGAGCGCACCCGAGCGCAGTTCGTAGCGCAGCCCTTCATAGGCGTAGCGCGAATAAGGCTGGACGAAGCCGACGATCGCGAGGTTGAGCAGCGCCAGCGCCACCGTGTAGAAATAGGGCACGCGCAGCAGCCGGGCGAAGCCCTGGCCGGTCGCGCGCAGCACGTCGAGCTCGGACGACAGCGCCAGCCGGCGGAACGCGAGCAGGATCCCGAGCATCAGCCCGATCGGAATGCCGAGCGAGAGATATTCGGGAATGAGGTTCGCCAGCATGCGCCACACGACGCTGACCGGGCCGCCCTCGCTGACGACGAAATCGAACAGGCGGAGCATCTTGTCGAGGATCAGCAGCATCGCCGAGATCACCAAGGTGGCGAACAGCGGCACCGCGATCAGGCGCGCGAGATAGCGATCGGTGAGCGTCGATATTCTCACCTTTTTCGGACGCCTCATGACCCTATTTTGGCCGCAAACGCGGCCGATCTAACGGATGACAGGGGGAAGTGCCGGACCGCGCCCGCGTCATCTGGTCCGCGCTATAGCTTCCAGGAGTATCGAGGTCATGTCGAAATCGCGCATCGGCGCCGTCGCTTTGCTGGTCGCGCTCGTCGCGCCGCTCGGCGGTGCGCGTGCGGCCGTGCTCGGGCCCGACGCGCCGGCGTGCGTCGAGGGCGCGCCGGGCCCGGCGGTGCTGGTGCGGGTCGAAGGTTTCAAGACGCGGACGGGCACGCTGCGCGTCCAGCTCTATGGCGACAATCCGGCCGATTTCCTCGCGCGCGGCAAGAAGCTCAAGCGGATCGAGCTGCCGGTCACCCCGGCGGGGCCGATGGCGATCTGCGTCGCCGTGTCGCGGCCGGGCAATTATGCGATCGCGGTGCGCCACGATCGCAACAGCGACGGATCGGATTGGGACGACGGCGGCGGCTTCTCGCGCAACCCGAACATTTCGCTGCTCAGCCTGAGGCCCAAGTTCGATAGCGTGGTATTCGCCGTGCGCCGGGGGGTGCAGCCGATCACCGTCATCCTCAACTATCGGCAGGGTTTCACGATCAAGCCGATCGTGGGGCGCAGCTGATGGTCCGCGTCGCGCTCCTGTCGAATCCGAATTCGACCGGCAATCGCGCGCTATTGCCCAGCATCCGCAGCTTTTGCGCGGCGAACGACGATATCTTCCATTACGAAGTCGAGCATGTCGACCAGATCGGCGAGGCCTTGCGCACGATCGCGCGCATCCGCCCGCGCGTGTTGGTGATCAATGGCGGCGACGGCACCGTCCAGGCGACGCTGACCGAGCTCCATCAGGGCGGCCATTTCGGCGATACGCCGCCGCCCGTCGCCGTGCTGCCCAACGGCAAGACCAATCTGATCGCGCTCGATCTCGGCTCGGTCGGCAATCCGATCGCGGCATTGCAACGGGTGATGACGCTGGCGCACGAGGATCTCGCGCCGCACATCGTCGTGCGCGAACTGATCGCTTTGTCCGACGGCGAAGCGGGTAGCCGGCCGGTGCTGGGGATGTTTCTCGGTGGCGCGGGGCTCGCCGATTCGATGCTCTACTGCCGCAACACGATGTATCCGACCGGGCTGCCCAACGGCCTGTGCCATGTCCTGACCGGCGCCGCGGTGCTGTTCTCGGGCCTGTTCGGCATCCGTGCGGCGTTCCTCCCGCCGCGGCCGCGGCCGGTGAACGTCTCGGTGATCCGCCAGGGCCAGCGGCAGGGGCGCTATACCGTGCTGATCGTGACCACGTTGCAGCGGCTGATCATGGGCACCCGGCCCGGGCACGACGAGGAGGAGACGGGCGCGCTGCGGCTGATGCTGGTCGATCACCGTCCGTGGACCCTGGTTCGCGCCGCCGCCGCCGCGATCTTCGGCAAGCTCGGCAGCGAGCGGCGCGCCGGCATCCATGTCGGGCGCGGCGACGAGATCCGGATCGAGGGCGAACGTCCGAGCGTCATCCTCGACGGCGAGCTGTTCGAGGCCGGGGCAGGGCGGCCGATCGTGCTCAAGCACACCGCGCCGGTGCCGTTCCTCCACCTCCAGCTCGCGGCCTGAGGCGAGACTCCCCTCCCTGATAAGGGAGGGGTATGGGGTGGGTATGCGGACGGCCCGGCTCGATGCCGGGCTGGACGCAATCCCCGGCGGGGGAGGCTCGCTTCGCTCGCCACCCACCCCCAGCCCCTCCCTGGCAGGGAGGGGAGGTATTCGCATCGATGTCGTCTCAGCCTCTCCCCGAACTGGTCGCCGAGGAACTGGCGCTCCCGGTCGATCCCCGCGTCGCGGCGCTGGCGGCAGCGGTCGCGGCGCGTCACGGCGCGGCCTCGCGCGCGGTGCTGTTCTACGGCTCCTGCCTGCGCCAGGCCGAGCTCGACGGGCTGATGCTCGATTTCTATCTGATCGTGTCGGATTATCGCGCCACGTTCGGCCGCAGCTGGCTTGCTGCCGCCAATCGCCTGTTGCCGCCCAATGTGTTCCCGATCGAGGCCGATGGGCTGACGGCGAAATATGCGGTGCTGAGCGCGGCCGATTTCGCCCGGCTGGCATCGCCGGCGACACGCAATGTCTCCGTGTGGGCGCGGTTCGCGCAGCCGGCGCGGTTGGTGTGGGTGGCGGACGAGTCCGCACGGGCCGCGGCCGTTGCGGCGATTGCCCGCGCGGCGCCGACATTGCTCGGTGCCGCGCGGGCCATGCTTCCCGACCGGATCGCCGAACTCGAGCTATGGCGCTCCGCCTTCGGCCTGACCTATGCAGCCGAGCTGCGCGCCGAGCGGAGCGAGCGATCCGCTTCGGTGGTCGACGCCGATCCCGAGCGCTATCGCCGCTTCACCTTGCCGGCGCTGGCCGCTGCGGGAATCGCATTCCGCGATACGGGCGACGAGATCATATTCGCGGCGCCGCTGACTCCCGCCGATCGGGCCGCGGGCGAACGTGCGTGGCGGCGACGCCGGATCGAGGGCAAGGCGCTGACGGTCGCCCGCCTCGCCAAGGCCAGCGCGACCTTCGCCGGCGGGATCGACTATCTTGCGTGGAAGATCAATCGCCACGCGGGCACCCGGATCGCGATCCGGCCGTGGCAGCGGCGCTGGCCGATCCTCGGCGCGATCAGCCTGCTGCCGCGGCTGTTCGCGCGCGGGGCGGTGCGCTGAGCGGTGCATCGGGCGCGGGAAAGGCCAGTGCCACGGCGCGTTCGAGCGCCCGCACCGTGAACGGCTTGCGCAGCAGTTCGTAGCCGGCGAGATCGTCGGCATCGCCCGCATCGCCGACATAGCCGGTGACGAACAATATGCCCATTGCGGGATAGCGCCGCCTGATCTCGTGAACCAATTCTGGCCCGGTCATCCCGGGCATCACCACGTCGCTGATCACCAGCCGGATATCGCTGCGCTCCGCCAGCACGGCGAGCGCCTTGTCCCCGCTGTCGCACGGGATCGGGGCGTAGCCGAGCTCCTCGAGGCCGCCGATCGTCGCGCCGAGCACGCGCGGATCGTCTTCGACGACCAGCACCGCCTGGCCCGCGGCCGGCGCCGGCTCGGCCGGTCCGATCGGGGCGGGCGCGGCGGCGGCGGCGGCGGTCGCGGCGCTGTCGCGCACGAAGCGCGGCAGATAGAGCGAGACGGTGGTCCCTTCGCCCTCGACCGACTTGATCGCGACTTCGCCATGCGACTGGCGGACGAAACCGAAGATCTGGCTGAGCCCGAGGCCGGTGCCCTTGCCGACCGGCTTGGTGGTGAAGAACGGCTCGAACACGCGGTCGAGCACGGCCTGGCTCATGCCGCTGCCGTCGTCGGTCACGCGGATCGCGACATAGTCGCCGGCCGCCGCTTCGCCGACCTCGCCGTCGGCCAGCACGACATTCGCCGCTTCGATCAGCAGATGCCCCTCCGCGTCCATCGCGTCGCGCGCGTTGACCGCGAGGTTGAGGATCGCATTCTCGAGCTGGTGCGGATCGGCCCACACCGGCCACAATCCGCCGAACCCGCGCGTCTCGACCGAAATCCGCTCGCCCAAAGTGCGGTCGAACAGATCGGACATGCCGGCGAGCAGGCTGCCCGGATCGACGCCCTCGGGCAGCAGCGGTTCGGAGCGGGCGAAGCTGAGCAGCCGGCGCGTCAGCGCGGCGGCACGATTGGCGCCCTCCATCGCATTGTCGATATGTCGCGCGACCTCGTCGGGCTGGTCGGTCAGGCGGCGCCGCGCCAGATCGAGGCCGGCAACGACCACCGCGAGCATATTGTTGAAGTCGTGCGCGATGCCCCCGGTGAGCTGGCCGACCGCCTCCATCTTCCGGACCTGGAGCAAGGCGGCTTCGGCGGCGGCGCGCTCGGCCATCTCCTCCTGGAGGCGGGCATTGGCGTCGCGCAGCTCGCTCGTCCGCGCGGCGACCGCCTGTTCGAGCAATTCGGCGCGATCGGCTTCGGCCTCGGCGGCACGGCGCGCCTTGCGCCGCTGCGCGACCGCCTGGACCGACAGCCAGCCGAGCACGATCGCGACCAGGACCAGCGCCAGCCCCGTGGCCGAGAGCAACGCGGCGAGATAGTTCGAGCGATTGACATATTGCTGCGTTTCCGCCGAGCGCTCGCCGAGCAATTGCCGCTCGTTGCTCTGGATCGCCGTCAGCAAGCGGCTGATCGCCGGCACGGTCGCGGATGTGCCCGCCTGGTTGAACGCCGACAGCGCGGGCCAGCCGCGGCGGTAATTGGCGTTGGTCGCGGCGGGGGAGAGTTCGGTGCCGCGCAGCGCGTAGAGCCGGTCGAGCTCCTTGACGAGGCGCTGCTCGGTCGGGCTGTCCGAGACGAGCTTCTCGATCATGCTCTGATGCGCGAGCTTCTCGAACGCTTCACTATTGTAGCGTACGAGAGTGTGATCCATGTCGAAACCGAGAAA
>CAXSHP010000167.1:0-3598 GCA_964236935.1 uncultured Sphingomonadaceae bacterium
CGACGATCACCTTCTGGCACATGTCGCGCGCGATCGGCAGGCCGAAGCCGCCGCACACCACGTCGCCGAGGAAATCGAGCAGCACGTAATCGAAGCCCCATTCGTGGAAGCCCAGTTTTTCCAGCGTCTCGAAGCCGTGGATGATGCCGCGCCCGCCGCAGCCGCGGCCGACTTCCGGCCCGCCGAGCTCCATCGCGAACACGCCGTCACGCTGGAAACAGACATCCTCGATGCCGATCTCCTCGCCGGCGAGCTTCTTGCGCGACGAGGTCTCGATGATCGTCGGGGTCGACTTGCCGCCGAACAGCAGGCTGGTCGTGTCGCTCTTCGGATCGCAGCCGATCAGCAGCACGCGCTTGCCCTGCTGCGCCATCATGTAGCTGAGGTTGGCGAGCGCGAACGACTTGCCCGAGCCGCCCTTGCCGTAGATCGCGATGATCTGCGTTTCCTTGGTCACCGGGCCCGACGGCACGGGATCGGGCTCGTGCGACGCTTCCTCGCGCAGTACCCCGACGTCGAGCATCGTCATAGACTTCTCCAGTCGAGGACCATCTTGAGGCAAGCGGGATCGCCGAACGCCGCCGGATAGGCGTCGGCCGCCTCCGCCGCGGGCCGGACGTGGCTGATCAGCCCGTCGAGCCGCAGCGCGCCGGCATCGATCAGCGCGGTGACCGCGACGACGTCGGCGGAGGTGAATTCGGCGGAGACGCGCAGCCGCGCCTCGCGCATGAATGCCGGCGGGAAGGCGAAGCTCAACCGGTCGTAGAAGCCGGCAAGAATCAGCTCGCCTCCCTTGGCGAGCCGCGGGATGAGCAGGTCGAGCACATCGCTCGCCCCGCTCGCGTCGCAGATCGTCGCATAGTCGCGGCGAGGGTCGCTCGCCGGATCGATCACGGCATAGCCGGCGCCGTCACGGCGCGCGCCATGGATTTCCCACACGACCGGCGCCGGCGCGCCGCACGCCAGCGTCAGACGCGCGAGCAGCCGGCCGAGGATGCCGTGGCCGACGATCAGCTGGGGCGCCCCGCCGTTCGCGATCGCATGGTGCGCGGTGGCCGCGAGCGCGACGAGGATGCCGTCGCGGCCGAGGCGTTCCGCGACCGGCAGCGCCCGTGCCGAGGGCAGGATCACCCGCTGCGCCGTGCCGCCGAACAGGCCGCGCGCGTCCCGGTAGCACTGCGCGCCGGGGACGAAGACATTCTCGCCGATCCGCCCGCGCGCATGGGCGCCGGCGTCGATCACGCGGCCGACCGATTCGTAGCCGGGGACCAGCGGATAACCCATCCCCGGAAACGACGGCATCCGCCCCGACCACAGGAGCTTCTCGGTGCCCGAGCTCACGCCGCTATAGTCGACCTCGACCAGGACGTCGCCGGCGGCGAGCGGATCGAGCACGAGCGGGCGGAGCGAGAGCCGTTCCGGCGCCTCGAGTATGACCGCGATCGCGTCCATACCACCTCTCCTCTGCGATCGCCGGATGCGGCGAAGCCCCGAATATGTGTAATTCTAGTTTGACGGTCTGTCATGTCAATCCATCCTTACACAAACATCGTCAGCGGACGGCGATTATCCCGCGCATCGTCAATGGCATCGCGGTGGACAACAAGCGCGACGAGGAGAAGCCGGCTTCGCGCAGCATCGCGGTGATCTCGCTTGGTGACCGCGGGCGTCCCGATCCCATCGCGAGCAGGTAGCAGCCGAAATAGGCGTCGCCCATCGGCTCGGCGCCCGAGGTGCACGCCATGGGCTCGGCGATCAGCAGCCGGCCGCCCGGCGGCAGCGCGGCGCGAGTCGAGCGCAGCAGCGCGAGCGCGCACGGATCGTCGTGATCGTGCAGCACGCGCACCAAGGTGATCAGGTCGCAATCGCCGGGCAGCGCATCGACGAGAAAGTCGCCGCCGCAAATGGTCACGCGCGCGCCGTGGCCGGCAGTGGCGAGTCGCGCGCGGGCCCGATCGGCGACCGCGGGCAAGTCGAACAGCGCCAGCGAAAGCGCGGGCACGCGCTCCGCCACCGCCGTCAGGAAAGCCCCTTCCCCGCCGCCGATATCGAGCAGACGGCGATGGCGCCGGAACGGATAGGCGTCGATCAGCTGGTCCGCGATCAGCGGCTGCGATGCCGCCATCAACGCGGAATAGCCGCTGACCTCGGCGGGCACGCCGGCTCCCGGCGACTCGGCATAGCGCCAGTAAGAGGACAGCTGGCCGCCGCCCCCGCCGCGCCGCAGCAATGCGACGGGATCGGCGAGATCGGCGTAGAGCAACGCATGATGCGCTACCATCTCGGCGATGCCGCGGTTGCCGCGCAGCGCGGCTCCGCCGCTGCCGAGCGTCCACCGCCCGCCACCCAGCCGCTCGGCCAGGCCGAGCGCGGCCGCGGCGCGCAGCAGGCGCTCGGCGCCGGCCTGTGGCAGCACGGCCCGCACGGCGACGTCTTCCGTCCGCAACGGCTCGCGCGCGAGCATCTCGAGCAGACCGGTCTCCATGCACGCGTACAGGGTCTGCGAATAAGTAAACCCGGCGACGAGATCGAACAGCCGCCGGGCGCGGCGTCGCGCGATCGGTCGGGTGAGCGGAAAGCGGACGGCGAAGCGCTGAAAGCGCGGATCGGCGAGCAGCGCGTTACGCGCCTTCGTCCAGCGCTCGCGCCAGCCGATAAAATTTCTGGACATCAGCATATGTCCAGATGATTGGACGGGTGCTAGGATCGCGTCAATCGGGAGAGGAGGCTCGCATGTCTGGCGAGCGGGTCGTGGTGATCGGGGCGGGGATCGGCGGGTTGGTGGCCGCCACCTTGCTCGCCGCGCGCGGTTGCGACGTCACCGTCGTCGAGGCGGCGGCGACGTCCGGCGGCAAGCTGCGCCAGGTCGACGTCGGCGGGGTCGCCATCGATGGCGGGCCGACCGTCTTCACCATGCCGGCGCTGTTCGAAGAGATCTTCGCCGCGGCGGGCGCGAACCTGGCCGATCATCTCACGCTGCGGCCGGCCGAGACGCTGGCGCGGCACGCCTGGGGCGGCGCGCGGCTCGACCTGTTCGCCGATCCAGCGCGCTGCGAGGCGGCGATCGGCGCTTTCGCCGGCGCAGCGGAAGCCCGCGGCTACCGCGCCTTCCGTACCGAGGCGAAGCGCATCTTCACGACGCTCGAGGGCGCATTCCTGCGTGCACCGCGGACCAATCCGATCGGGCTCACCTGGCGCCTGGGCATCAGGGGGTTCGCCGATCTCCTCGCGATCCGGCCGTACGAGACGTTGTGGAGTGCGCTGGGCGGGCACTTCAAGGATCCGCGGCTGCGGCAATTGTTCGCCCGCTACGCGACCTACTGCGGTTCCTCGCCGTTCCGCGCGCCGGCCACGCTGATGCTCATCGCCCACGTCGAGGCGAGCGGGGTGTGGCTGATCGAGGGCGGCATGCATGCGCTCGCGCGCGCGCTGGAGCAGGTGGCCCGCCGCCACGGCGCGCGTTTCCGCTTTGGCGCCGCGGCGCGCGAGATACGCGTCGCGCGTGGTCCTGCGGCGATTGACCCGCACGACCAGCGGCGCGGGTTCGAGCGACGACGCGATCACCGCGCGCCAGCGGTCCGGATAGGCCTCGCGCAGG
>CAXSHP010000167.1:3608-5906 GCA_964236935.1 uncultured Sphingomonadaceae bacterium
CCGCCGCGTCGCGCACGGCCGCGCCGCCGGGATCACGCTGGCGGACGGCGAGGGGATCGATGCCGACGCGGTGATCTGCAACGCCGATCCCGCGGCCTTGGCGGCGGGCCTATTCGGCCAGGACGTCCGCCGCGCCGTGCGCCGCGTCGCGCCGCGCGATCGATCGCTCTCGGCGATGGTGTGGATGGCGCAGGCGAAGACCGGCGACTTTCCGCTGCTGCGCCATAACGTCTTTTTCTCGGACGATTATCCGGCAGAGTTCGCGGCACTGTCGCGCGGCCGAACGGCCGAGCGCCCGAGCGTCTACGTCTGCGCGCAGGATCGCGACGATGCCTCGGGCAAGCCCCCGCCCGGCACGCGCGAAGCCCTCCAGATCATCGTCAACGCCCCGCCCTTCGGCGACACGCGCCTTCTCGCACCAACGGAGATCATGTCATGCATTACGCCGATGCTGGCTACCCTCGAGCGCGCGGGGCTCTCGCTGGAGCTTTCGCCGGAGGCGACCGTGGTGGCGACGCCGAACGATTTCGAGCGGATGTTTCCGTCGACGGGTGGAGCCCTCTATGGACGGGCCTCGCACGGGTGGGCGGCCTCCTTCCGCCGGCAGGGCACGCGGACGCGGATCCCTGGGCTCTATTGCGTGGGCGGGAGCACCCATCCGGGCGCCGGCGTCCCGATGGCCGCGCTGTCCGCGCGCCTTGCCGTCGATTGCCTGCTCAAGGACCGCGCTTCGACGGCGCGGTGCCGTCCGGCGGCTATGCCTGGTGGTATGTCGACGCGTTCAGCGACGACGGCCGCTTCGGCCTGACGATCATCGCCTTCGTCGGCAGCGTATTTTCGCCTTATTACGCATGGAGCAGACGGCGCGATCCCGAAAATCACTGTGCGATCAACGTGGCGCTCTACGGCCCCGGCGCACGCCGCTGGGCGATGACCGAGCGGCCGCGCAGCAGCATGTCGCGCAGTGCGGACATGCTGTCCGTCGGCCCCAGCGCGCTCCGCTGGGACGGCGATTCGCTGCTGATCGACATCGCCGAGATCACCGCGCCCATTCCGCAGCGCGTGCGCGGCACCGTCCGCATTCATCCCGAACAGCTCGGGCTGACCGCCTTCGCGCTCGATCCGGCAGGCCGCCACCTGTGGCATCCGGTCGCGCCGCGGGCGCGCGTGGAAGTCGCCATGCAGCACCCGGATCTGCGCTGGCACGGCAGCGGCTATTTCGACTCCAATTTCGGCGCCGAACCGCTGAGTGACGGCTTCTCCGACTGGAACTGGTCGCGTGCGCACCTGCGCAACGAGGTCGCCGTGCTCTACGAAGGAAGGCGGAGCGACGGCGCGCCATTCGATCTGGCGCTGCGCTTCGACCGGCAAGGCCGCTGGCACGAAGCGGCGCCGCCGCCCGACGCCCGCCTGCCCCGCACCGGCTGGCTGATGCCGCGCATCACGCGCGCCGATCCCGGCCATCACGCGCGCGTCATCAAGACCTGGGAGGATGCGCCCTTCTACGCCCGCTCGGCGATTGCCACCCGGCTGTTCGGCGAGGATGTGCACGCCGTCCACGAGAGCCTGTCGCTGGGTCGCTTCCGTTCACCGATCGTCCAGTCGATGCTGCCCTACAAGATGCCCCGCGCGTTCCGCTGACGCACGCTTCGCCCGCGCGGCGCGATCCTTCGCCTGCTCGCGCCGGACGGACCACAGCTGCCACACGGCGAGGCCGATCACGACCGCGCCGGTAAACACCATCTCGACGATGCCGTAGTAATGCGGATTCACCGTATATGCCCCTCGTCGCTGACCAGCGCATCGTCGTGGGCGAACGCGTCGATGAGCCCGACGATCGCGCCCGGCTGCTCCTCGTGCGCGAGGTGGCCCAGGCCCGGCAACGTCACCAGCCTCGCTCCGGGAACGCGCGCCGCAGCCTCGCGCGCGGCGGACAGCGGCACCGCCGCGTCGCCCGCGCCGTGGACCAGCAGCAGCGGCACCTGCAGCCGCGGCAGATCGCGCTTCAACGTCGCGAGGTTCCAGTCCGCCATCATCGCGATCGCTCCGGCGCAATGCGACGCGGTGCCGAACAGCCGCGCGTAGCAGTCGACGCCCGCCGCATCGATCCGCGAGCCGGTGCTGCGATGGAGGAAGCGCCCAGTCTCGCCCGGTGCGCGCGCGATCGTGGCGAACAGCTGCGGCGCGAATGGATTGACGAACAGCAGCTTGGCCAGCGACGGGAACAGCTTGCCCGGCACGCCCGGAAACGGCAGCAATGCCGCGCCGATCCCGACGACGCCGTCGCAGCACACCGCT
>CAXSHP010000167.1:5916-6489 GCA_964236935.1 uncultured Sphingomonadaceae bacterium
AATCGCCGCGCCTGCCGAATGAGCTACGACGATGCGCGGCGCGAGATCCAGCGCGGCCAGCAGCCCGGTCACCGTGCTTGCAACCGCGGGCAGCCGCATGCCGCCCGCGGGCCGGCCCGTCGTGAAGCCATGCCCAGGCAGATCGGGTGCGACAACCGTGAACCGTTCGGCCAGCCGCGGCGCGACGTCCCGCCAGCTGTGCGTCGCCGCGCCGGTGCCGTGCAGCAGCAGCAGCGGCGGGCCGGCGCCCTCGAGCTCGAGGGCCCGGGTCGCCGGCGGTCGTATCGCCTTCACCGCGCGGTGCATCGACGCCGCATCGGCGCGCGGCAAGGCGAGATAGCGCGCGCCCATCGCCGCGGCGAGCTTCGCCCCTTCCGCCCGCGGCCGGGCCGAGATGTCGATCAACGCGGCGGCGAAGCCCGCGATGCCGATCGCCCGTGCCGCCGCCAGCGCGTCCTGCTCGGCCAGGGACCGAACCATGCTGCCGTCCGCCGCGACGTTGGCCCGGCCATCGGTCAGCACCACGACGAACGGCGTCCGCCCGCGCGCACGCGCCGCGATCGCCGCTTGATG
>CAXSHP010000168.1:0-6456 GCA_964236935.1 uncultured Sphingomonadaceae bacterium
GGGCAGGCTCAGCTTCCAGCTCTCGGTCGTGTCGGCTTCCATCGGGCGGCGTTACGCCGCGCCGGCTGCCGCGGAAAGGCTAAGCCGCGATCTTGGCGACGAAATCGCCGGTGGTCGTCTCGAGATGGGCGAGCTGACTGTCGACCGCGCCGAACCCGCTCTCGAGATCGTCGATCTCGGATGCGACATGCTCGGTGTCGGCGCGGATCGAGGCGATCGTCCCCGACATCGAATCGGCGGCAAGCGCGGTCTCGTCGACCGCGGCGGTGATCATCGTCACCGTCTGGGCCTGCGCCTCCATCGCGTCGCGGATGCGTTCGGCGGATTGCTGGACCTCGCCGACGGTGTCGCGGATCGAGCCATTGGCGTCGACCGCCTGTTTCGTCGCCGACTGGATCGCCGCGATCTTCGAAGCGATGTCGTCGGTGGCGCGCGCGGTCTGGCTGGCGAGGCTCTTGACCTCCTGCGCGACTACCGCGAAGCCGCGCCCGGCGTCGCCGGCGCGCGCCGCCTCGATCGTCGCGTTGAGCGCGAGCAGATTGGTCTGGCCGGCGATGTCGCGGATCAGGCCGAGGATCGATTCGATCGCCTGGGCATGGCCGCTGAGCGCCTCGGAGACGCCGACCGCTTCGACCGATTGCTGGGCCGCGCGGGTGGCGACCTGGGCGGCGACCTCGACCTCGCCCCGCGCCTCGTCGATCGCGCGGATCAGTCCGGCGGCGGTCTGCGCCGCCTGGCGCATCGCCACCGCCGATTGTTCGGCCGCGGCCGCGACTTCGGAGGCCTTGCCGAGCATGCCGCGCGCCGAGGCCGCGGCGGATATCGTCTTGACCCGCAGATCGCCGGAGCTGTGGATCGTCGACTCGAGGATGCCGACGATCGTCTGCTTGAACTGCCCGCTCTCGTCATGGCGCCGCGCCGCGCTCTTGGTGCGTTCGAGCACGGCGATCTGCGCCATCATGATCTCGACCTCGATCAGGCTCGCGCGGTTGATCGTGTCGGCGAGGGTCCGCAGCACGGCGCGGTCGTCGGAGAAGGCCGCGCGCAGATTTTCGAGGAGCGAAGCGATATGGCGCGACATGTCATTGACCACGAACGACATCGGTATGCCCGCCGCGTGGAGACGCCGCGCGGGCAAGGCGATCTGCTCGATCCAGTCGGCATCGATCGGATGCGTGTATTTCATCTCGACGACGCGCACGGCGTTGGCGATGAAACTTTCGCGATCGGCCGTTGAAACCATCGCCTTGAAGCGTGAGCTGGGCACGACCGAGTCGACGTAATGGCTGTAATGGGTTCGTGCGGTTTCCATGATGATCTCGTGCGCGCGCTCCCACACGAAACGGAGGTCGCGCTCCAGCTGCCCGTCGCCGTTGTAGAGATCGAGGCGCAGCGCGACATCCTCGGGATCGAGGCGCACCTCGTTTTCCGGTGAGATGTCGGAGAAATTTCGGCCGGTCACTATCATCTCCACCTCGCCTACGCCGACCCTGATTAGCGGCTGATGGTAAACAGGAGGTTAGAATCCGCCGCCGTGCTTGCATGGCGCGGCGCTTCGACTAAGACGGCGACGCTTCGATCGACGGGAGAAATCATGTCGCGCAACCGGGCTCGGCCGCTGTCTCCGCACCTGACCATCTGGCGCTGGGGACCGCACATGCTGGTCTCCATCCTGCATCGCGCCACCGGCACGGCGCTGGCGGTCGGCGGCGGCGTGCTGTTCACGTGGTGGCTCGCCGCCGCGGCGGGCGGTGCGGATGCCTATGCGAGCTTCTATTATTATGCGATCGACGCCGCCGACGGCGCGACCCTGGGCTTTGCCGCCAACCTGCTCGCGCGGATCGTCGCGGTCGGGCTGACGTGGAGCTTCTTCCAGCACATGCTCTCCGGCATCCGTCATCTCGTGCTCGACACCGGTGCCGGCTATGAGCTCAGGACCAACAAGACCGGCGCGGTGCTGACGATCGTCGGCTCGCTCGCGCTGACCGCGATCGTCTGGATCGCTCTTTTCGTGAGGCACTGATGGGAACAGGCACCGGCATCGGCCGCGTCCGCGGGCTCGGCTCCGCCAAGCAGGGCGCACACCACTGGTGGCACCAGCGGCTGACCGCGGGGAGCAACCTGCTGCTCGTATTGTGGTTCGTCGTGTCGCTGTTCCGCCTGCCGTCGTTCGATTACGACACGGTCGTGCAGTGGATGTCCTCGCCGCTGGTGGCGGTGCCGCTGATCCTGATGACGATTTCGGTCTTCTATCATCTGCGCCTCGGCCTGCAGGTGGTGATCGAGGATTATCAGCATGACGAGACGCGCGTCGTCGCGCTCGTGCTGCTCAATTTCTACGCGATCGGGGCCGGCGCGCTGGCGATCTTCTCGATCCTCAAGATCGCGTTCGGGGGGACGCCCGCCTGATGGCCGAAGCTTATAAGATCATCGATCACGTCTATGACGCGGTCGTCGTCGGCGCGGGCGGCTCCGGGCTGCGCGCGACGATGGGCATCGCCGAGAGCGGGCTCAAGACGGCGTGCATCACCAAGGTGTTCCCCACGCGCAGCCACACCGTCGCGGCGCAGGGCGGGATCGCCGCGAGCCTCGGCAATATGGGCCCGGATCACTGGACCTGGCACATGTACGATACCGTCAAGGGCTCCGACTGGCTCGGCGACCAGGACGCGATCGAATATCTCGTGCGCGAGGCGCCGGCCGCGGTCTACGAGCTCGAGCATGCCGGCGTGCCGTTCAGCCGCACGACCGACGGCCGCATCTACCAGCGCCCGTTCGGTGGCATGATGCAGAACATGGGCGAGGGGCCGCCCGCCCAGCGCACCTGCGCCGCCGCCGATCGCACCGGCCACGCCATGCTCCACGCGCTCTACCAGCAGAGCCTGAAATACGACGCTGACTTCTTCATCGAATATTTCGCGCTCGACCTGATCATGGAAAATGGCGAGTGCCGCGGCGTGATCGCCTTGTGCATGGACGACGGCACGATCCACCGCTTCCGCAGCCACGCGGTGGTGCTGGCGACCGGCGGCTACGGCAAATGCTATTTCTCGGCGACCTCGGCGCACACCTGCACGGGCGACGGCGGCGGGATGGTGCTGCGTGCGGGCCTGCCGCTGCAGGACATGGAGTTCGTCCAGTTCCACCCGACCGGCATCTACGGCGCGGGCGTGCTGATCACCGAGGGCGCGCGCGGCGAGGGCGGCTATCTGACCAATAGCGAGGGCGAGCGCTTCATGGAGCGCTATGCGCCGAGCGCCAAGGATCTTGCCAGCCGTGACGTCGTGTCACGCTCGATGGCGATGGAGATCCGCGAGGGCAGGGGCGTCGGCAAGAACAAGGACCATATCTACCTTCACCTCGATCATATCGATCCCAAGGTGCTCGCCGAGCGGCTGCCGGGAATCACCGAGACCGGCAAGGTCTTCGCCAACGTCGATCTGACGCGCCAGCCGCTGCCGGTGGTGCCGACGGTGCATTACAATATGGGCGGGGTGCCGACCAATTATCACGGCGAGGTGGTGACGCTGCGCGACGGCGATCCCGATGCGGTCGTCCCCGGCCTGTTCGCGGTCGGCGAAGCGGCGTGCGTCTCGGTCCATGGCGCGAACCGGCTCGGTTCGAACTCGCTGATCGACCTCGTCGTGTTCGGCCGCGCGACCGGCAAGCGCATCGCCGAGATCGTCAAGCCGGGCGTCGCGCACAAGCCGGCGGTCGCGGCCGCCGACGACTTCGCGCTCGCCCGCCTCGATCGCTTCCGCCACGCCAACGGCGGCTCGCCGACCGCGGCGATCCGCCTCGACATGCAGCGCACGATGCAGTCCGACTGCGCGGTGTTCCGCACCACCGAGAGCCTGCGCGAGGGGATGGAGAAGATCGACAAGGTCCAGGCGCGCATGGTCGACGTCGGCGTCACCGACCGGAGCCTCATCTGGAACACCGATCTGGTCGAGACGCTCGAGCTCGACAATATGCTGCCGCAGGCGGTGGTGACGATGCACTGCGCCGCCAACCGCCACGAAAGCCGCGGCGCGCACATGCACGAGGACTATCCCGAGCGCCACGACGACGAATGGATGAAGCACACGATCGCCTGGGTGAAGCAGAACGCGGTGGTGATCGATTACCGCCCGGTCCACGAATATACGCTGACGGACGATATCGGCTACATCAAGCCGAAGGCGCGGGTTTATTAGCGCAGTGCAAAGGAATATGTTCAATGCGTAGACTGCCTACACTGATGACAATCTCGTTAGTTTTGATATCGGGCTGCGCCAGCACGGGTGCTGTGGAAGTCGGTAAAGATTCCTATCTAATTTCGTCGAGAGTGCCTTTCACCGGAGAATCGGGTGCAAAGGCAGATGCATTAAAATTGGCCGGGCAAAAATGCAGTTCAATCGGCAAGCATCTAAAGGTGCAGAATTTGACGAGTGGCGAGTGTGCCTTGCATGGTGGCTGCGGCGAGGCGCAGCTCACCTTTATGTGCCTCGATCAATCTGATCCTCGGTATCAGTGACTTCTATCTCAGAACGCTGTACAATTCCGAACAACGTTAACCCGCCGCCTCCAGCCTATCCGCCAGCCACATCTTGATCAGCGCCTGACGCGTCACGCCGCGTTTCTTCGCCTGCACGTCCAGGCTGCGGACCATCCAGTCGGGAAAGTCGACGTTGACGCGCCGCGCCTCCAGGCCCGGGCGGCGAGCGTTGGCCATGTCGAAATATTCGCTCACGTCTTCGCCATTGTCGAACCGTTCGTCCAGTTCGGCCGCGCTAATGTTTTTTCCTGCGCTCATAACTCTCTTCCTCGTTCGCACGTAACCGACGCACCGAGATGATCCGGATCGTCCCGAGCCGATAGGCCACGATCGCCGTCCAGGCCTTTTCCTCAATCCGGCCTATTACCAGCCACCGTCGCTCATCAACCGACCGGAACGATTCGCTTTCGATACGCTCGTCGTCCAACCATAACGCCTGCGCCTCTTCGAAATCGATCCCGTGTTTCGCCTTGTTCGTGACGCTCTTGGCGGGATCGAAGTCGAACATGTCGAGCTAATATAGCACGAAATGGTATGATTTCTATACTGGCTATAACGCGTGACTTTTGACGCGTCGGCGTCAATATCCCTCCGGGAGGCTCTATGACATCGACCGTTCCAGCCGTCCCGCCCACTCCTCGCGCCGACACCCCCAGTCGCAAGTTCGGTCTCGCCGTCCTGCTCGGGCTGCTGCTCGCGATCCCGCTCTTCATGGTGTGGCTGCTGATCTACGATCGCGAGTCGCAGTCGGAGGTGGCGCGGACGTCGATCGTCGAAGGGTGGGGCGAGGCGCAGGAGTTCACCGGGCCGTTCCTCGTCCTCCCTTTCTCGCAGATGGTCGAGAGCGAGGCGGTCGAAGGAGGCAAGTCGGTCAAGCGGTTGGTGTCGCAGGAGCGCGCTTTGTTCGTCGCGCCGGCCAGCGTCGATTACGACACGCGGATCGCGCCCGAACTGCGCAAGCGCTCGATCTACCAGGCGGTGGTCTATGACGCGGCGATCCATGCGGCCGGCGCGTTTACTTTGCCCGATCTCGCCGCGCTCAATATCGATCCGGCGACGGTCCGGCTGAACGAGGCCGAGATCCGCTTCGGTCTGTCGAGCGCCAAGGGGCTCGGCGGATCGCAACCGCGGGTCAGGGTCGGCGGGCGGGCGATCCCGCTGATCCCCGGCTCGGCGCTGGAAAGCACCGGCAAGAGCGGCTTCTCCGGGCGGATCGGAACCCCGCCGGCGCCCGGCCAGCCGCTGTCGTTCGACATCGCCTTCTCGACTCGCGGGCACGACTCGCTCACCCTGCTGCCGGTCGCGCAGGACAGCCGCTGGATCGCGCGTTCGACTTGGCCGCACCCGTCGTTCGTCGGCGGTTTCCTGCCGGTCAGGCGGACGGTGGACGGCGCAGGCTTCACCGCGGAATATCGGATCGGCAACCTCGCGCTCAACCGGCCGGTGGTGTCGATCGACGAGCAGCCCGCGGCCGAGGCCGACAAGATCACGGTGGCGCTGATCGATCCGGTCGATCTCTATGCCGAGGTCAGTCGCGCGGCGAAATATGGGTTCATGTTCATCGGCTTCACCTTCCTCACCTTGCTGATGTTCGAGGTGATCGGCGGGGTGCGCGTTGCCGGCGTGGCTTATCTGCTGGTCGGCGCGGGGCTGATCCTGTTCTTCGTGCTGCTGCTCGCCTTCGCCGAGATCATCGGCTTCACCCCGGCCTATCTGCTGGCGAGCGCGGCGATCATCGGGCTGCTGACGAGTTATTCGGCGGCGGTGCTGCACAGCTGGCGGCGCGCCGCGCTGGTCGCGGCGCTGCTGATCGGACTCTATGCCGTGCTCTATGTGCTGCTCAGCCTCGAGGCCTATTCGCTGCTGATCGGATCGCTGCTGCTGTTCGTCGCGCTCGCGGCGGTGATGTATTTCACGCG
>CAXSHP010000169.1:0-2126 GCA_964236935.1 uncultured Sphingomonadaceae bacterium
CGCAGGCGGGCTATGCGTTCGATCCCGAATGGTTCGAGGCGCAGCGCCAGTTCCGCTTTCCGGTGCATGGCTCGATCGTCGCCGGCGGGGTGCGGCTCGAGATCGCGCACGCGCTCGAGCCGTGGCACGTGCTCGGCGAGACCGGGGCGATCGGCGGCACCGTGCGCTATGTCGACAGCTCGACCGAGCGGCTGCAGGTGCGCGCTTCGGGGCTGGTGCCCGGCCGCCACGTCGTCGCGTGCAACGGCCGCGCGGTGCCGATGACGCCCACCGGATCGCCGGGCGAGGCGGTCGGCGGGGTACGCTACAAGGCGTGGGCGCCGGCCAACTGCCTGCATCCGCGCCTGCCGGCCGATGCGCCATTGACGTTCGACCTGCTCGATCGCTGGAACGGGCGCTCGCTCGGCGGGTGCGTCTATCATGTGGCGCATCCCGGCGGGCGCAGCTACGATGACGTGCCGGTCAACGACTATGAGGCCGAGGCGCGCCGCAAGGCCCGCTTCCAGGATCATGGCCATACGCCGGGGCCGGTGCCGATGCCGGCCGAGGAGCCCGGGGGAGAATTTCCGATGACGCTCGACCTGCGCACGCCCGCGCCGCGCTAGCGGTCATGGCCACCGCTTCCGCCGTGCCGCCGCTGTCCGACTGGGTCTCCGGATGGATCGACTCGTACGTCAAGCAGGCCGGGCCGGGGGATATGCTGCGTGCGTCGCTCGCGCGGAACGAACGGCCGTGGTGCGACATGCTCGAGGGGATCGCCGCGCTGACCGGCGGCGATCTCGCCCGCGCGCAGGAGCGTGTCGCGCGGCAGGCGCGCGAGCTCGGCACCGCCTTCCGCCTCCCCGGCGACAGCGAGGAGCGCGAGTGGCCTCTGTCGCCGCTGCCGCTGGTGATCGGCGAGGCCGACTGGCGGCTGATCGAGGCGGGGGTGATGCAGCGCGCCGAGCTGCAGGAGCGGCTGCTCGCCGATCTCTATGGGCCGCAGCACCTCGTCACCGAGGGCCTGCTCCCCGCCGCCGTAGTCACCGGCAGTCCGCACCTCCAGCGCGCGATGATCAACGTCGAGCCGCCCGGCGGGCATCGCCTGCACATCTATGCCGCCGATCTCGCGCGCGGCCCCGATGGCGATTGGCGCGTGCTCGCCGATCATGCGCGCGCGCCGTCCGGGGCGGGCTATGCGCTCGAGAACCGGCTCGCGCTGAGCCGGGTGATGGGCGATCTGCTCAACCGGCTCGAGGTGCAGCGGCTCGCCTCGTTCTTCACCGCGTTCCGCGAGGGGCTGTCGGCGGTCTGCCGGCGCGCCGAGCCGCGCATCGCCTTGCTCACGCCGGGACGCTACAGCCAGAGCTATGCCGAGCAGGCGCATATCGCGCGCTACATGGGCATGCTGCTGGTCGAGGGCGAGGATCTCGCGGTCCACGACGACCAGCTGTTCGTCCGCACGATCGCGGGATTGAAGCGGGTCGACGCGGTGTGGCGGCGGATGGACGCGCGCTGGCTCGATCCGCTCGCGTTCGATTCGCACAGCTCGATCGGCGTCCCCGGCATCATGGACGCGATGGCGGCGAGCAACACGATCGTCGCCAACATGCCCGGCGCGGGGATCGTCGAGACCGCGGGGATCGCGGCATTCCTGCCGCGGCTGTCGCGCCGGCTGCTCAACGTCGATCTGCTGCTGCCCAACATCGCGACCTGGTGGTGCGGCCAGCCGCAGGAATGCGCCGAGGTGATCGCGCGCCTCGATCGGCTGCTGATCGCGCCGGCGTTCGGCATTGCCGTGCCCGGGCTGCCCGAGGGCCAGCCGGTGCTCGGCGCGGATCTGACCGCGGAGGCGCGTGCCGAATTGCTCGCCGGGCTGGCGGCGCGGCCGCAGGATTATGTCGGGCAGGAGGTGGTGCGCCTATCGACCATGCCGAGCGTGGTCGACGGGGCGATCGTGCCGCGCCCGTTCACCGTGCGCGTGTTCGCCGCGCGCGGGGGCGACGGACGCTGGCAGGTGATGCCGGGCGGCTTCGCGCGGCTCGGCGACGCGCCCGACGTGCGCGCGGCGATCATGGGCGAGGGGGTCTCGTCGGCCGACGTCGCCGTGATCGGCCTCGTCGGCGAGCGCGGACGCGAGGTGCAGG
>CAXSHP010000169.1:2136-4166 GCA_964236935.1 uncultured Sphingomonadaceae bacterium
CCGTGATCGCCGGGCCGATCGACGAGATGCGCGCGCTGTCGCTCGACAATATCCACATCCGCCGCAATCCGGGCACGCTGCAGAGCCGCGCGGCCGATAATCTGTTCTGGCTCGGGCGTTATCTCGAGCGCGGCGAGGCGCATCTGCGGCTGGTCCGCGCCGCGCTCGGCGGGACGATCGACGCCGACGGCGGCACCGCGGTCGGCGCGACGACGACCGATCGCCTCGCCGATCTGCTGATCTCGTCGGGCGCGGCGGCGAAGACCGCCAAGGAGAAGGGGCGCGATCTGCCGCTGCTGGTGCGCACCGCGCTCGACGATCCGGGCGAATGGGCGAGCGTGCGATCGTTGCTCGCCACCGCGCGGCGGATCGGCGAGGGCACGCGCGAACGCCTCTCGGCCGACGTGTGGCGGCTGCTCGATGCGGTGCTGTGGCCGCTGGCGGGGAGCGACGCGGCGAGCATGCTCAATCGCGCGACGCTGCTGCAGGAGCGCTTCTCGGCGCTCGCGGGGCTCGCGGCGGAGAATATGGTGCGGACCTCGGGCTGGCGCTTCCACGATCTCGGCCGGCGGCTCGAGCGCGCCGCCGAGGTCTGCCGGATCTCGCGTACCTTTGCTTCGGACAACGCCACGCACGACGATCTCGCCACTTTGCTCGAGCTGAGCGACAGCCAGATCAGCTATCGCTTCCGCTATCCCGAGGGGATCGGGCTCGCGGCGGTGCGCGATCTGATCGCGCTCGATCCGTGGAACCCGCGCTCGCTGACCTATCAGGTCAAGCGCGTCGCCGCGCATCTCGCGGCGCTGCCGACGTTGCGCGACGACGGCATGCCCGAGGAGCCGATGGCGCTGGCCAACGCGCTGATCGCGACGGTGTCGGTCGCCAGGGCCGAGGAGATGAGCGTCGAGGCGATGCTGGGGATCGAGAACCGGCTCTATGCGCTGTCCGATGCGATCGGCACGCGCTATTTCCTTCAGGGCAGCGAGGCGGTCCGCTCGACCGGCACGATGAGGCTGGCATGATCTACGAGATCACCCATGCGACCACGTTCACCTATGGCGCGTCGATGCGCTACGCGCGCTGCAACCTGCGCCTCCAGCCGATCGACTGGGACGGGCAGGAAGTGCTCGATTTCGCGCTCGACACCGATCCGCCGAGCGCGCTGAGCCCGTCGCGGGTGGTCGCTTATGTCGGGCATGTCCAGCGCATGGTGGTCGATACCGCGGTGACCAGGCTGGTGATCACCGCGCGTTCGAAGCTGCGCGTCGACCGGCCGATGCCGACCGCCGAGGCCGGCGACCCGACCGTCGGCGAGATCGCGCGGCAGGTGCGCGAGGTGGCCGATCTGTCGATGACCTCGCCCGCCAATTACATCTATCCCTCGCCGATGATCGCGCTGACGCCGGAGATCGCGGCGTGGTGCGGCGAGAGCCTCGCGCCTGATCGTCCGATCGTCGAGGCGGCGTTCGAGCTGACCAACCGCATCCTCGATGGTTTCCGCTACGACGGCACCGCGACCGAGACCAACACCACGCCGGCCGAGGCGTTCGCCCAGAAAGCCGGCGTGTGCCAGGATTTCGCGCAGGTGATGATCGCCGGGCTGCGCTCGGCCGGGCTGCCCGCGGCCTATGTCAGCGGCTATCTGCGCACGATCCCCCCGCCGGGCAAGGAGCGGCTGGTCGGCGCCGACGCGACCCATGCCTGGGTGCTGCTGTGGTGCGGGCGCGAGCGCGGCTGGATCGGCTTCGACCCGACCAACGGCATCGGCATGGGTTCGGACCATATCGTCACCGCGATCGGCCGCGACTATGCCGACATCGCCCCGATCGACGGCATCTTCGTCGGCCAGAGCGGGCAGGAGATCGACGTCTCGGTCGACGTCGCGCCGTTCGAGGAGGTCGCGGCGTGATGTCTCAGCCGTCAAAGTCCGCTACGGATTGGCCTCAAATTGCTCTTGTCCGTTCGGGCTGAGCTTGTCGAAGCCCTTCCCTTTCTTCTACGAAAAAGAAGGAGAGCCCTTCGACAAGCTC
>CAXSHP010000169.1:4176-6446 GCA_964236935.1 uncultured Sphingomonadaceae bacterium
ATCGACGGCATCTTCGTCGGCCAGAGCGGGCAGGAGATCGACGTCTCGGTCGATGTCGCGCCGTTGGGATGATCCTCCCCGGAACGGGGAGGGGGACCAGCCGCAGGCTGGTGGAGGGGGCTCTTAACGAGCGCAGCGCAATCGGATGCCCCCCTCCACCACGCTTCGCGCGGTCCCCCTCCCCGTACCGGGGAGGAGCCTCTTGCGCTGGAGACCATCCTCGCACATCTGAGGCGGCATGGATCTCTACGCCAAACTCGGGGTGAAGCGCGGCGCGAGCGAGGCCGAGATCAAGAAGGCCTATCGCAGCCTCGCCAAGCAGCTTCATCCCGACCGCAACACCGACAATCCCAAGGCGGCCGATCGCTTCGCCGACGTCACCGCGGCCTACGATCTGCTGTCCGACAAGGACAAGCGCGCGCGCTACGATCGCGGCGAGCTCGACGAACAGGGCAATCCCAAGGCGCCGTTCGGCTTCGGCGGCAATGGCGGGGGCGGGGGCGGCTTCCACCCGGGTCAGGGGCCCGGCGGGTCGCCGTTCGGCGGCGGTGGTGCGAACACCGCCGATTTCGGCGACATCTTCGAGAATCTGTTCGGCGGCGGGCGGCGTGCCGCCCCCGGCGGCGGGCGCCAGCGCTCGGCGCTGCGCGGCGCCGATGTCGCCTACCGCCTGGCGGTCGCGTTCGAGGAAGCCGCCGCGCTGACGCCGCAGCGCGTCACCCTCGCCGGGGGCAATACGATCGAGCTCAAGCTCCCGCCGGGGGTCGAGACCGGCACCTCGCTGCGCCTGCCGGGCAAGGGCGAGCCGGGCGCCGGCGGCGCGGGCGACGCGACGGTGACGATCGAGATCCGGCCGCACCGCTTCTTCCGCCGCGACGGCGACGACATCCGCCTCGATCTGCCGGTGCGGCTCGATGAGGCGGTGCTCGGCGCCAGCGTGCGCGTGCCGACGCCGGAGGGTGCGGTGATGCTCAAGGTGCCGCCGAGCTCGTCGTCGGGCAAGGTGCTGCGGCTCAAGGGGCGCGGCTTCCACCGCAAGGACGATACGCGCGGCGACCAGCTCGTCACGCTGATGATCGACCTGCCGGACGACGATGCGGCGCTGCGCGATTTCGCGGAACGCTGGATGAACGAGAAGTCACGCAACCCGCGCGCCGCGCTGGGCGTCTAGCCTCCGCATGCAGGACGTCTCCCCCGAATCGCCCGAGGCGCGCGCCCAGCGGGAGCAGCGTGCCGGCAAGTCCAAGGAGCACCAGGCCTATGCGCTCCGGATCGTCAAGCGCGTCCTGGTCGGCGTCTATTCCGACGGGTTCATCCATGCCGGCAACCTCGCCTATCTCGCGCTGCTGACGCTGTTCCCGTTCTTCATCGTCACCGCCGCGCTCGCTCATTTGTTCGGGCGGAGCCAGGACAGCGCGCGCACCGTCGCATCGTTTCTCCACATGCTCCCGGCGAGCGTGCGCGATCTGCTCGCCAAGCCGATCGCCGACGTGCTGATGGCGCGCACCGGATCCTTGCTGTGGCTCGGCGCGCTGGTCGGGCTGTGGACGGTCGGCAGCTTCGTCGAGACGATCCGCGACATCTTGCGCCGCGCGTATGGGACGCCCTTCTCCAAGCCGTTCTGGCATTATCGATTGAGCTCGGTCGGGATCATCATTGGCTCGGTCGTGCTCGTGATGCTGGCGTTCTCGGCGCAGGTCGCGCTGACCGCGGCGGAGCAGTTCATCTATCGCATGCTGCCGTTCGCCAGCGATCTCGGCGCATGGCTCAAGCTGTCGAAGCTGCTTCCGGCGGTCGTGCTGTTCGGCGCGCTCTACGGGCTGTTCTTCACGCTGACCCCGTCGAAATACCGCTACGGCAATTGCCGCAAGTGGCCGGGCGCGCTGTTCGTCGCGCTGTGGTGGGTCATCATCACCGCGGCGCTGCCGTTGGTCCTTGCGCAGCTCGGCGGCTACGACCTGACCTATGGCGGGCTCGCCGGCACGATCATCGCCCTATTCTTCTTCTGGCTGGTCGGGTTCGGACTGGTGATCGGCGCGCACCTCAACGCGGCGCTGGCGGAAACCGATCGACCGAGCGTAAAGGGAACTCCCGCGGAGGCGTAAGGGAGCTCGAATGGCCGGTTTGATGGAGGGGAAGCGCGGGCTGATCATGGGCCTCGCCAACGATCGCTCGCTCGCCTGGGGCATCGCCAAGGCGCTCAGCGCGCAGGGCGCCGAGTTGGCGTTCAGCTATCAGGGCGAGGCGCTCGAGCGGCGGGTGCGTCCGCT
>CAXSHP010000170.1:0-4671 GCA_964236935.1 uncultured Sphingomonadaceae bacterium
GATCGGCGCGCGCTCCAGGCCGCGGAACGCCAGGATCTTGGAGACGCGGCCGGTCTCGACGAGACGGCCCTCGCGGTCCACGACCTTGATCGTCTGGTTGGGCCTGACGGTGCCCGCCGAGATGCGCCCGGTGATGATGCGGCCGAGGAAGGGGTTGGCCTCGAGCAGCGTGCCGAGCATCCGGAACGGACCCTCGTCGATGCGCGCCGGCGGCACGTGGGAGAGCACGAGGTCGAAGAGGGGGCTGAGGCCGTCGGCCTGCGAGCCCTCGGGGGCCGTCGCCATCCAGCCGTTGCGGCCCGAGCCGTAGAGGATCGGGAAGTCGAGCTGCTCGTCGGTGGCGTCGAGCGCGGCGAAGAGGTCGAACACCTCGTTGACGACCTCGGTGATGCGGGCGTCGGGGCGGTCGACCTTGTTGACGGCCACGATCGGCTTGAGGCCGATCTTGAGCGCCTTCGAGACCACGAACTTGGTCTGCGGCATCGGACCCTCGGCCGCGTCGACGAGCACGATCACGCCGTCGACCATCGACAGGATGCGCTCGACCTCGCCGCCGAAATCGGCGTGGCCCGGCGTGTCGACGATGTTGATGCGCGTGGCGGGTTTTCCTTCGGGGGCCCACTCCACGCTCGTGCACTTGGCGAGGATGGTGATCCCGCGCTCCTTCTCGAGGTCGTTCGAATCCATCGCGCGCTCTTCGATCCGCTGGTTGTCGCGGAACGTGCCCGACTGGCGGAACAGCTGGTCGACGAGGGTGGTCTTGCCGTGATCGACGTGCGCGATGATGGCGACGTTGCGGAGCCGCATGAGACGTTCGTTCCTGAATTTGGGAGATCGGCCGCGCCTCTACCCGAAATGACGCGTTGCAACAAGGGCGCGGTGATTCGGTGCGGGACGGGATAGGCCGCTCAGGCCGCGGCGATGGCGTTTCGCTCTGGCGCGCCGTATGGGACGGCAAAAGCAGCGGGAACAGCCTTGATCCATACCCTCTTCGCCGCCGTCGCAACCGAGGCTTCGGCGCCCTTCCATTATGCCTCGCTGGGGTTGTCGCCGGTCGCGCTCGATCTCGGCTTCTTCCAGCTGCGCTGGTATTCGCTCGCCTATATCGCCGGGATCATCGTCGGCTGGTGGTATCTGCTCAAGCTGCTCGGCCAGCCCGGCGCACCGATGGCGCGGCGCCATGCCGACGATCTCGTATTCTATGCGACGCTCGGCATCCTGCTCGGCGGGCGGCTCGCTTATGTCATCTTCTACAAGCCCGAGATCTGGACCCACCCGCTCGACGTGCTTAAGCTATGGGAAGGCGGCATGTCGTTCCACGGCGGGGTGATCGGGGTGAGCCTGGCGATCATCCTGATGGCGCGCAAGCACCAGCTCCACTGGCTGCGTGTGCACGATTACGTCGCATGCTGCGTGCCGTTCGGATTGTTCTTCGGGCGGCTCGCCAATTTCGTCAACGGCGAGCTGTGGGGCCGGCCGAGCGACGTGCCGTGGGCGATGATCTTCCCCCGCGCCGACGATCTGCCGCGCCATCCGAGCCAGCTCTACGAGGCCGGGCTCGAGGGAATCGTGCTGTTCGCTTTGCTGTGGCTGTGTTTCTGGCGGACCGACGCGCGTTACTATCCGGGCCGGCTCGTCGGCATCTTCCTGCTCGGCTACGGCGTCGCGCGCTTCTCGCTCGAGCGCTTCCGCGAGCCCGACGCGGGGCTCGAGCATCTCGGCTGGGGACTGACGATGGGGCAGACGCTATGCGTGCCGATGCTGATCGGCGGCGCTTTTCTGATCGCCACGTCGAAGGCGCGGCGTATCCGCGTCGAGCCGTTCGCGGGTGGCGACAGCGTCGCCTGATCTCGCCGCCCGGATCGCGGCGGGGGGCCCGATCACGGTCGCCGAGTTCATGGGGCGCGCCAATGCGCATTATTACGCGACGCGCGATCCGCTCGGCGCGGCCGGCGATTTCACCACCGCACCCGAGATCAGCCAGATGTTCGGCGAGCTGGTCGGCGCTTGGCTCGCCGATCTGTGGGTCCGCGCGGGGCGCTCTGCCGGTGCAATCTATGTCGAGCTTGGGCCGGGGCGCGGGACGCTGGCGGCCGATGCGTTGCGCGTGATGGCCAAAGCCAGGCTCGTCCCCGCGATCCATCTGGTCGAGACCAGCCCGGTGCTGCGCGCCGCACAGCGCGAACGGCTGCCGGGGGCGAGCTGGCACGACACGATCGACACGCTGCCGGCCGACCGGCCAATGCTGCTCGTCGCCAACGAATTCTTCGACGCCTTGCCCGTCCGCCAGTTCGTCGCCACCTCGTTCGGCTGGCGCGAGCGGATGGTGGCGCACGATGGCGAGACCTTCGCGCCGCTGCCGGGAGACGCGCCGTGCGACGCCGAGATCGCCGAGCATCTGCGCGACGCTCGCCCCGGCAGCATCGTCGAGACCTGCCCCCTGGGCCGGTCGATCGCCGCCGCCATCGCCGAGCGGCTGGCGCGCCAGGGCGGCGCGGCGCTGATCGTCGACTATGGCTATGCGGGCTTTGCCGCGGGCGACACGCTCCAGGCGGTCCACGCCCACGCTTATGCCGATCCGTTCGCGCGGCCCGGCGAGCAGGACCTGACCGCGCATGTCGATTTAGATGCGCTCGCCGAGGCGGCGCGAGGGATGCGGGTGCATGGCCCCGTCCCCCAGGGTAAGTGGCTCGCGGCGCTCGGCATCGTCGCGCGCGCCGCGGCGCTGAGCGCAGCATCGCCCGATCGCGCCGCCGAGATCGCTGCCGCCCGGCATCGGCTGATCGACGACGAGCAGATGGGCGAATTGTTCAAGGTGCTGGCGCTGGCCTCGCCCGCATGGCCGGAACCGGCCGGCTTCGGCCATGATTGAGTATCGTGCGCCGACGCGGGCCGATGCGGATGCGCTGTGCGCGATGGCGCGGTGCAGCTTCGCCGACACGTTCGGCACGCTCTATCATCCGTCCGACCTCGCGGCCTTCCTCGACGAGAGATTTGGTCCGTCCGGGCTCGGCGCGCAGATCGAGGCTCCCCGCTTCACGATCCGGATCGCACGCGCGGACGACCGCATCATCGGTTTCGCGAAGCTTGGACCAATCGGTCTTCCGCCGCCGGCGGTCGCCCATGGCGCGATCGAGCTCCATCAGCTCTATGTGCTGCGCGAATGGCACGGTCGCGGCGTCGCCGCCGCCTTGATGGAATGGGTCCTCGCCACCGCCCGCGCGCGTGGCAAGAGCATCATTTCGCTCGGCGTCTATGTCGACAATCTGCGCGCGCAACGCTTCTACGCGCGCTACGGCTTCACCGAGATCGGCCGTTATCTGTTCCCGGTGGGCCAACACCTCGACGAGGAGAAGATCTTGCAGCTTGCCCTGCCCGCGCCGGCCTGCGCGAACGAGACCGCATGACCGAGGCTCCGCGCCCGATCGTCGCCACCGCGCTCGCGGGCGTACGCCACGGCTTCCTCGGGCGGGCGGGAGGCGTCTCGACCGGCATCCACGCCGGGCTCAACGTCGGCCTCGGCTCGGCCGACGATCGCGTTGCGGTGGCGGAGAACCGGCGCCGCGCGGTCGCCGCGGTCGCGCCCGGCGCGGCGCTGGTCACGCTCCACCAGGTCCATTCGGCCGAGGCGATCGCCGTCACCGCTCCCTTCCCCGACGATGCGCGGCCCCATGCCGACGCGCTCGTCACCGATCGGCCGGGGCTCGCGCTCGGGATCCTCACCGCCGACTGCGCGCCGATCCTGCTGGCCGATGCGCAGGCCCATGTGATCGGCGCGGCGCATGCCGGCTGGAAGGGTGCGCTCGGCGGCGTGATCGCGGCCACGGTCGCGGCGATGGCGGCGCTCGGCGCGCGCCCGGAGCGCATCGCCGCCGCGGTCGGCCCGTGCATCGCCCGCGCGAGCTATGAGGTCGACAGCGCCTTCCTCGCCCGGCTCACTGCCGACGATCCCGCCAACGAGCGTTTCTTCCAGGATGGCCGCCCGGGGCATCACGCGTTCGATCTCGAGGCCTATGTCGTCGCCCGGCTCGCCGCCGCCGGGGTCACGCGGATCGAGGCGCTCGGCCTCGATACCTATGCCGACGAGGCGCGCTTCTTCAGCTATCGCCGCGCGACGCATCGCGGCGAATCGGATTACGGCCGCCAGATCGCGCTGATCGCTCTGCCTTGATCAGGCCGCGTCGAGCCAAGCCGGCCGGATCACATCGTCGCGTCCCGCCAACGTCTCGACGCGCAGCAGCGCCACCGCCAGCCCGAGATCGGGATACCAGGCGCGCGCCGCATCCCCAAGATCGGCGGCGCTGCGCACCACGACCAGCCGACGATTGACCTTGCTGCGATGGTGCATCCGCGCGGTATTTTCCTGGCCGACGTAGCAGCCCTTGGTGAAGCTCACCCCACCCAGCTCGCGCGCATTGCATTCGAGCCACAGCGTCTTGTCCGAGCCCAGCTCGGCGACGCCCTCGGTCACGCCGAGCGCCAGCCGATGCGCGCGATAATCGGCCGCGGCATCGCCCTCGCCCGCCACCTTCATCCCGTCCGTGCCCGAGAAGGTCATGCGCCCGACCCGGATGCCGCGGGTGGAAGAGCTCCCGGTCCAGGCCCAGAAACAGATCCGGGCTGCCCGGGGCGAGCCGGATGCCGCGTCCGGCGAGAAACGCACGCTCCTGC
>CAXSHP010000170.1:4681-5104 GCA_964236935.1 uncultured Sphingomonadaceae bacterium
GCCGAGCGCCAGCCGATGCGCGCGATAATCGGCCGCGGCATCGCCCTCGCCCGCTCCCGCCAGCCAGCGCCGGCCGAGTTCGGGCAGGCGCGGATCGGCGCCCCCCGCGCCGCCTTGCGCCGACCAATGCACCGCGAGGCTTTCGTCTCGCGCGATCACGATCGCCCGGCGCAAGCGATAGAGCGTCAGCCGTCGCGCCAGCGCATCGGCCTGGTCCGTCGCGCAATCGATCAGCAGATCGTCGCCATCGCCCCAGACGATGAAATCGAACAGCGCCTTGCCCTGCGGCGTGAGCAGCCCGGTCCATACCGGGAGCGCGCCGAGCATGTCGCTCGTCACCAGCCCCTGGAGGAAATCACGCACGCCCTCGCCCGAGAGGCGCAGGACGGCGCGGTCGGCAAGGATGGTGGCGCGCTCCATGTC
>CAXSHP010000170.1:5114-6396 GCA_964236935.1 uncultured Sphingomonadaceae bacterium
CCCGGCTTTCCAACCCTTATTCGCGACTCTGGCGTCGACGGCGGCGGCTGATTAGTGCGGCGCGATGATCGATCGACTGACGATTCGCCGCCCCGACGATTGGCACGTCCACCTGCGCGACGGCGAAATGCTGCGCGCGATTGCTCTCTTCACGGCGCGGGCGTTCGCGCGCGCGATCGTGATGCCGAACCTGGCGCCACCGATCACCGAGGTGGCCGCCGCCGCGGCGTATCGCGAACGCATCCTGACGGCGTTGCCGGCGGGCATCGGCTTTACGCCGCTGATGACCTGCTACCTGACCGACGACGCCGATCCGGCCGAGATCGCGCGCGGCTTCGCCGCCGGCGTGTTCACGGCGTGCAAGCTCTATCCGGCCCATGCCACCACCAATTCCGCGCACGGCGTCACCGACATCCGTCGCCTCACCGCCGTGCTGGACATGCTGGAACGGACGGGAATGCCGCTGCTGATACACGGCGAGGTGACCGATCCGGCCATCGACATTTTCGACCGCGAGGCGGTGTTCGTCGATCGCGTGCTCGCGCCGCTCGTCGCCGACCGCCCCGGGCTGCGTATCGTCCTCGAGCACATCACGACCGCCGAGGCCGTCGCGTTCGTCGCGGAAACCTCGGCGGATGTCGCCGCGACGATCACCCCGCAGCACCTCATCATCAACCGCAACGCATTGTTCACCGGAGGCCTTCGGCCGCACGCTTATTGCCTGCCCGTCGCCAAGCGCGAGCCCCATCGCCTCGCCGTGCGCGCAGCGGCGGTATCCGGCAACCCGCGATTCTTCCTCGGCACGGACAGCGCCCCCCACACGATCGGCGCCAAGGAATCGTCGTGCGGCTGCGCGGGCATCTTCAACGCGCCTTTCGCGTTGGAAAGCTACGCCACCGTGTTCGACCAGGAAGGGGCGCTCGACCGTCTCGAGGGCTTCGCGTCCGAACACGGCCCGCATTTCTACCGCCTGCCGCTCAACCAAGGGACGGTGACGCTGGAGCGTGCGCTCGTCGACGTGCCCGAGGCGATCGGTGAAGGCGCGACAAAAGTCGTGCCCTTCCACGCCGGTGAGACGCTCGGCTGGCGCCTCGCCGGCTAGAGCCGGTTTCGTCTTGGTTGAATCGTTCCCCGGCGAAGGCCGGGGCCCAGGTGGGAGACCCTGATTGGTGGGCACCGAGCCTGCCCCTGCGGCCTTCCCCACTGGACCCCGGCCTTCGCCGGGGAACTGGGCGGATTCAACCGGTCGTCGCAACGCTTCAAAAGCGGGGCGGCGATGGAT
>CAXSHP010000171.1:0-6373 GCA_964236935.1 uncultured Sphingomonadaceae bacterium
CCCAACCGCCCTGGGAATCCCTTCCGACTCTACCTCAGCGAAAAGTGCTCTAGCTCACGAACACCGCCGGATCGGGGCCGTAGCGTTGCCCGGCGTCGAGCCCGGCGATCGCCGTCATGTCCTCGGCGTCGAGGGTGAAGCCGCCGATCGCCAGATTGCCGCGCATGTGCGCGCGATCGGATGCCTTGGGGATCGTCACCAGCCCCGAGTCGAGATGCCAGCGCAGCACGATCTGGGCCGACGTCCGCGCATGTTTCGCGGCGATTTCGACGATCGTCGGCTCGCTCAGCAAAGCGCCTTGGCCAAGCGGGCTCCAGCTCTGCGTGACGATGCCGCGCGCGGCGTGGAACGCGCGCAATTCGCGCTGCTGCAGCCGGGGATGGAGCTCGATCTGGTTGAGCACGGGCACGACGCCGCTGTCGTCGGCGATCCGCTCGATCTGTGCCTGGTCGAAGTTGGACACGCCGATCGAGCCGATCCGGCCCTCGTCGCGGAGCCGCACCAGCGCGCGCCAGCTCTCGACATATTGTCCCCGCGCCGGCTGCGGCCAGTGGATCAGATAGAGGTCGATCCGCTCGAGCCCGAGCGCCGTGCTGCTCCGATCGAACGCGCGCAACGCCGCGTCATAGCCCTGATCGTCGTTCCACAACTTCGTCGTCACGAAAATCTCGTCCCGCGGCGTCGCGCTTTGCCGCAGCCCCTCGCCGACGCCCGCTTCGTTGCGATAGATCGTCGCCGTGTCGATCAGGCGATAGCCGGCATCGAGCGCATCGGCGACGAGGCTGGCGGCGTCATTGTTCGCCGCTTTCCAGTTGCCGAGCCCCAGCACGGGGATGGCATGGCCGTCATTGAAGGCGGCGCGGGCGGTCTCGATCGGGCTGGTCATGGGACGCAGGTAGTGCGCGATGCGCCGCCCGCAAGCTATTCCGCCGCCAGCAATCGCTCCGCCCCGCCCAAATCGACCGACACCAGCCGGCTGACCCCGCGCTCGATCATCGTCACCCCGAACAGCCGGTGCATCCGGCTCATCGTCACCGCATTGTGCGTAACGATCAGATAGCGCGTCTCGGTCTCCTGCGTCATGCGGTCGAGCAGGTCGCAGAAGCGCTCGATATTGGCGTCGTCGAGCGGCGCATCGACCTCGTCGAGCACGCAGATCGGCGCCGGATTGGTCAGGAACAGGGCGAAGATCAGCGCGATCGCGGTCAGCGCCTGCTCACCGCCCGACAGCAAGGTCAGGGAGGCGAGCTTCTTGCCCGGCGGCTGCGCCATGATCTCGAGCCCGGCCTCGAGCGGATCGTCCGCGTCGACCAAAGCGAGATGCGCCTGCCCGCCCTCGAACAAGGTCGTGAACAGCCGGCGGAAATGCCGGTCGACCGCTTCGAACGCGGCGAGCAGGCGCGCGCGGCCCTCGCGGTTGAGGCTGCCGATCGAGCCGCGCAGCCGATGAACGGCCTGGCCGAGCTCCTCGCGCTCGGCCATGGAGGCGTCGCGTCCCGCCTCGAGCTCGGCGAGCTCGCGCGCCGCGATCAGATTGACCGGACCGATCCGCTCGCGGTCGGCGGTAAGCCGCTCGAGCCGCGCCGATTCGATCCCCGTCTCACCGACCTCCGCGCCGACGAAGCCGGCCTTTTCGGGCAGCAGCACCGCGGGACATTCGAAGCGTTCGCCCGACACGCGCCCCATCTCGACCCGGCGGGTTTCCTGATTCTCATATCGCGCGACCGCGCCGGCGCGCGTCTCGCGCGCCAGGCTGAACGTCTCGCCCGCCCCACCCAGCTTCGCCTCGGCGGCGCGCAACGCGTCCTCCGCCGCGCGTTCGGCCGCGAGTGTATCGCGCGCCGCCGCCGCCGCCGTCTCGCTCTCGGCGACCAGCGCCGCCTCGCGCGCCGCGAACGCAGCGGGCGCGTCGGCCAGCGCCTGCGCATCGCTTTCGGCGGCGAGCGCGCGCGCGCCCATCTCCTCGATCCGCTGCTTTGCCTCGGCGCCGCGCGTGCGCCAGCTCGCCGCCTCCGCCGCCGCGGCGGCAGCGCGATCGCGATCGGCACCGAGCCCGCGCGCCAGCGTCGCCACCTCGGCGCGCAACTGCGCCTCGCCTCCCCGCGCATCGGCGGCGGTGCGGTTGAGCGCCGCGATTTCCGACACGCGCAACGCGGGATCGGGCAAGGCGCCGCCCGCTGCCGTAGCGGCCGCCGCCTCGCTCGCGGCTTCCGCCCGCTCGGCTTCGGCGCGGGCGGTGCGCTCGGCAAGATCGCGCTGCTGCGCGGCGAGCCGCTCGAGTGCGGCGACGGCGCGATCCTCGTCGATCGTCGCGCCGCGCATCGCCTGTTCCGCCCGACGCAGTGAGCCGCGCGCGGCTTCGATCGCCTGGTCCGCGGCGCTGAGCGCCGCGCGCGCGTCGGCCACCCGTCCGGCGGCCGACGCGGCGCGCCCGGCGGCTTTGGGCAAGGCCGCATCGAGCTCGGCGAGGCGGTTGATCCGGATCAGCCGCTCGGCCGCCGCCGCGCCGATATCACTCGCGACGAACCCGTCCCACCGCCGCAGCCGCCCGTCGCGTGTCACCAGCCGCTGGCCGAGCGCAAGAGCGATCGCGCCGTCGTCGCGATCGACCACGCCGATTTGGGCGAGCCGCGCGTGGAGTTCGGCCGGCGCGGTGACGTGATCGAGCAATGCCGCGGCGCCGTCGGGCAGCGCCGGCACGCCCTGCGCGAGCGACGCCCCCGTCCAGGCGCGCGTCCCGTTGCCGCCGACCGGCACGTCGAGATCGTCACCCAGCGCCGCGGCGAGCGCGCGTTCGTAACCCGGAGCGGCGCGCACGCCGCTGCCGCCGCGTTTCTCGCCGGCCGCGACCGCCGCCGCGAGCGCGCGCGCCTCGGCCTCGAGCGCCGCCTGCGCCGCCTGCGCCGAGGCCGCTTCGATCTGCGCCGCCTCGCGTTCTTCGGTCGCGGCGACGCGCGCCGCCTCGGCCGCGACGATCGCCGCCGTCGCCGCCTCGCGCTCCCGCTCGCCGGCCCCGCGGGCGGCGGCGGCAGTCGCGGCGGCGGCGCGCAGCGGCTCCGCGTCGCCAGCGGCGGAAACCTCCGCGGCAAGACGAGCCAGCGTGCGCTCGGCCCGATCGAGCCGCTGCGCCGCCGCCGTCCGCGCCGCCTGGGCGACCCGCAGATCGGCCTGTTCGGCCGCCTGTCGCGCGAGCGCCTGCGCCAACGCGACCTCGGCATCGCGCGTCGCGCCGGCGGCGGTCGCAAGCCTCGCTGCCACCTCGGCCTGGTAGCCGGCGGCGCCGGCGATGCGTTCGCCGAGCATCGCCTGCTCCGCATCGAGCCGCGCGAGCGCCATCGCCGCATCCTCCGCCAGCGCTCCTTCGCGCGCCCGATCGCGTGCGAGCGCGGCCACCTGCGCGGACAATTGCGCAACCCGCCGCTCGATCCCGTCGCGCTCGGCCCGCACCGCGGCGAGGCGGTGGCCGCTGTCCCCCGCCGCATCGCGCGCCGCCTGCGCCGCGCTCCGCGCTTCGGCGAGCTTGCGCGTTTCGCTCGCCTGGACCGCCGCGGCGCCGCGTTGCGCGTCGGCCGCCGCGGCGACGCTCGCCTCGGCGGCGACAGCGTCGCGCTTCGCCACCTCCGCCGCCGCGCTCGCATCGCGCCAGCGCGCGTAGATCAGCCGTCCCTCGGTCGTGCGGATCGCGTCGCTCAGGCTCTTGTAGCGTTCGGCCGCGCGCGCCTGCCGGCGGAGCAGGCCGATGCGGCTCTCCATCTCGACGAGAAATTCGTCGAGCCGTGCGAGATTGGCCTCGGTCGCGCGCAATTTCTGCTCGGCGTCCTTGCGCCGGACGTGCAGGCCGGCGATCCCCGCCGCTTCCTCGAGCATCTGGCGCCGCTCGGCCGGCCGCGCGGCGATCACCGCGCCGATCCGCCCCTGGCTGACCAGCGCCGGCGAATGCGCGCCGGTCGCGGCATCGGCGAAGATCAGCGCGACATCGCGCGCGCGCACGTCGCGCCCGTCGACGCGGTAGGCCGAGCCGGTGCCGCGCTCGATCCGGCGGACGACCTCGATCTCACCCGCGCCTGCGCCTTCCCCGTCGCGCTCAGCGAGCATCGACACCTCGGCGAAGTCGCGCGCCGGCCGGCTCGACGTTCCCGCGAAGATGACGTCGTCCATCCCGCCGCCGCGCATCGACTTGGCGCTCGCCTCGCCCATCACCCAGCGGATCGCCTCGAGCAGGTTCGATTTGCCGCAGCCGTTGGGGCCGACGATGCCGGTCAGCCCCGGCTCGACGCGCAGCTCGGCCGCATCGACGAAGCTCTTGAAGCCGCTGAGCTTGAGCCGCCGGATGCGCATCGTGTCGGTTGGCCTCCCCCTGGCCGGCCGGTCAGCCGGCGCCCTTGAGCTGCGGCTCGATCGCGGCCCAATCGGCGCCGGTGATGACCTCGCCGTTGAGCAGGAAGGTCGGCGTTCCCGACAGATTATAGTCCTTGGTCGCGCTGTCGCGCATCGCGACCAGCTGATCCTGCGCCTTCTTGTCGCCGACGCAGGCGGCGGCCTGGCCCGCGGTGATCCCACGCTGGCGGACGAACGCATCGAGCCCGGCGGCGGTGGCGATCCAGCCGACCTGGCGTTCGGCCGGCAGCGCCTGGAGCTCCGCCTGCTGCGCCTTGGTCAGCGCCTGCAGCCGCCCGAGCCATTCGTTCTGCGCGGCGAACAATTGCTCGGTCAGCTTGAAATAGGGACCCGCGCCAGCGCAGCGACTGAGCAGCGCCGCGGCGAGATCGGCCGGATCGCGGACGAAATTGCGCACCTCGAGGCTTACCTTGCCCGAGGCGACATAATCGGATTCAAGCTTGGGGAAGCCTTCGGCGGCGAATGCCGCGCAATGCGGGCAGGTCAGCGAGGCATATTCGATCAATTTGATCGGCGCGGCGGGATTGCCCATCAGGAAGCCGCCCTCGGGCGTCGCGGCGACCGTTTCGGCCCAGCCGGCGGCGGGCGCCGCTATGCTCGTCGTTGCGGCGGGGGCCTCGGCCGCTTTCTCCTTCTGGCATCCGCCGAGCAAGGCGGCGATCGCGATCGTGGCGAAAATTCCAGGTTTCATGGCTGCTCCTGCTGATATTCTATCGCGTCGCGTCGCGCAGGCGCAGATCGAGCGTCGCCCAGTCCAGCGCGTCGACCGCGACGCCGTTGATCATGAAGGAAGGCGTGCCCGAGATGCGCCGCTTGTTCCATGCCTCGTCGGCCATCGCCGCGACGCGCGCCTGGCCGGCCTTGTCGGCGAGGCAGGCCTTGGCGCGTACGGGGGTCAGGCCGAGCAGCACGTCGAGACCGGAGCCGGCGGCGATCGCGGCCATCGCATCGGCGGGGGCCTGCTTGGTGAGCTGTTCGCCGTTGGCCTCCTGATAGGTCATCGCCGCGCCGACCCACTGCTCCTGCCGGGCGAAGACCAGCTCGCTCGCGGCGAAGTAACGGCCCGGCCCGCGGCAGCGCGCGAGCAAAGTCGCGACCAGATCGACCCCGTCGCGCACCGCGCTGCGGCTCTCGAACGCGACCTTGCCGGTGCGGATATAGTTGCTGCGCAGCGCCGCCATCCCCGTCTCCGCGAAATGCGCGCAATGCGGACAGGTGAACGATGAATATTCGACCAGCCTGACCTTCGCTGCCGGATTACCGAGCACGAATCCGCCCGACGGGGCGATGCTCGTCACCTGCGTCCAATCCTTCGCGGCGGCCGGCATCGCCATCAGCGCGAGCAGCACAGCGAGCAGCCGGATCATGCGACCTTCCCGATCACCGGCAGGTTGAGCAGCGGCGCCGGCTCGCTCGCGCCGAGCCCGCGCGCCATCGCCTCGAGCACCGCCTTCAACTCGGGATCGCCGATCGCGCGCAGGCTGTCGCCGAGCTCGGCCGGGATCGGGCGCAGCGACGGCGGCGAGCGGCGCGGCGCCGGGCGCGCGGCGGCGCCCTGGCGAATCGTCACCCGCGCCACCGCGTCATAGCCGAAGAAGCGGTTGACCCGCTCGATGATCGCCGGTGCGACATGCTGCATCATCGGCGCGTGCGCGCCCTCGACCACGAGGGTCAACACCCCCTCGGCGCGCTTGCCATACGGAAAGCGGATCGATTCGGGCGACGACACCTCGGCATAACGCGCGCCGACGATTTCGCTCCAGCGGCTGACCACCGACGATTGGACGAAGCCGAATCGCCGGAACGCCGCGCGCCCGACATCGGGCAGCATGTCGCACACCGCCCGCGCGCGGCCGCCGCGCGGCGCCTCCGCGGGCTTCGCGCCCATCGTCTTCGGCGCCGTCTTCGAGGACTTTCGCACAGGGGGGCGGGTTGGCCGTTCCGTCATCCCCGGCTCCATGCCATAGGCGGGGCA
>CAXSHP010000172.1:0-6291 GCA_964236935.1 uncultured Sphingomonadaceae bacterium
TGCTCAACGGCGGCAATCTCCAGCAGGTCGAGACGGCGATCCGCCAGGCCGCGCGGGGTGCGTCGGGGCCTGCGATCACCGTCGCGGGCGACAGGGTCACGCTCGGCCGTGCCCCCGCCGGCAGGCCCGCGACGATATGGCTCGTGCGCTACGATCCACGCGTCCAGAACGTGCCGATCCGCGCCGGCGAGAATGGTGGACGCACCTTGCCCCACCGCAACATCGTGCGTTCGCTACAGGCGCTGGGGAGCTGGAACGGGGCGGCGATGTCCTTCGACGTGCCGCCGGCAGGCGACGGCGCCTATCGCAGCGCCGTTCTGGTGCAGCGGGACAAAGGCGGTCCCATCATCGCCGCCAGCGGCATTTGATTCACAGACGCGGCAAGGGGACCCTCAACGATGAACCATGCGGCTGCGCTCGAGGCGCCGGACCGAACATTGTCGACGGCGGACAATGATGCGTTTCGATCCACACCGAGAACTCGCACAAGTTCACGCTCGAAGCGCTTGGCGCGATCTTCGCGCGGTCCGGATGGACTATCGAGATGCAATGGACCAGCGCCGACCATTCCTACGCCATGATCCTGCTGCGCGGCTGATCGGCGGATCAGGCGCCCTGGCCGGTGTTGATGACCAGCCCGCCGTCGATCGTGAAGGTCGTGCCCGTGACATAGTCGGCGGCCTTGGAGGCGAGATAGACCGCGAGCTCGGCGATCTCTTCCGGCTGCGCGGCGCGCTTGAGTGGGATACTCTTGACCTGCTCCTCGAGCACCTTGGGATCGTCGATCGCCTCCTGGTTCATCGGCGTCAGCACCATGCCGGGGGCGAGATTGTTGACGTTGATGCCGAGCGGCGCGAGCTCGAGCGCGAGCGTGCGGGTCAGGTTGCGCAGGCCGCCCTTCGACGCATCATATTCCGCCGCGCCGACGCGGGGGATTTCCTGATGCACCGAGGAGATGTTGATGATCTTGCCCTTGCGCTTGGCGGCTTTGAGGCCGCGAATGAAGGCGCGGCAGAACAGGAACGGCCCGGTGAGATTGACGCGCAGGACGTCTTCCCAATGCGCGAGCGACATGTCCGCGACCTCGATCCCGCCCGCGTCGACACCGGCGCTGTTGACCAGCAAGGTCGCGTCGCCCAATGCGCCGCGGCATTTCTCGACCGCGGCGTCGACCGAGGCCTCGTCGCGCACATCCGCCTCGACGATCAGGAACCGGCCACCGAGCTGCTTGACGCGGCGTTCGGTCTCCGCGGCGCCGGCCATATCCTCATGCACGACGATTGCCACCGCCGCGCCCTCGGCGGCGAACGCCACCGCGATCGCCTGGCCGATGCCCGAACTCCCGCCGGTGACAAGTGCAACCTGCGCTGACAATCGCTTCATGGCGTTCTCCCCATCCCGGATTGCACGCGAAGCACGCCGTCGTCTCCTGTTTGCTGGTGCCTTATCGTCTCTAACCCGTGCGGTGCACCGTTAGGTTGGATGCCGTCCCCGGCACCACAGCAACCGTGAGGTTCAATCCTTCGCGGGCGCCTTGCGGGCGCGGGGCTTGGCGGGCGGCTTGGGCGCGGCCGGGGCGTCCGCTTTCGGTTTGCGTGCGGCGCGGGCCGGCTTGGCCGGGGTGACCGCCTCGACGACGGTTTCGGCGGCGGCTTCGACCGCTTTGACGACCTTCGCCCCCGCGGTGCGGCCGAGGCCGATCGCCTTGGCCAGCGCCTTGCGGCTTTCCGAATAAGCGGGGGCAACCATCGGGTAGTTGTCGGGCAGGCCCCAATAGGTGCGATACTGCGCGGGCGTCATGTTGTGCGCGACCATCAGCCGGCGCTTGAGCGTCTTCAGCTTCGCGCCGGTGAACAGGTCGACGATATGATCGGACTGGACGCTGCGGCGGATCGGGACGGCCGGCTCGGGACGCTCGGGGGCGGGCGCCTCCCTGGGCGCGCCCAAGCTCGTCAGCGCGCCATGGACGCTCTGGATGACAGCGGCGACTTCGTTGGCGCCGACGCGGTTGTTCGCGACGAAGTTCGAAGTGATGTCGGCAGTCAGCGCGACAAGATCGGCGGTGTCAGCCACGAAGGTCTCCGTCATAAAGGGAAGGGCAAACGACGCCTTTAGCATGACTGCAAGTCCAGTCGAGATCTATTCTTGCGCGCCCGCACCGCGCCCGGCCGGGACGTCTTCACAACAGTCCCATCGCGCGCAAGCTCGAATGACCCTCGGCGCCGATGATCAGATGGTCGTGCACGCTGATGCCGAGGTGCCGGCCCGCCTCGATCACGTCGCGCGTCACCGCGATGTCCTGCCGGCTCGGCTTGGGATCGCCGCTGGGATGGTTGTGGACCAGGATCAGCGAGGCCGAGCCCAGATCGATCGCGCGGCGGATCACCTCGCGGACATGGACCGACGCCTGGTCGATCGAGCCCTCGGCCATCACCTCGTCGCGCACCAGCATGTTGCGGCTGTTGAGATGGAGCACGCGGAAACGCTCGATCAGGTGATGCGCCATGTCGGCGTGGAGATAGTCGAGCAGCGCCTGCCAGCTCGCCAGCACCGGCTGTTCCGTCGTCCGCGCGCGGAGCAGGCGGATCGCCGAGACCTGCGCGATCTTGAGCGCGGCGACCGCGGCGTCGCTGAGCCCGCCGGCGCGCGCGAGCGTGGCCGCGTCGGCCGAAAGCAGCCCGGCCAGTCCGCCGAATTCGCGGATCAGGCGCTTGGCGAGCGGCTTGGTGTCGCGCCGCGGGATCGCCAGCGTCAGCAGATATTCGACCACCTCGTGATCGAGCAGCGCCTCGCCATCCTCGAGCAATCGCCCGCGCAGCCGCGCGCGATGCCCGGTGCCGTCGTCTGGATCGTCGCTCATCGGGCAAGGTCCGTCATCGCCGCGACGCTACGATCAGCGGGCGTTCATCGCAATCGCTCGACATAAGCGGCACGGACAGGCGAAAGAGCCCGATATGGACGACGCCCCCATTCCACAGCGACGGCGCCGGCGCATCGCGCTGGCGCTGGCGGGGCTCGCGCTGCTTGCGGTGCTTGTGCTGTGGACCCAGCGCAAGCCGATCGCGACGGGCTTCGTCGACCGTGCCTTGCGCGCGCGCGGCGTGCACGGCAGCTACCGCATCGTCGCGCTCGGCGTGGCGCGGCAGCGGCTCGAGCGGATCCGCATCGGCGATCCCGCCGCGCCCGATCTCACCGCCGATTGGGCCGAGCTGTCGCTGGCCTATGGCGTCCACGGACCCGAAGTAAGCGCGATCCGGGCGCATGGCGTGCGGCTGCGCGGGCGGCTCGTCGGCGGGCGGGTGTCGCTCGGCGCGGTCGACCGGCTGCTGCCGAAGCCGTCGGGCGCGCCGTTCGCCTTGCCCGAGATGACGGTCGAGCTGGCGGATGCGCGGATGCGGCTCGAGACGCCGGCGGGGCGGATCGGGCTGGCGCTCGACGGCCACGGCAATCTCGCCGATGGGTTCGCGGGCCGGCTGGCGGCGATCGCGCCGCGGCTCGTCGCCGGGGGATGCGCCGCGGCGGATCTGACCGCCTGGGTCAATATCGCGATCCACGACCGCAAGCCGGCGCTCGACGGCCCGGTGCGGGTGCGCGAGGCGTCGTGTGGCGGCGCGCGGGTCGCCGGCGCGCAGCTCGCGATCGACGCGACGTTGAACGAAGCGCTCGACAGATGGAACGGTGGTGCCGCGATCGCCGTCGCCGGCGTCGCCCAAGCAGGCAATCGGATCGGGCGGATTGCCGGACGAATCGGCTTCGACGGCGACACGCTCGGCACGCGCGGCGAACTCAGGATCACGACGGGCGCGGCGAGGGGGGCCGGCCTCGTCGCGCGCGCGGCCGGGTTCGACGGCGCCTATGCGCTCGGCGCGACCGGATCGCCGACGCTCGCGGGGCGGATCACGCTCGCTCACGCGACGATCGATCCGGCGCGAGTGACACCCGTCCTGCGCGCGTTCCGCGCGGCCGCAGGGTCGCCCGTCGCGCCGATCGCGCAGGCGCTGGCATTGGCGACAGGACAAGCGACGTCCGACTTCGGCCTCGACGGGCGGCTCGCCCTGGCATTGCGCGGTAAGGCCGGTGCGTTGCGGCTGTCGCAGCTGGCCGCGAGCAGCGCGAGCGGAGCGCGGTTCGCGCTCGGCGGCGGCGACGGCATGAGCTATTACTGGCCCACCGGCGCGTTGCGCACCGATGGCGTGCTGACCCTGGCCGGTGGCGGCTTTCCCGAGGCGCGGATCATCGTGCGCCAGCGGCAGGGCGGGAACCCGATCAGCGGCCAGGCGCGGGTCGCCCCTTATGCCGGCGGTGGCGCGCGGCTCGCACTGGCTCCGCTGCGCTTCGCCACGGCGGGCGGCACGACGCGTTTCACCACGAATGTGACGCTCGACGGACCGCTCGCGGGTGGGCGCGTGACCGGCCTGTCGCTGCCGCTCGACGGGCGCTTCGATGCGCGTGGCACCTTCGTCCTCGATCCGCATTGCGTGCCGCTGGGCATGACCTCGCTCGCGCTCGCGGGAGCGCAATTCGGCCCCGCCCGCCTGACGCTGTGCCCCGACGGCGGGGCGTTGGCCGCACGTACGGCGGGCGGGCCGCTCCACGGCGGCGGGCGGATTGCGTGGCCGCGTCTGGTCGGTCGCTCCGGCACGTCGCCGCTCGTCGTTGCGGCAGAGTCGCTGCAGTTCGCGCTCGATCGGCCCGGCTTCGCGTTGGCCGCGCTCCAAGTGCGGCTCGGCGCGGCCGGAGAGCAGACGCGGCTCGACGTCGCCAAGCTCGGCGGCGCGGTCGGGCGTGACGGACTGGCGGGCACCTTTGCCGGGGCGGCGGGGCAGATCGGCAAGGTGCCGCTGCTGATGTCGCAAGGGCAGGGGAGCTGGCGCCTCGCGGACGGCGTGCTGGCGCTCGACGGCGGTCTCCGCGTCGCCGACGAGGCCCCGGTCGCGCGCTTCCAGCCGCTGGTGGCCGACGATGTCCGGCTCAAGCTTGCCGCCGGCCTGATCAGCGCGACCGCCACGCTGCGCGAGCCCGCCAGCCGGGCGATGGTCAGCCGGGTGACGTTGCGCCACGATCTTTCATCCGGAGTCGGGCGCGCGATCCTCGACGTGCCCGAGCTGCGCTTCGGCGATTCGCTCCAGCCCGAAGCGCTGACCCGGTTGACGCTCGGCGTGGTCGCCAACGTCTCGGGCGCGGTCAGCGGGCGCGGCGAGATCCTGTGGAGTCCGCAGCGCGTGACCAGCACCGGGCGCTTCCGCACCGACGGGCTCGATCTTGCCGCGGCGTTCGGGCCGGTGAGCGGGATCAAGACCGTGCTCGTCTTCACCGATCTGCTCGGCCTCGAGACCGCGCCCGGACAAGTCGCGACGATTGCCGAGGTCAATCCAGGCATCGTCGTCGCCGGCGGCGTCGTCCATTATCAGCTGCTCGCCGGCCAGCGGGTGCGCATCGAGGGCGGACGCTGGCCGTTTTCGGGCGGCGCGCTGATCCTGCGCCCCACGATCATGGACTTCGGCCAGCCGATCGATCGCAACCTCAGCTTCGAGATCGCCGGGCTCGACGCCGCGCGCTTCGTCCAGCAGCTCGAGTTCCAGAACATCGCCGCGACGGGCACGTTCGACGGGGTCGTGCCGATGGTGTTCGATGCGAAGGGCGGGCGGATCGTCGGCGGGCGGCTGATCGCGCGCAAGGGCGGCGGCACACTGGCTTACGTCGGCGAGATCACCAAGGCGCAGCTCGGCGTGTTCGGCAAGCTCGCATTCGACGCGCTCAAATCGATCCGCTACCAGGCGCTGTCGATCGACCTCGACGGCGCGCTCGACGGCGAGATCGTCAGCCGCGTGCTGTTCAACGGGGTCAACCAGCAGCCGCTCGGCAGCGACACGCCGTTCGCCAAGACGCTCCAACGGCTGCCGTTCAAGTTCAACATCACGATTCGCGCGCCGTTCCGCGGGCTGGTCGGCTCGGCGCGCTCGTTCGCCGATCCGAGCCAGCTCGTGCGCGACGCGCTGCCATCCCGGCCGGCGGCGCCGGCCAAAACGTCAAGCGCACCCGTTCAGCCTCAGGAAAGCGAGGATAGACCATGACCCTCCCGACATTGACGAAGAGCGCGAGCGATGCGAGGCGTTCGGCGATGAGACGGACGATGCTTTCCCTGACGGCCGGCGCGATGCTGGCGGGGTGCATCAGCGTCAAGGCGCCCGACAAGCCGATCGAGATCAACCTCAACATCAACGTCAGGCAGGAAGTGGTCGTCAGCCTGCGCGACGATGTGAAAGACCTCGCCAAGCAATATCCGGGAGT
>CAXSHP010000173.1:0-1293 GCA_964236935.1 uncultured Sphingomonadaceae bacterium
ACCAGGAGATGGCCGGCGCGATGAAGAAGATCCGCAAGATGGGCGGGCTCAAGGGATTGGGCGCGCTGTTCGGCAAGGGCGGCATGGGCGACATGATGGGCGGGGCAGGGGGCGGACAGCTCCCGCCTGGCCTGCCCGGTCTCCCCGGCGGCGGCGGGTTCGGCCTGCCGCCCGGTTTCGACAAGTTCACCAAACGCTAATTCGCATTCAACGAAGGGAAGAAGTCCATGTCCGTCTCGATCCGCCTGTCGCGCGGCGGCGCCAAGAAGCGCCCCTATTATCGCATCGTCGTCGCCAGCTCGCGCAGCCCGCGCGACGGTGCGTTCATCGAGAAGATCGGCACCTATAATCCGATGCTCGCGAAGGACGACGCCAAGCGCATCGTGCTCGACGCCGAGCGCGCGAAGCATTGGCTGAGCGTCGGCGCGCAGCCGAGCGACCGCGTCGCACGCTTCCTCGATGCCGCCGGCGTGCGCGAGCGCGTCCAGCCGAACAATCCGAACAAGGGCCTGCCCGGCGACAAGGCCAAGGAACGCGCCGAGGAGCGCGCGACCAAGGCCGCCGAAGCCGCCGAAGCCGCCGCCCCCGCGCCGGTCGAGGAGGAGGCTGCGCCCGAGCCCGCGCCGGTCGAGGCTGCTGCCGAGCCGGTCGAAGCGCAGGCCGAGCCGACCAACGAAGGCGAATCCGCTCAAGCCCCGGCTGAGGGCTCGGTCGAGGCCGCTCCCGCCGAAGGCGCCGAGACCGCGGTCGAGTCCGCTGCGGCCGAGGCTCCCGCCGAGGGTGTCGAGGGCACGTCCGCCGACACTCCGGTCGAGGGTGCCGAGGAAGCCGCTCCGGCCGAAGGCGCCGAGAAGGCCGAGGGCTGATCGCCTTGGCGGGCGACGGGGAGGGCCGGTCGGGCGAACGCCCGATCACCCTTGCCGCGATCGTCGGCGCGCACGGCATCGGCGGCGAGGTCCGCCTCAAGCTGTTTGCCGAATCGCTCGCCAGCCTCGAACGCCACACGGTGTTCGAGGCCGGGGGTCGCACGCTGACGCTGACCCGCATCCGCCCCGGTTCGGCCGGGACCGCACGGCGCGGTCGCGCGCTTTGCCGAAGTGACCGACCGCAACGCTGCCGAAGCCTTGCGCGGCATCGCGCTCACCGTCCCGCGCGCCGCGCTTCCGCCGCTGGGCGAGGGCGAATATTATCATGTCGACCTGATCGATCTGCCGTGCGTGGCATCCGACGGCACCAAGCTCGGGCGGGTCGCGGCGATCGAGCAGGATGGAGAGCAGGTCGGCGCCGAAATCT
>CAXSHP010000173.1:1321-5899 GCA_964236935.1 uncultured Sphingomonadaceae bacterium
CGGCGATCGAGAATTTCGGCGCGGGCGACATCCTCGAGATCGAGCAGGCGGACGGAAAGCGCGCGATGATCGCCTTCCGCGGGCCCGAGGCGCGGCTCGACGGCGAGCATGTCGTGATCGACCCCGATTTCCTGACCTAGAAGCCTGATGACTTCAGCTTGGCTAGCTTCGTTCCCCCGCGAAGGCGGGGTCCAGACCAAACCAGGACTGTTTGTGAGGGGCTGGACCCCCGCCTCCGCGGGGGAACGATTCAAGCTGGCGTCATCCCGCCCTAGCCGACCGCTGTCCCGAGCGAAGTCGAGGGACGTTCGACGGCTGGAACGTGTCTCGACGCAGTTTATCCCGAGCGACGCCGCAGGCGGCGTCGAGGGGCTCGACCCAGCGGAGGGGTTGACTATCGCACCAGCGGCGACCGTTCGGCGAGATCGTTGCGGATCGCGGTCGCCGCGACCCCGGCCGCGCCCATCGCATGGCTGATCTGATCGAGCCCGCGCACCACGTCGCCCGCCGCATAGAGGCCGGGCACGTTGGTCCGCTGATGCGCATCGACCTTGAGGCAGCCCTCGTCGTTGGTTTCCGCGCCGAGCCCGGCAGCGAGGTCCGAATGGATCACCGAGCCGAGCGCCGGATAGACGCTGTCGAATGCCAGGACCCCCACCGGCGTGGGCACCACCATCTGCTCGCCCTCGATGCGCAGGGCTTCGCATGGGCCGTCGACCAACCCGATGCCAAGCCCGGCGAGCGTGGCGCGCTCGACCTCGTCGAGATCGTGACAGGCGTCGGGCGAGATCAAGGTGACGTCGCGGGTAAAGCCGCGCAGGAACACGGCCTCGTTCATGCCGTGTGCTTGCGTCCCGATCACGCCGACCTTGCGATCGGTCACCTCATAGCCGTCGCAGATTGGGCAATAGCGCAGCAGGCCGCGCGCGAGCGCCTCGTCATGCACGTCGTCGGCGATTCTCGGCCGGTTGTTGGTGACGCCGGTAGCGAGGAATACGCTGCGCGCCGCGACCTCCCCGGCGACGAAGAGACTGTCGCGCATTTCCAGCGCGTCGACCCGCCCGTCGATCACCGCCGCGCCATATTTGAGCGCCTGCCTCCGCATCCGCGCGATCAGCTCCGCCCCGGCGATGCCCTCGGGATAGCCGGCGTGATTGTGCGTCGTCGGGATCAGCGTCGCCCGCCCGCCGCCCGCGTCGATCACGCGGACGCCGAGATGGAAACGCGCGAGATAGATTGCGGCGGTAAGACCGGCGGGGCCGCCGCCGATGATCAGGCAATCGAGAGGTACATCCTTCATCGCGCGACAGCGATCGTCGGCATGCATCGTTCCTTGCAACCTCAATCGGCATGTATATACCGTATATATATATGGAGGTCGCGATGGGCGAAGAATATACGGCCAAGACCTTCAAGTCGGGCAACTCGGTCGCGCTCAGGCTGCCCAAGGGGCTTGGCTTGAAGGAAGGCCTGGTGATGAAGGTGCGTGAGGAGCGCGGGAGCTTCATCGTCGAGCCGGCCGAGCGGCCTAAGCGCAAGTTCAACATTGACAAGGTGTGGGGCTGCGCCGCCGGATCGGGTCTTCAGTTAATCAAGCCCGAGGATCGCGTCTTCGAGCATCGCCCCCTGTTGTGGGAGGACCCGGAATGGCTGGATCGGCTTGAGAGGCGCGGGTGAAATTTCTGCTGGATTCGAACGTCGTCATTGCGGCATCACTCGGCGTGAGCGATGAATTGCGGCAACGAATGGCCGCGTGCGACGAAGGCGATCTCGTGACGTCCGCCATAGTCTATGCCGAGGTCGTATTCGGCTCGGCACGCGGAAAGCCGCCGCCGTTCGACAAGCTGCAGCTGTTTATCGAGGAGGTGCCCGTCCTTGATTTCGACCATAAGTCAGCGATCGCCTACGCTTCCCTGCCGTTCAGACGCGCGAGCTACGATCGACTGATCGCGGCCCAGGCGCTTTCGCATGATTTGACCGTGGTGACGGACAATATCGTCCACTTTGCAGACGTGCCCGGGCTAAGGGTCGAAAATTGGATAGGATAGCGACTATTGCGATCCTGCTGGCGATGCCCGCCATTCCGGTGGCGCTTTTTTGGGCTGCCGCGTTCCTCCTGGTCCGAAAGCGGCGCATCGTTCGGATTGCGCTGGTTGCTATTGCGTGTGGTTGCGGGTTGCTTGCGTTAGGTCCGATCGCCTTCTTGATTGGTGGACCCGCGATCCTTGTTGCGATGACAGCGGTGGCCGCTTTCGAGTGGAGCATTCGTCGGGCATAATGATTTTCGCCACGACTATCCTCACGCTCTACCCGGAGATGTTCCCCGGACCGCTCGGCCACAGCCTTGCCGGCAAGGCGCTCGCGGAGAGCAGATGGTCGTGCGAGCCGATCCAGATCCGCGACTATGCCACCGACAGGCATCGCTCGGTCGACGACACGCCGGCCGGCGGCGGCGCGGGCATGGTGATGCGGGCCGATATCCTCGCGCGCGCCGTCGACGACGCGATCGCGCGCCGACCCGACGTGCCCGTCGTCGCCATGACGCCGCGCGGCGCCCCGCTCACCCAGGCCCGCGCCCGTGCTCTTGCCGCCGGCCCCGGCGTGACCATCCTGTGCGGCCGGTTCGAGGGTATCGACGAGCGGCTGTTCGAGGCGCGTGCGATCGAGCCGCTGTCGATCGGCGACTACATTCTGTCCGGTGGCGAAACCGCCGCGCTGGTGCTGCTCGATGCTTGCATCCGGCTGCTTCCCGGCGTAATGGGCGCGGCTTCCAGCGGGGACGACGAGAGCTTCGAGAAGGGGCTGCTCGAATATCCGCATTATACCCGACCTGTGACATGGGAAGGGCGCACGATCCCCGAAGTGCTGCGATCGGGGGATCATGCGAGGATCGAGGCATGGCGCAAACGCCAGGCCGAGATCGATACACGGCTAAGGCGGCCGGATCTGTGGGAGCGCCACGCCGGCGCTCGGGTCCAGTCGCCCTCTGGCGCGCGGCGTGAAGATAAGGACCCGATGAGATGAACCTCATCCAGACGCTCGAGGCCGAGGCCATCGCGAAGTTCAACGAGACGAAGCAGATTCCCGAATTCCGCCCCGGCGACACGCTGCGCGTCGGTGTCCGCGTGGTCGAGGGCGAACGCACGCGCGTGCAGAACTATGAGGGCGTGTGCATCGCGCGCGCCAACCGCGGGATGGGTTCGAGCTTCACCGTGCGCAAGATCAGCTTCGGCGAGGGTGTCGAGCGCGTCTTCCCGCTCTATTCGCCGAACATCGATTCGATCGAGGTCGTCCGCAAGGGCGTCGTGCGGCGCGCCAAGCTCTATTACCTGCGCGGCCGTACCGGCAAGTCGGCGCGCATCGCCGAGCGCCGCGATCCGCGTCCGGAGAAGGCGGCGCAGGAATAAGTCCGCTCGATTTCAGCCCTGCCATATCCATGGATCCCGGCTTTCGCTGGGATGACGATGGGTTAAGAGGGGCCATGAGACTCCTCCTCGCGCTCTTCGCCATGACCATCGCCACATCCGCCGCCGCGGCCGCCGAGCGCCTGACGCTCGAGCGCGTGTACGCCAGCCCCGCGCTGTCGGGCCCGACGCCGCGCCAACTCAAGCTTTCCCCCGACGGCAGGCTTGCGACACTGCTGCGCAATCGCCCCGACGATCGCGAGCGCTTCGATCTGTGGAGCGTCGACACCACTACCGGCACGGCGCGGATGCTGGTCGATTCCGCGAAGATCGGCTCGGGCGCGGCCATCTCCGAGGCGGAGAAGATGCGCCGCGAGCGCGCCCGGATCGGCGGCACCAAGGGCATCGTCGGCTATGACTGGGCGCCCGACGGCCGATCGATCCTCGTGCCCGTTGACGGCGACCTCTATCTCGCCGCGCTCGACGGCGGCGCGCTGCGGCTGACGAACACGCCGACGACCGAGGTCGACGCGCAGGTCAGCCAGGCGGGCGGCTACGTCTCGTTCGTGCGCGATCAGAATCTGTTCGTGATCGACCTTCGCACCGGACGCGAGCACGCGCTGACCAGCGACGGCGGCGGGACATTGACCTGGGGTTCGGCCGAGTTCGTCGCGCAGGAGGAGATGGATCGCACCACCGGCCATTGGTGGTCGCCCGACGACCGGCGGATCGCGGTCGAGCGGGTCGACGAAAGCAGGGTCAAGGTCGTGACGCGCGCCGCGATCGGCGCCGCGGGCACGACGCTGTACGAGCAGCGCTATCCTGCCGCGGGTACGCCGAACGTCGCGGTCGAATTGTGGATCATGGCGCCCGACGGCGCGGGCCGGGTCAAAGCCGATCTCGGCACCGAGCCCGATTTCTATCTCGCCCGCGTCGACTGGACGCCCGACGGCGCGGCGCTGCTCGTGCAGCGCGAGAGCCGCGACCAACGCACCCTCGACCTCCTGTCGGTCGATCCCTTGACCGGCGCGGCCAAGGTGATCCTGACCGAGCGCGACAAGGACTGGATCGACCTCAACAACGACATGACTCCCCTGAAGGACGGAACCTTCATCTGGGGCTCGGAACGCACGGGCTTCCACCACCTGTACCTCTATGCCCGCGACGGAAAGCT
>CAXSHP010000173.1:5909-6284 GCA_964236935.1 uncultured Sphingomonadaceae bacterium
ACCTGCTGCGCGTCGATCCCGCGACGGGGGCATCGAAGCTCCTGTTCAGCGAAACCGCGCAGAGCTGGATCAATCTCCACGACAATCTCCGGCCGCTCGCCGACGGCAGCCTGATCTGGGGCTCCGAGCGTTCGGGCTACATGCATCTCTATCGCTGGCGCGCGGGGAAATGGACCGCGCTGACGCATGGCGAATGGGCGGTGAAGAAGCTCGTCGAAGTCGACGAGCCCGGCCACACCGCTTATTTCCTCGCCAACAAGGACGGGCCGCTCGAGCAGCATCTCTACGCCGTCGATCTGGACCATCCCGGCGAGCCGCGCCGGATCACCGAGGCGGGCTGGTGGAACGACCAGGTGGTGATGGACAAAGCGGCGA
>CAXSHP010000174.1:0-4428 GCA_964236935.1 uncultured Sphingomonadaceae bacterium
GCCATGTCGGGCGCGCCGATCATGATCGGCACGAACCAGTTGCCGAACCCGCCGATCATCGCCGGCATGACCATGAAGAACACCATGATCAGGCCGTGCGCGGTGATCAGCACGTTCCAGAAATGGAGCGCCTGATCGAGGTTGGCGGCGCCCGACCAGAGCGGCAGATACTGGATGCCCGGCTGCGCGAGCTCAAGCCGCATCAGGCCGGAGATGCCGCCCCCGATGATGCCCGCGATGATCGCGAACAGCAGATAGAGCGTGCCGATATCCTTGTGGTTGGTCGACATGAACCAGCGCGCGAAAAACGCCGGCTTGTGATCGGCATCGTGATGATGCGCATGATCGTGGTGCGCTTCGAAATAAGCGGGGGTGGCGGCGATGTCGGTCATGTGTCCAGCCTCAGTTCGAAGTCGCGCCCTGACGGTCGGGGACCGCCACGGCAGTGCCGGCCACGGCCGGGGTCAAGGTGGCGGGGGCGACCGTCGGGCCGCCCGGATTCTCGATCGGCGAATTGGCGGTGGCGTCGCTCGAGACCGGCTTGCCCCCTATCGTCCCGCCTTTGGCCGCGATCCATTTGGCGAAATCGGCTTGCGGGACGACCTCGACCGCGATCGGCATATAGCCGTGGCGCGCACCGCACAGCTCCGAGCACTGGCCGTAATAGACGCCGGGGCGGTCGACCTTGAACCAGGTCTCGTTGAGCCGGCCGGGGACCGCGTCCATCTTGGTCCAGAAGGCGGGAACGGCGAAGCTATGGAGCACATCGTCCGAGGTGACGATCACCTTGACCACCGCGTTGACCGGCACGACCATCCGCTCGTCGACCGCGAGATGCGGCGGCTCGCCGCGCTTGATCGCATCCTCGTCCTTGAGGATGTTCGACACCACCTCGAAGTCGCCATTGTCGGGATATTGATAGGACCAATACCATTGGTGCCCGATCACCTTGACCGTGAGATCGGCCTTGGGCGGGGAATATTGATTCGCCAGCAGCTGGATCGAGGGCACCGCGATCGCCACCAGGATCAGCACCGGGACGACCGTCCAGATCACCTCGATGAAGGTGTTGTGCGAAGTGCGCGACGGCACCGGATTGGCGCTGCGGCGGAAGCGGATCACGACGTAGGCGAGCAGTCCGAGCACTAACAGCGAGATCAAGGTGATGATCGGCATCAGCACGACATTGTGCATCCACATCGCCTCGCGGCCGATGTCGGTCACCTGATCCTGCAGGCCGAAGCGGCCGTCGGGCTGGCCGATGCCGGGCGTCGGATGCTCGAACTGCGGCGTCACCGGCGTCGCGGTCGCGGCGGGTGCGGCCACGGCGGCGGCCGCAGGCGCGGGCGCGGCCGGCGCGGCGGCCGGCGTCTGGGCGAGCGCCCCGGCCGATGCCGCGGCCAGTGTCGCCGCCATCACTATCGTCTTCCAGCTCTTCATCTTACCCCCAGAGCGCCGCCCGCGCGGCCGCCTGGCCTCGTCGGCCTGCCTTCGGTGGCGGCCTTATAGGCAGGACGTCCGTCCGTCTCAAGCGCCGCTTTGCGATCGCGCGGTTGAAGCGATTCGCACCCGCGCCTATCAGACGAAAGCACGTCCGCGGAGCGAGAATGCCGGAAAAACTGCGCCTCGGCGTCAACATCGATCATGTCGCGACGATCCGCAACGCGCGCGGCGGCGCGCATCCCGATCCGCTGTGCGCGGCGCTCGCGGCGGCCGCGGCCGGTGCCGACGGCATCACCGCCCACCTGCGCGAGGACCGGCGGCACATCACCGACGGCGACATCGATCGGCTGACGGCCGCGCTGACGATCCCGCTCAACCTCGAGATGGCCGCGACCGCCGAGATGCTGGCGATCGCCCTCGCGCATCGCCCGCACGCCGCGTGCATTGTCCCCGAGCGCCGCGAGGAGCGCACCACCGAGGGCGGGCTCGATGCGGCGGGGCAGATAGAATCGCTGCGGCCGATTGTGGCTAGCCTCTGCGAGGCCGGCATCCGCGTCAGCCTTTTTATCGACGCCCATCATCATCAGTTGCTGGCAGCAATGGAACTTGGAGTTCCGGTCGTGGAGTTCCACACCGGCGACTACGCGAACGCGAGCGGCCACGCGAAAGGACACGCTCTCGAGGCCATCGCACTAGGCGCCGCGCTGGCGGCGAAGAACGGCATCGAGCCGCACGCCGGGCACGGGCTGACCTTTGACAATGTCGGGCCGATCGCCGCGATCCCGCAGCTGGCCGAGCTCAACATCGGCCACTTCCTGATCGGCGAGGCGATCTTCACCGGGCTCGACGCGAGCGTGAGAAGGATGCGCGAAGCGATGGATGCGGCGAGGTGAATGCACGTCCAAGCCCGCTTTGTCGAGCGAAGTCGAGACACGTTCCGACCGTTGAACGTCTCTCGACTTCGCTCGACAAAGCGGTGCGTTCGGGATGAGGCAATGATCGTCGGGATCGGATCGGACCTCTGCTCGATCGAGCGGATCCAGCGTTCGCTCGACCGGTTCGGCGAGCGTTTCATCGCGCGCGTGTTCACCGCCGTCGAGCGCGCCAAGGGCGAGCGGCGCACACTGACCCGCGCGGGCACCTACGCCAAGCGCTTCGCCGCCAAGGAGGCGTTCGCCAAGGCGGTCGGCACCGGTTTCCGCCAGGGCGTGTTCATGAAGGATATCGGAGTGGTCAACCTGCCCTCGGGCGCGCCGACGCTGGCGCTGGCCGGGGGCGCGCGGCAAAGGCTTGACGCGATCATCCCGGAAGGCCACGCGGCGCACGTCCATCTGACCATGACCGATGACCACCCCTGGGCGCAGGCGTTCGTCATCATCGAAGCATACCCGATCAAGGAGCAGATCGCTTGAGCGACCCGAATGGCGAGGCGACCGCGCCGGTGCCGCCCGTCACCGCCCGCACCAAGCCGGCCACCGACTGGTGGGCCGAAGCCAAGGGCGTATTCTGGCTGGTGCTGGCCGTGCTCGGCTTCCACAGCTTCATCGCCAAGCCCTTCTATATTCCATCCGAATCGATGATGCCGAACCTGCTCACCGGCGACCGGCTGGTGGTGACGAAATATCCCTACGGCTGGTCGTTCGTGTCGCCGAGCTTCCATATCCTGCCGCCGATCCCCGGGCGGCTGTTCGGCCACCTGCCCGAGCGCGGGGACATCGTCATCGTCACCCCGCCGGGGCTGACCAGCGACTATATCAAGCGCGTCATCGGCCTGCCCGGCGATACGGTGGAGATGCGCGCCGGCACCCTGATCCTCAACGGCCAGCCGGTGCCGCGCGAGATCCGCCAGCCCACTCTGGTGCCAATCGACCTCAACACCCCATGCGCCTCGCCGCGCCAGTCGGGCCGCGAGGTCGGCGGCCCCGGCGGCAAGCTCTATTGCGCGCTGCCGGTGGTGCGCGAGACGCTCCCCGGCGGGCGCCGCTACGACACCGTCGACTTCGGCTATTTCCCCGGATCGCCCGACGATTACGGCCCGATCAAGGTGCCGGCCGACCATGTCTTCGTGATGGGCGACAACCGCGACGAATCGGCCGACAGCCGCGTCGCCGCCGCCGATGCGGGGCTCGGCGGGCCGGTACCGTTCGAAAATATCGGCGGGCGCGCGGAATTCATCACCTTCTCGTTCGACGGATCTACCAAATTGTGGAACCCGATCAGCTGGTTCACCGCGCTGCGCGGCGGCCGCGCGGGGATGAGCCTCCATCCGCTGCGCGGTCCCGCGTCATGACCCGGCGGGCGGCGCGCCCGATCGAGCAGCCCGGCCCGAACGAGCTGCGCGATCCGCTGGTGCGCGAGGAGCTCAAGCGCGCGATGGTGTGGATCGGCGTCGCGGTCGCGGTCGCGCTCGTCTGGCTGCTCGCGCAGCCGCTGCTGCTGATCTTCGGCGGGCTGGTGTTCGCGGCGATCCTCGACGGCGGCACGCGCCTGCTCGGGCGCGTCTGGCCGATCCGGCGCGGCTGGCGGCTGCTGATCGTGTGCCTGCTCTCGTTCCTGTTCCTGATGTGGGCGTTCTGGTTCTCGGGCTCGCAGATCGCCGGCCAGGCCGAGGCGTTGACGATCGTCGTGACGGCGCAGGTCGCGCGCATCTCCGCCTGGGCGCAGGCGATGGGGCTGATCCAGCAGGGCGGCGGCGCGAGCGAGATTGGGCGCCAGATCATGGGCTCGTTTGGCCAGCTGACGGCGGCGGTCGGCACGGCGTTCGGGGTCGTCTCCAGCATCGCGATGATCGTCGTGCTCGGCATCTTCATCGCGATCGAGCCACGGCTGTACGAGCGCGGCATCGCCTGGATGCTGCCGCTCGCGTCGCGCGCGCGCTTCTACGAGACGATGGCCGACATGGGGCATACGATGCGGCGGCTGATGGCCGGGCGGCTGCTCGGCATGGCGGTGGAGGGCGTGTTCGTCGCCATCGCGCTCTCGATC
>CAXSHP010000174.1:4438-6268 GCA_964236935.1 uncultured Sphingomonadaceae bacterium
CATGGCGGTCGAGGGATTCGGCTCGGCGCTGCTGCTGTCGCTCGCAGGCGTGCCGATGGCGACGATGCTCGGGATCGTCACCGGGCTGCTCGCCTTCCTCCCCAACATCGGCCTGATCATCGCCGGCGTGCTGACCGTGCTGGTCGGGTTCAGCGCCGGCACCGCGACCGGCCTGTGGGCGCTCGGCATCTATCTCTCGATCCAGACGGTCGACGGCTATCTGATCGTGCCGACGGTGGCGCGGCGCTCGGTCGATCTCCCGCCGGCGCTGGTGCTCGGCGCGCAGCTGCTGTTCGGGGCGCTGTTCGGGATCCTGGGGCTGACCTTCGCCGATTCGCTGCTCGCGATGACCAAGGTCGCGCTCGAGAGCAAATCCGAGGCACAGGCGGAAGAGGCGAAAGCCTGAGCAAACCCACTGCCGTAATTTCGGCGAAAGCCGGAATCCATGGATAGCGTCCGCTCGAATTCTGAACGCCCGTGTCCGTGGATCCCGGTTTTCGCCGGGATGACGGACGGATGCTACATCCCCGGCGGCATCTCGCCATGCGGTGCGCCGCCGCCGCCGGGCGCCGCCATCCCCTGCATCTGCATCTGCTGGCGGAGCAGTGCGGCGGGGATGAAATCGAGCAATTCGATGTCGAACTCGAGATCCGAATTGGCCGGGATCGGCCCCGTCGCCCGCGCGCCGTAAGCGAGCGCCGGCGGGATCCAGAAGCGGTACTTGGCGCCCTTGGTCATCAGCTGGAGGCCTTCGCTCCACCCGGGGATCACCGCGTTGAGTTCGAGCGGCGCCTTGTCGCTCTTGTCGAACACCTTGCCGTCGCGCAGCCGCCCCTCATACGCGACGAGCACGACGTCCTGCAGCGTCGGATGGGCATTGCCCTTGCCGGGCTTGATGATCTGATACTGCAGGCCCGACGCGGTGGTGGTGACGCCGGCGCGCTTGCCGTTCCAGGCGAGATATTCGGCCGCGGTGCCCTGTCGCGCGACCGCCTTGGCGGTGCCGTGCCACGCGCCGAGCAAGGCGACCAGGATCAAGGCGGCGATGCCGATCCACAAGGTGACGAGGATCCGCCGGTCGATCGGGCGAATGGGAACCGCAGTGACTTCCGACATGGCCGCTCGCCTCGTTCGTAACCGGTTGGGACTCAGCGGCTGCCGTCGCGCTCCATGCGCTTGCGCTCGAGCTTGCGCGCGCGGCGGATCGCGGCGGCGCGCTCGCGGGCGCGCTTTTCGGACGGCTTCTCGTAATGACGGCGCAGCTTCATCTCGCGATACACGCCCTCGCGCTGCAGCTTCTTCTTGAGCGCGCGCAGGGCCTGGTCGACATTATTGTCGCGAACGATGATCTGCATAGGGTCGTCTACTCTCGCACGTGGCAAACACGAAGGGATCGTCGCGAAGTGCTCCGCGCCGTTGCCGCGCCCCCTAACAGGCGAGACGGGCCGGGGCAAGTCACGCGATCAGCCGCCGCAGCGTGGCGATCGTATCGGCCTCGGCGGCGGGCTTGTCGGTGCGGATGCGCGCGACGCGGGGAAAGCGCATCGCCACGCCCGACTTGTGGCGCTTCGATTCGTGGATCGAATCGAACGCGACCTCGAGCACCAATGTCTTCTCCACCTCGCGCACCGGGCCGAAACGCTCGACGGTATGGTTGCGCACGAAGCGATCGAGCATCTTGAGCTCTTCGTCGGTGAAGCCCGAATAGGCCTTGCCGACCGGCAGCAGCTCGCCCTCCGGGGTCCAGCAGCCGAAAGTGTAGTCCGAATAGAAGCTCGAGCGCTTGCCGTGGCCGCGCTGGGCGTACATCATCACGCAGTCGGCGGTCAG
>CAXSHP010000175.1:0-6249 GCA_964236935.1 uncultured Sphingomonadaceae bacterium
TTTCGCAATGTCGACCAGCGCGCCGAAGGTCGCGGCGCCACGCGGCGAATGGAGCAGGACGACGGCGTCGCGCGACAGCGCCGCGATCGCGGTGGCGGGCAGCGCCGCGATCGGCTCGGCGGCATAAGCGATGCGGCGCACGATCTCGACCGTCGCGCTGTCGAGCGGGACGTGATCGCGGCCCACCAGATGGAGCACCCGCCCCGGCATATTCCGCTCGATCAGCGCCAGCAATCCCGCGCCGTCTCCCGCGGCGACGCGCACGTCGTGAAATCCGGCCGCGAGCGCGGCGTCCGCGGTGGCCGTACCGACGACGAACGCGGGCATTCCCGCCAACGCCGCGATCGCGCCGTGGCGCACCGCGTTCGCGCTGGTCAGCATCACCGCGTCGATCGGCTCCGCCGGCATCGTCCACGCGAGCGGCACGAGCCGAAACAACGGCGCCTTGATCGCCTCGAGACCCCGCGCTTGCGCCCGCGCGCAGGTCGCTGTCGCGCCCGGCTCGGGCCGCAGCACGAGCAGCGGCCTCATCCGGCGAACAATGTCCGCAATGCCGGCGAGGCGCGCCCGAGCAGCGCCTGCGCCAGCGCCGCGGCATCGCCGTCGTGGCGCACCAGCCGTTCGTCGGCGACCTGCTCGCTGCCGTCGAGCGTCAGGATCTCGGCGCGCAGCCGCAGCGCATCGCCCTTTACGGTCGCCAGCGCAGCCACCGGCGAGCGGCAATCCGCCCCAAGCGACGCGAGCAGCGCCCGCTCCGCCTTTACACACGCGCGCGTCGCCGCATCGTCGATCGCGCCGATCAGCTCGCGCAGCTCGGTCCGCCCCACCAGCGTCTCGATCCCGACCGCGCCCTGCGCCGGCGCCGGCAGCATCGTCTCGATCGGGATCGCCGCGCCGATCCCCGCCTGCCCGAGCCGATCGAGCCCCGCCGCGGCGAGCAGGGTCGCCTCCGCCTCGCCGCGCGCGAGTCGCTCGAGCCGGGTCGCGACATTGCCGCGAAACATCACGATCTCGATGTCGGGGCGCAGCCGGCGCACCTGCGCGGTACGTCGCGGCGACGACGTTCCCACCCGCGCGCCAGCGGGCAGCGCGGCGACGCTCGCCGCCCCGATCAGCCGGTCGCGCACGTCGGCGCGCGGCAGCAGCGCGGCGATCACGATCTCCTCGGGCCGGATCGTCTCGACGTCCTTCATCGAATGGACCGCGCAGTCGATCGCGCCATCGGCCAGCACGCGATCGAGCTCGCGCGTCCACAGCGCCTTGCCGCCGACCTCGGCGAGCGGGCGATCCTGGATGCGATCGCCGCTGGTGCGCACCGGCACGATCTCGATCGCGTCAGCCGCCCAGCCGTGCGCCGCGCACAGCGCCGCCGCGGTCATCCGCGCCTGGGTCAGCGCGAGCGGCGATCCGCGGGTGCCAAGGCGGACGGGAAAGCGCATCGGCCGTGCTCTACTGCAAAGTCCGTCGCTATAGAACCCATCCGCCCGAACGTTTACACCGCGCTGGATGTCATTGATCCTCGGCCTCGAATCCTCGTGCGACGAGACCGCCGCGGCGGTCGTCGCCTCCGATCGCCGCATCCTCGCGCACCGGCTCGCGGGACAGGAAGCGGCGCACGCACCCTATGGCGGCGTCGTGCCCGAGATCGCCGCGCGCGCGCATGTCGAGATCCTCATGCCCCTGGTCGAGGCCGCGCTCGGGGACGCCGGCGTCACCCTGGCCGAGGTCGATGCCGTCGCCGCCACCGCCGGCCCCGGGCTGATCGGCGGCGTGATGGTCGGGCTGGTTACCGCCAAGGCGCTCGCGCTTGCCGCCGCCAAGCCGCTGATCGCGGTCAACCATCTCGAAGGCCATGCGCTCAGCCCGCGCCTCGCCGATTCCGCCCTCGCTTTCCCCTATCTGCTGCTGCTCGTCTCGGGCGGGCACTGCCAGCTGCTGCTGGTCGCGGGCGTCGGTTCGTATCGCCGCCTCGCGACGACGATCGACGACGCCGCCGGCGAGGCGTTCGACAAGACCGCCAAGCTGCTCGGGCTCGGCTTCCCCGGCGGCCCCGCGGTCGAGCGCGCCGCCGCGGCGGGCGATCCCGCCGCGGTGCCGCTGCCGCGCCCGCTGGTCGGCTCGGCCGAACCGCATTTCTCCTTTGCCGGGCTGAAGAGCGCGGTGCTGCGCGCGCGCGACGCCGGCATCCACCGTCCCGCCGATATCGCCGCCTCGTTCCAGCAGGCGGTGGTCGATTGCCTGGTCGACCGCACCCGTCGCGCGCTCGCCCAGGCGCCCGGCATTACGGCGCTCGTCGTCGCCGGCGGCGTCGCCGCGAACCGCGCAGTCCGCGAGGCGCTCGCCGCCTTGGCGCACCGGCACGACCTCCCGTTCGCCGCGCCGCCGCTGTGGCTCTGCACCGACAATGCCGCGATGATCGCCTGGGCCGGCGCCGAGCGGCTCGCCGCCGGGCTGACCGATCCGCTCGATGCGCCCGCCCGCGCGCGCTGGCCGCTCGACGAAGCGGCCGAGAAGGTCCGCGGCGCGGGGGCGAAGGCATGAGGTTCGGCCGCATCGGGGTGATCGGCGGGGGCGCCTGGGGCACCGCGCTCGCGCGGGTCGCGGCGAGCGGCGGCCGGGTGACGATCTGGGCGCGCGAGGCCGAAGTCGTCGCCGCGATCAACACCCATCATGCCAACCCTTCGTTCCTCCCCGGCATCCCGCTCGCCTTCGCCATCCAGGCGACCGACGATCTCGCGACGATGACCGCGTGCGACGCCTTGTTCGTCGTCACTCCCGCGCAGCATGTCCGCGCGACGCTCGTCCAGCTCGCGCCGAGCGGCGCCCCGCTGGTGCTGTGCGCGAAGGGGATCGAGGCGGGGACGGGGATGCTGCTGTCCGAGGTCGCCGCCGAGCTTCATCCGGGCAGCCCGATCGCCGTGCTGTCCGGGCCGACGTTCGCGCACGAGGTGGCGGAAGGCCTGCCGACCGCGGTGACGCTCGCCTGCGCCGATCCGCGCGTCGCCGCGGCGGTTGCGGCGCGCCTCGCCCGCTCGGCGTTCCGCCCCTATCTGTCGGAGGACGTGGTCGGCGCGGAGATCGGCGGCGCGGTCAAGAACGTGCTGGCCATCGCCTGCGGCGTCGTCGCCGGGGCGGGGCTCGGCGAGAATGCGCGCGCCGCTCTGATCGCGCGCGGCTTCGCCGAGATGACGCGCTTCGGCCTCGCGCGCGGCGCCCGGAGCGAGACGCTCGCCGGGCTGTCGGGGCTCGGCGATCTGGTCCTGACCTGCTCGTCGGATACGTCGCGCAACTTCACCCTCGGCGTCGGCCTCGGCCAGGGCGAGGATGCCGAGGTGCTGCTCGCATCGCGCCTGACGGTGGCGGAGGGCGCGTTCACCGCGCCGGTGCTGCGCGATGCGGCGCGCGACGCCGGGGTCGACATGCCGATCGTCGATGCGGTGTGCGATCTGCTCGCCGGCGAGGTCGAGGTCGGCGTGGTGATCGAGCGGCTGCTCGCCCGTCCGCTGACGCGCGAGACCCGCTGACGTGTCAGAAATCGACGGCGATGCCGTTTTTCTCCCAATCCCCGTAACGCACCGGATCGAGCGGATCGGGATCGTTCGGGGGCACGACTTCCGCCGGCTCGGGCAGAGGCGGACTGGGCGTGAGATAGGCAGGCGGCTTGACGTGCGAGGGGCGCTGGTTCGGCATATCTCTCTATTACCCGTTTTGGTTCAATGACCAATCCCGAACCCGTCGGCGTCGAGGCGCGCCGCGCCGCGTTGCGCCTGCTCGACGCGGTCCTGCGCAAAGGCCTCCCGCTCGATTCCTCGGTCGCGGTCGCCACCCAGCATCTCCCGCTCGCGGTCGATCGCGCGTTCGCCCGTGCGATCGCCGCCGAAGCGTTGCGCCGGCTGCCCGATCTCGACGCGCTGATCGATGGCGCGACCGCGCGGCCGCTCCCGCCGGACGCCAAGGCGCGCTCGGTGCTGCGCGTCGCCTTGATCCAGGCGCTGGCGATGGGCACTCCGCCGCACGCCGCGATCGCGACGACGCTGCCGTTGGTCGAGGGCGGCCCGCGCCGGCTCGTCCACGGGGTGTTCGGATCGCTGATGCGCGGCGGCGCGCGGTTGCCCGAAACGCCGATGCTGCCCGAGCCGGTCGCGCGGCGCTGGAGCGCGGCCTGGGGCGCCGCTGCGGTCGCCGCCGCGGGCCGCTCGCTCGCGGTCGCGCCGCCGGTCGATCTCACCCTCGCCGATCCCGCCGCGACCGCTGCCTGGGCCGCGCGGCTCGGCGGCGAGAGCCTCTTTCCCGGCCATGTCCGCATCGCCCGCGGCGACAATGTCACCGCGCTCGCCGGGTTCGACGAAGGCGGCTGGTGGGTCCAGGATATCGCCGCCTCGCTTCCCGCCCGTCTGCTGGGCGCTGGGAACGGGCGCAGCGCGCTCGATCTGTGCGCCGCGCCGGGCGGCAAGACGATGCAGCTCGCCGCCGCCGGCTGGCAGGTGACCGCGGTCGAGCTCGCGCAAAGTCGTCTCGCACGACTTTCCGACAATCTCTCGCGCACTTCCCTCACGGCGAAGCTCGTCGCGGGCGACATCCTCGGCTGGTCGCCGCCCGCGCCGGTCGATGCGATCCTGCTCGACGCGCCCTGCTCGGCGACCGGCATCTTCCGCCGCCATCCCGACGTGCTCCACCGCGTCACCGATCGCGCGATCGCCACGCTCGCGCTCCAGCAGCAGGCGATGATCGCGCGTGCCGCCGCCTGGGTCGCGCCGGGCGGGGTGCTGATCTACGCGGTCTGCTCGCTCGAGCCGGCGGAGGGCGAGACGGTCGCCGAGCGCTTCCTCGCCGCGCACCCCGAGTTCGCAATCGAGCCGGTGGCGCCCGACGAACTGCCCGCCGGCATCGTCGCGAACCCGCAGGGCCATGTCCGCGTCGCGCCCGGCACCTTTGCCGACAAGGGCGGTGCCGACGGCTTCTTCATCGCGAGGTTCCGCCGAGTCTGAATCGCTGTTGCCGAGGGTGGGGAAGGCGCGAAGCTTGAAGCCTCCGGCCCGCATCGTTACGCTTCCGCCATGCAACAGCCCGTCCGTATCGCCCCGTCGATCCTGTCCGCCGACTTCGCTCGTCTCGGCGAGGAAGTCCGCGCGATCGATGCGGCGGGGGCCGACTGGATCCATGTCGACGTGATGGACGGCCATTTCGTGCCGAACCTCACGATCGGGCCGGGCGTGGTCAAGGCGCTGCGTCCGCACACCGCCAAGCTGCTCGACGTCCATCTGATGATCTCGCCGGTCGATCCGTTCCTCGACGCGTTCGCCGAAGCCGGCGCCGATACCATCACCGTCCATCCCGAGGCGGGGCCGCACCTCCATCGCACGCTCCAGCGGATCAAGGCGCTGGGCAAGCGCGCCGGCGTGTCGCTCAATCCGGCAACCCCCGCGAAGATGCTCGATTATGTGCTCGACCAGGTCGATCTGGTGCTGGTGATGAGCGTCAATCCCGGCTTCGGCGGGCAGAGCTTCATCGCCGGCCAGCTGCGCAAGATCGAGGCGATCCGCAAGGCGATCGACGCCACCGGCCGCATGATCGATCTCGAGGTCGACGGCGGGATCGACGCCGAGACCGCGCGTCTGGCGATCTCCGCCGGCGCCGACGCGCTCGTCGCGGGCACCGCCACCTTCCGCGGGGGCGCGGATGCTTATGCGTCGAACATCAGGACATTGAGGGGGGGATGAGCGCCGCCGCTCCGGTCGCGACCGAGCCGCCCAGCGGCATCGGCGACACGATCGAGAGCGGACGGCGGCTGATCCGGGCCGACGGCGACAAGGGCGTATCGCTCGCCGAGCGGATCGCCGCGCATTTCCATCGGCTGACCTGGCGCACGCCGCTCCACGCGATGCGGCTGCGCGGGCGTTACCCGCTCAAATTGCTCGCGGTGCCGATCGATCCGATCCCGGGCGACTCGTCCGCCGGTTCGGAGCTGCTGACGGGGCGCCTGCGCCACGGCGGCGAGACCGTCGATCTGGCGAGCATGGATTTCACCGCGCCCGGCGCGTCGGCCGCGCTCGCCGATCATCTCCAGAGCTTCGCCTGGCTGCGCGATCTCGCCGCCGCGGTGCCGCGTCCCGAGGCCGCGCCGGTCGCCGAGGCACTGGTGCGCGGCTGGCTGCTGACCCACGGCGGACAGGTCGAGGATCTGAGCTGGCGACCCGATCTGTGGGGCCGCCGCATCCTCCACTGGACCGCGCACGCGCCGCTGATCCT
>CAXSHP010000176.1:0-6117 GCA_964236935.1 uncultured Sphingomonadaceae bacterium
GCACCTTGTGCACCGCCGGGCGCGCGAGCATTCGGGTGAAATGCGCGGCCAGGTTGACCGGGAGGGTTATGCCTTGCGGTTTCGCCCAGCGCTCGACGTAGAACAGCGCGGCGTCGGCGATCGTGAAGCGGTCGGCAGCGGCATGATCGTGGCGGGCGAGCTGGGGATCGAGGATCGCGAACCCGGTCTCGACGATGCCTTTCCCCTGCCGCTTCACGGACGCCTGCCCGAGCCCGGCCGTCTGGTGGACGATGTCCTGCGGCTCGAACATCTCGGGCGCGAAGATCCTCCCGAAGCCCTGGCCGTGGATGGTGCCCTCGACATAGGCCATCGTCTCGAAGATGCGCGCCTCGGTCTCCGGATCGGCCGGCAGCAGGTCCTTCTCGGCATGCGTCCGCGCGAGCCACGTCGCGATCGCCCCGAACTCGGTCAGGACGGTGCCGTCGTCGCGCACCAGCGTCGGTACCTTGGCTTTGGGATTGATCGCGAGAAACGGCGGCTCGTGCGTCGCGCCGCCGGCGACATCGATCCTTTCGGTCTCGTAGGTCGCGCCGAGTTCCTCGAGCAGGATGTGGATGCCGATCGCGCAGGTGTGCGGTCCCCAGTAGAGCTTCACGGCTTGATCATTTCCGTGTGAAAGCGCGGGGCCAGCGCCTGCGCCTTTTCCATGAAGGCAGCCTGCTCCGCCTTGCTCTGCTCGGGCGCGGGCGTCGTGCGGCTGGCGACCGGCGTGCCGACCGCCATGAAGAACTCTTCCTGGCCCGCCGGCGCGCACATGCACAGCATGCGGGCCTTCACATCCTTGACGTTGCTGAAGAAATGCGGCGCGTTCGCGGGGACGTTGATCGTCATTCCGGCCTTGACGGTAGTCACCTCGCCGCGGAAATGAAAATCGATCTCGCCGTCGAGGATGGTGAACATTTCCTCGAAATCGTGACGATGCGGCCCGGGACCGCCACAGTGCGGAATGCTCATGTCGATCAGGCAATATCTGCCTGCGGTTTCCGCGCCGGAGAGCAGGATCGTGTAGGTGTCGCCGACGACCGCGACATGGCGCAGCTTGGGATCGTCCGGATCGATCACCGACAGTTTGCGGTGCGGATCGTCGGCCGGAATGGCGTTTCCGGGCGTGTACGAGGATGGAGCAGTCGGATCGGCCATGGCGATGCCTCTTTGGTTGGTTAAAGACTGACTTTAAGAGCGAAGCTCGAAGCGGCGGGTGCGGCGGGAATCGGCAGGCCGAGGCTCAGGTGCTGGCCCATTCGACCGGCAGCATCGGCGAGATCGCGGTCATCGCCTGGACGAGCGGGATGCCCTGCGGCGTGTTCCAGTTCTGCACGAGTTCGGCGACCATCGTGTTGGTCGAGGTGAGCCACACGCCGGCGCGCTCCATCCGCCGCCGCGCCATGTCCTCGCCGATCTCGGTGTCGGTGCCGCTGGCGTCCATCACCGCCAGCACCTCATAGCCCGCCTCGACCGCGCTGATCGCCGGGAAGACGAGGCAGATGTCGGTGGTGACCGCCGCCATGATGAGCTGACGTCGGCCGGTGCTCTCGATCGCCTTGACGAAATTCGGGTCGGTCCAGGCGTTGACGATGCCGACCCGCTTGACCCGTGCGGCATAGGCTTCGGGCATCGTCTGCTGGAGCAGCGGATGCAGCGGGCCCTGAATCTGGTCCTCCTGGCTGGAGGTCATCACGATCGGCATCTTGTAGGCGAGCGCCGCCTTGCCGAGCAGGGCGGCGTTGCGGATCGAGGTGTCGGGCATGATGTTCTTGATCAGCTGGGTCGTGCCGACCTGATGGTCGATGAGAACGAGCGCTGCGCCCTCGGGCGTGAAGTGTGGCGATGCGGACATGGTGAGCCTTTCGGGCAAGGAGCGGGTCAAGCGTCGACGGTCTCGGAGAGCGCGGGGTAATCGGTGTATCCTTCCGCTCCTTCGCCGTAGAACAGCTTGGGATCTGGCGTGTTGAGCGGCGCGTCGATGCGCAGGCGCTCGGGCAGGTCGGGATTGGCGAGGAACGGAACGCCGAAGGCGACGATATCAGCCTCGCCACTGCCGATCGCGGCATTGCCCTTCGCCTTGTCGAAGCCGGTGTTGACCATCAGCGGCACCGTGATCAGCGGGCGGAAGGTCTCGGCGACATGCTCGATCTGGACGCCCTGCTCGATCGCCTTGGCATTGGGCTCGAGCAGACAGATGTAGGCGACGCCCAGCGCATCCAGCCGCTCGATGACATGGCCGTAGGTCGCGCGCTTGTCGCTGTCGTCGACCCCGTAGAGGAAGCTCGATGGCGAGAGGCGGACGCCGACATGGCCTGCGTCCCACGCCGCGATCATCGCGGTCGCGGTATCGATCATCAGCCGGGCGCGGTTCTCGATTCTGCCGCCATAGGCGTCGGTCCGCCGGTTGCTGCCGTCCTGCAGAAACTGGTCGTGGAGATAGCCGTTCGCCCCGTGCAGCTCGACACCGTCGAAGCCGGCGGCGCGGGCATTGCGGGTCGCCCGGGCAAAGCTCTCGACGATGCCGGGGATCTCGTCGATCGCGAGTTCGCGCGGCACCGGAAAATCGACCCGCCCGCTGGGCAGGAAGAAGTCGCCCGTAGCCGGGATCGGCGACGGAGCGACCGGCTGCTCGCCGCCGCGCATGTCGGGATGCGCGACGCGGCCGCAATGCCAGATCTGGCAGAAGATGCGCCCGCCCGCAGCATGCACCGCATCGGTGACCGTGCGCCAGCCGGCGATCTGGTCGTCGCGGTGGATGCCGGGGCAGCGGATGATCCCGTGCGCCTGATCGGACACCTCGGTGCATTCGGTGACGATCAGTCCGGCGGACGCGCGCTGGACGTAATAGTTGCGCATAAGGTCGGTCGGCACGCCGTCCTCGCGGGCGCGGGTGCGGGTCATCGCCGACATCGCGATGCGGCTGGGCAAGGCCAGGCCGCTGAGGTCGAAGCCATCGAAGAGGTCGGTCATGGTCTTGTCCTTATCGGGAGCCGGAAGGCCGGCCGGGCCAGCGCCAAGCCAAGAAAAGCGAAGAATGCCATTGCGAGATGCGCCCATCCGGCGACCGCGATCGGCGCGGAGAGCGCGGGCAGGAACGGCTCGCCGATCCAGAACGGCGCGTAATAGCCGAGCATCAGGATCAGGCAGATCGACCAGGTGAACGGCATCCGCCACCGGGCGGGCCCGAAGAACAGCAGCACGAACACGACCATCTTGGCGACGTCGCCGCACACCTCGCGGAAGACGTGATACCAGGCGTGCGTCGCCCCCAGCGGATAGGCCGGCACGAGGAAGTCGGCATTGCCGATATGGCCGACGCTTTCCTTCCAGCTCGCCAGTCCGATCAGCAGGCCGATCACGAGCGACGCGCGAGCGAGGTTCAGCCGCGTCATGCCCTCAGATCATCTGGTTGCCGCCGTCGACGATCACGGTCTGGCCCGTCACGAAGTCGGCGTCGGGGGAGGCGAGGAAGAACACCGTGCCGGTCAGGTCGCCGGCCTGCTCCTCGCGCTGGATGCAGCGCGCCTTGATCGCTTCGGTCTGGATCGTTTCGGGCAGCGTCTTCCTGGCGGCGGGCGTGATCGTCACACCCGGCGCGACGACGTTTACCGTGATACCTTCCTCGCCGAATTCGCGCGCCAATGTGCGCGACAGCCCGATCATGCCCGACTTGGCGGCCACATAATGCGCCTGACCGATCACACCGCTGTAGATCGAGGCCGAGCCGATGTTGACGATCCGGCCCCAGCCGCGACCGATCATCAGCGGCAGCATCGCCTTGCACATCAGCGCGGTGCCGGTGAGATTGATGTCGATGATCTTGCGCCAGTCGTCAGCGGTCATGTCAAGGAACTTCTGCACCGGGAAGATGCCAGCGACGTTGACCAGCACGTCCACCCTGCCGTTCTTCGCCTCGGCAAGTTCGGCAAGCGCCTTGGTGGCCGCCTCATCGGTGGTATCCGCCGCCTGGACGAGAAGTCGATCGCTCTCGATCGAGCCGGCCAGCTTCTGGAGCGCCTCCTCGGCGGTGTCGGTCGCGATCACCGTGTCGCCATTGGCGACGAAGCGGCGGACGAACTCCGCGCCCATCCCGCCGGCGGCACCGGTTATCACCACTGTCCTGCCGGTCTTCATCCGTCATCTCCCGCCGAAGCTCGCGGCGGTGCGTAACGCCGCCGAACTGCGGGCTTAACGCAAAGCTGCGTGCCGAGACCCTTCCAATGGCCGAACACACCGTTCCACGGGAGAGACAATCTGTTGTCTCTGCTCAAGGGACCCAGGCAGGAAGGCCGGCGCGATGTAGAAGACGTTGTCGATGAGCGCTGGCACGACCATGCCCGCGAACTTGCCCGAGGCGCCGAACGCCAGCACCTTGCCGCTCATCGAGCCGAGCCCCGCTGATCGGTCGCCGTCGCCGCAAGTGCGAGCACGCGCTTGATGACCGCATCCGGACATTCCTCCGGCAGGAAATGGCCACAGTCTGCCAGGGTATAGGCGGTGACATGCTCGGCGATCATGCCGACCATCTCGCCGACCTTGCGTCCCAAGCCCTTCTCGCCGCCCAGCGCGATCACCGGTACGCCGACCTTCTTGGCCATCAACGGCTCGGTCTGGGCGATGCTGGTAAAGGCCGCGCGGTAGATGCCGAGGCTACCGAGCACCCCCTCGCGTCCCGAGAAGGTGCGAAGATATTCATCGACGGTGTCGGGCTCGATCGCGTTGGGCTTCGCGGTCGCGGTCTCGTAGAACCATGTCAGGAAGGCACGCTCGTTGCCGACGATCAGGCGCTCCGGGACGCCGGGCGCCAGCGGCAGGATCCACCACCACATCGATCCCCGCGACATCGCTTCCGGCGTATAGGCGATGATCTTCTGCAGCACTTGGCCCAGCATCACCGGCCCCTCGATGTAGACGAGGCCCGCGACCTCCTCGGGATGATCCGCGGTCCAGATCAGCGCCGGCAGCGCGCCCATGTCATGCGCGGCGTGGATGACCGGCTTGCCGGCGGCGAAGCCGAGCTCGGCGATCAAAGCGCGCCCTTCCTCGGCCAGCGCGCGTGCGTCATAGCCCTCGTCGCCCGCGGGCTTGTCGCTGTCGCCATAGCCTCGCATGTCGGGCACGAGCACCGACAGTCCGGCGGCGGCGAGCGCCGGCGCAACCTTGCGCCAGGCATAGCTGGTCGACAGGAAGCCGTGCCACAGGATCGCCGGCGGCCCATCCGGATCGCCGCCGATCCAGTAATGCAGGCGAACGCCATCCACGCTGACGGTCTCGCTGCGAAATCCGTCGATCGTCCTGGCGGTCGGCATCGGGGCCATGCAGCTATCCTTCAGCGCGCGAAAAGGGAGTTTCCTGAGCCGCGATGCGGTGGGGAACGCGACGCCGCGATCAAAGACCCTGCCACTCACTGGACATGTCGTTCCAGCCGTGGGACAATTGGCTATGATCGACCTCAATGACCTGCGGGTGTTCGAGCGCGTCGCCGCGCTGCTCAGTTTCTCGGAAGCGGGGCGGGCATTGGGTATGCCCAAGTCGAGCGTCAGCCGCAGCGTGCGGCGGCTGGAAGCCGAGCTCGCGTCGCAGCTGCTGCAGCGCACGACGCGGGAGGCGGCGCTAACCGAAGCGGGGATTGCGCTCTACGAGCGGTGTTCGGACATCCTGGGCGATCTGTCGCAGACGATCGAATATGTCGGCAGCCTCAAGGACGGCCCGCGCGGCTGCCTCAGGATCAGTACCGGCATCGGGTTCGGCATCAACGTCCTCGGCGAGCTCCTGCCTGATTTTCTTCAACGCTATCCGAACATCGACATCACCTTGGACCTGTCGAGCGTCTCGGCCGATCTGGTCGGCAATCGCATCGACGTGGCGATCCGGATGGGGCCGATGCCCGATTCCCAGATCGTCGCCAGGAGGCTTGGGGTGCTTCATCGCTATCTCTGCGCATCGCCTGACTATCTGGAAAGGCGGGGTACGCCCCGGACGATCGCCGATCTTCGTCAGCACGACCTGATCGACATGCCGGTGACCGATGGGCGCAAGCCCAACCTGCATTTCACGAAGGACGGCGAGACCGTCGAGCACAAGCAGAGCTCGCGGATCAGCGTCAACGAT
>CAXSHP010000177.1:0-666 GCA_964236935.1 uncultured Sphingomonadaceae bacterium
GGCGCGCGCGCAAGAACCTCGGGCTGATGATGCGCGAGGGGCTGCTCAAGGAGAATATCGACGGCGAGGCGCTGCTGTGGGCGCATGCCCGGCTGGTCGCACGGCCCGAGGAGCGGCGCATTTTGATGGTGATCTCGGATGGCGCGCCGGTCGACGATTCGACGCTGTCGGTCAATTCGGGCTCGTATCTCGAGCGCCACCTGCGGCAGGTGATCGGCTGGATCGAGACGCGTTCGCCGGTCGAGCTGGTCGCGATCGGCATCGGCCACGACGTGACGCGTTATTATGCGCGCGCGGTGACGATCATGGACGCCGAGCAGCTCGGCGGAACGATGGTCGAGCAGCTCGCCAGCCTGTTCGACGAGAAACGGCGCTGAGGCCGGCCCTGTCGGACCGGCCTCCTATTGCCTCAGCAGTCGCGATCGATCGCGCGGCCGGCAAGCGCGCCGACGCCCGCGCCGACGATCGTTCCACCCGTGCGGTCGCCGTAGCGGCCGACCGCGGCATTGCCGAGCAGGCCGCCCGCGATCGCGCCGAGGATCGTACCGCCGTCGCCACGATCGCAGCGATAATGCCGACCGCGGTAACCGTAACCGCCGCCGTAATAGCCGTAACCGCCGCCGTAGCGTGGTCCACCGCCATAATAGCCGCGCCCGCCGTAATAGC
>CAXSHP010000177.1:676-6116 GCA_964236935.1 uncultured Sphingomonadaceae bacterium
CCTTGGCCGGGCCCGCCACCGTACCCTTGGGGCGGCGCGCCGTAGCCGCCGCCACGATAATAGCCGCCACCGCCGCCGCCGTAGCCGCCGCGGTAATAGCCGCCGCCACCGCCGTAATAACCGCCGCCATAATGATGCGCCTCGGCGGCCGAGGGCAGCGCGCTGAACGTGGTGGCCGCGGCGAGAGCCGCCAGCGCGGTGAACGAGAATTTGCGAGCGGTCATCAGGCGTCTCCTTGGTTTGTCGCGTATCGCCTTATCCACCGAGTCGCGTGAGTTCGTCCTGAACGCGGTCGTTAGCTCTCATTCAGCTTGAGGCATTCCCGCCGCGCGGCCTAAGGAGCGCGATGCGCCGCCAACTCGCCCTCGCCGCCGCCGTCCTGGCGCTGTCCCCGATCGCGCTCGCGCTGGCGCTGGGCCGCGAGCAGCCGTTGCGCGCGACCCCGCTGCCGCTCGACGCGGACGATCCCGCCCGCGTTCGCGTCGGCGCGCTACGCTATTTCGGCGGCTGGCAGCTGAGCAGCGGCGAGCGGCAGTTCGGGGGCATCTCCTCGTTGATCGCCGATCATGGCCGCTTCATCGCGATCGGCGATTCGGGCAATATCATGCGTTTCCAGTTCGACCGCGCCGGGCGGATCAGCGGCGCACCGGTGTTCGAGCTCGCCGATGGTCCGGGCACCGACAACCGCAAGTCGAAGCGCGATTCGGAATCGTCGACCCGCGATCCTGTCACCGGGAAAATCTGGATCGGCTTCGAAGGCGCCAACCAGCTGTGGCGCTACTCCCCCGACCTCGCACACGGCGAAGCGCATGTGAGACCGCACGAAATGGTCCACTGGCCGGCCAATACCGGCGCCGAGGCGCTGGTGCGGCTGCGCGACGGACGCTTCCTCGTGTTTTCGGAAGAGGCGGAACTGCCGAACGGAGCCAATGCGGGGCTGCTCTTCGCGAGCGACCCGACCGTCGGCCATGTCAAGCCGCTGTGCTTCGGCTATCGCGCCCCGCCGGGCTATGCGGTGACCGACGCCGCCGAGCTGCCCGACGGCCGGCTGCTGATGCTCCACCGCCGCTTCACCTTGCTCGACGGCGTGTCGGCGAAGCTGGCGATCGTCGACCTGCGCGGGATCGCCGCGGGCGCCACGATCGCGGGCAAGGAAATCGCCACGCTCGCGCCGCCGCTGACGGTCGACAATATGGAAGGCCTCGCGGTCGAGCGCGATCAGGGGCGGACGATCGTATGGATCGCGTCGGACGACAATTTCAGCGCGGTGCAGCGGACGTTACTGCTCAAGTTCGCGCTGGAGGACGAGCGCTAGAGTCGGTCTCGTCCTGGTCGATCGTTCCCCGGCGAAGGCCGGGGCCCAGATGGGAGACTGGGATTGGTGGGCGCGGACTCTGCCACTGTGGCCTTCCCAACTGGACCCCGGCCTTCGCCGGGGAACTGGATGGTCAATCTCAGTGAAACGAACTTTAGGCGGCCGCCGGCGCCTTCTTGGCGATTTCGCGCTTGAGCCGACGGACGCGCAGGCTGAGCTTGCCTTCCGCGGTCTTGGCGAGCCAATTGTCGAGCCCGCCGACATGTTCGACCGAGCGCAGCCCGTGGGTCGACACGCGCAGACGCACGCTGCGCTCGAGCGCATCGGAGATCAGCGTGACGTTCTGCAGATTCGGCAGAAAGGTCCGCTTGGTCTTGTTGTTGGCGTGGGAGACATTGTGTCCCACCTGCCGGCCCTTGCCGGTCAGCTCGCAGATGCGCGACATGCTTTATCGTCCTGAATTCGGGGGCTCGGAAAGAGGGCGCGCGTAACCGCAAAACGACTTGCGGTCAACCACCGCGCGATCGCCGGGACGATCATGGCGGCCATGCAACCATGGCGGAAAATGTTCGTTAGGATTGCGACTGCCGTTCAAAAAGGAAGAATCAATGACCACGGACAATCGCGACGACGCATCGTACCGCAAAGACGACGCGTCGTACCGGAGAGAAGAACGTTCGTCGGGCATTGGCAGGACGATCCTGATCCTCCTTGCTCTCGTCGTCATCGCGGCGATCGCCGCCGTGGCAACCGGCTTCGTCAATCTCAGCGGCAAATCGGGCAGCTTGCCGAAGGTCGCGGTCGAAGGCGGGAGCATGCCCTCGGTCAGCGCCGACGTGGGATCGGTCGATGTCGGGACGAAATCGACCACCGTCGACGTGCCGAAGGTCGAGGTCGGCACCACCGAGACGCAGGTCAAGACGCCGACGATCGACGTCAAGAAACCGGGCGAATAAGCGCCTATGCGGGCGTCCGCCGTCGTCGCCGCGCTGCTGATGCCCCCGCTCGGAGTCTATCTGAGCGAGGGTGTCACGCGACATTTCTGGGTCGCCGCGGGATTGACGCTGATCGCGTTCGTTCCCGGCGTCGTCTATGCCGAGCTGGTGGTGACGCGGCCCGATCTGTTCAGGGCGCGCGTCCGCCGGCGAGGCGTGCCACCCGCTTGATCTATCCGGCCGTGCCGCGGATGGTTATCGCGGCGGCATGGCTTTTCCCCTTCCCGATCCGATGCGCCGGGCGCTCGATCTCGCGCGCCGCGCCGGCGACGCGGGCGAGGTGCCGGTCGGCGCGGTGATCACGCAGGCGGGAGCGGTGATCGCGACCTCCGGCAACGCCATGCGCGCCACCGCCGATCCGACCGCGCATGCCGAAATGGTCGCGATCCGCGCCGCCGCCGCCGCGCTCGGCACGTCCCGTCTCGATGGTTGCGACCTGTGGGTGACGCTCGAGCCTTGCGCGATGTGCGCGGGCGCGATCGTTCAGGCGCGCATCGGCCGGCTTTATTATGCCGCACCCGACCCGAAGGGCGGCGCGGTCGCCCACGGTCCGCGCCTGTTCGGGCATCCGACCTGCCACCACCGCCCGGAGGTTTACGGCGGGATCGGCGAGGCGGAAGCCGCCGCGCTGCTGCGGGACTTCTTCGCCGCGCGCCGCTAGGGGTCAGCCATCCGTTCCCCGGCGGAGGCCGAGGTCCAGTTGGGAAGGCCATGGCTCGGTTCCCCCCAATCAAAGTCGCACAGCTGGACCCCGCCCTTCGCCGGGGAACATTCAACCAGATGAATCGGCTGTGGCGCAGCGCAGAGCGCTGTTGTCGCGGCGCGCGTTTCACGGCAAAGGTAGCGCGCGCCATGCCGCCTCCCCTGCCCCTCCATCCCTTTCCCTGGATCGACCTCGCGGTGATCGTCGCGCTGGTCGCGCTCAACGGCGTGTTCGCGATGTCCGAGCTCGCGATCGTCTCTGCGCGGCAGGCACGGCTCGAGGCGATGGCGAAGCTCAAGCGCCGCGGCGCGCAGGTCGCGCTCGATCTGCGCGAGAATCCGAGCCGATTGCTGTCGACCAGCCAGATCGGGATCACGCTGATCGGGATCCTCGCCGGCGCTTATTCGGGCGAGAAGCTCGCCGGGCCGGTGGGCGAGCGGCTCGCGCTGGCCGGGCTGTCGCCGTCGACGGCGGCGCAGGCCGGCTTCGTGCTGGTCATCGGGCTAACGACCTACGTCTCGCTGATCATCGGCGAGCTCGTGCCCAAGCAGTTCGCGCTGCGCTCGCCCGAGCCGATCGCCGCGATCATGGCGCGGCCGATGCTGTGGCTCGCGCGCATCGCCGCGCCGCTGGTGTGGCTGCTCGACCGGTCGAGCGCGCTGATCTTTCGCCTGCTCGGGATGAACCGCGAATCGGAGAATCACGTCACCGCCGAGGAGCTTCACCTGATCGTCGCCCAGGCCGCGGGATCGGGGGTGATCGAAGAGAGCGAGCGCGCGATCATCTCCGGCGTGGTGCGCCTCGCCGATCGGCCGGTGCGCGAGGTGATGACGCCGCGCAACCAGGTCGACTGGATCGACGCCGACGCGGGCCGGGACCGCATCCGCCAGACCCTGATCGAGACCACGCGCACGCGGCTGCCGGTCGCGCAAGGATCGGTCGAGGCGATCGTCGGCGTGGTCCAGGCGCGCGATCTCGCGCTGGCGCTGCTCGACGGGCGCGCGCTCGATCTGCGCGCGCTGATGCGCGAGGTGCCGGTGATCCCCGACCGGATGGATGCGATGGACGCGCTGATCGTGCTGCGCGAGGCCGAGGTGCCGCTCGCCTTGGTCCACGACGAATATGGCCATTTCGAAGGGATCGTCACGCCCAACAACCTGCTGGCCGCGATCGCCGGTGAGTTCGCTTCGGACATGGACGAGGATACCGATCCCTCGCTGGTCGAGCGCGAGGATGGCAGCTGGCTGGTGTCGGGCTCGATCGCGGCCGACGCGCTGGCGGAACGGCTCGGCTTCGACCTGCCCGAGGACCGCGATTATGCCACCGCGGCGGGGCTGGCGCTCGCGGTGCTCAAGCATCTCCCCAAGACCGGCGAGCATTTCCGCCACGGCGACTGGCGTTTCGAGATCGTCGACATGGACGGGCGCAAGATCGACAAACTGCTCGCGAGCTGCATCGTCAGTCGGGACGAGGAGTAACCCGATCCGTTCGCCCTGAGCCTGTCGAAGGGCTTTCCTTCTCAGCTGCATGGAAGGAAAGGGCTTCGACAAGCTCAGCCCGAACGGTGGGAGGGGTTCCGGACCATTTCCTTCAGACACAGCGCATCGCCCGTCGCCGCATACGACGTCGTATTGTCGAAGATGCACCAGGCCGGCGTGCCGGTGGCCGTGAGCGCAAGCAGCTGCGTCGCGATTTCGCCGCAGCGTTCCTCGCCGTAAGGCGAGCGATAGATGCGGGGCGAACCGTGAAGGCGGAAATAAGCGAGGCTGGCCCAGCCGCCGGGACGCTCGGCGCCGTCGACCGGCGGCGGATCGGCCGCGACCCGCGCGATGCGTAGGCGGTCGAGCAGCGCTTCAGCTTCGCCGGTGAACCAGCTGGCGTGGCGCGGCTCGAACGCCACGGCGACGTCGATGCGTTGCCGAAGCAGGTGGAAGAACGGCTCGGCGGCATCGGTGAAGGCGAAGCTCGGCGGCAGCTGGACCAGCAGCCCGCCCAGCTTGGGGCCGAGCCCGACGACCTCGTCGGCGAAGCGTTCGATCAGCGGCTCGCACTCCACGAGGCGCCGATCGTGCGTCATCGTCCGCGGGCATTTCACGGCGAAGCGAAACTCCTCGGGCACTGCGGCCGCCCAGCGCTCGTAGGTCGCCGCACGGTGCGGTCGGTGGAACGAGGAGTTGATCTCGGCGGCGTTAAAGCGCCGCGCGTAGCGCTCCAGGTGGCTTCCCGCGGCATCGAACGATGCGGCGTGGACGCGCGGAATGCTCCACCCGGCAGTGCCGATGCGGATCACCGAATCGCGAGCTCGCTCTCCAGCTCGGCCGGGCGCAATTCATGCTCGAGCTGTTCCATCCGACACTGGTGCGGTGCCTTGTCGGGTCGCCAGCGAAGCAATCGGGTGCCGTGGCGGAAGCGATCGCCGGTGACCTG
>CAXSHP010000178.1:0-6096 GCA_964236935.1 uncultured Sphingomonadaceae bacterium
AGCCCCCTCCACCACGCCGCTGCGCGTCGCGGTCCCCCTCCCCGTTCCGGGGAGGAGCTTCGAACCCCATCGCCAGCCTTACCGGCGCGAAGCTGCGCCGATGGAGCGGCGTCACGCCGAGCGCGCCGAGCGCGCGCTGATGCTCGGGCGTGCCATAGCCCTTGTTGGTCTCCCAGCCGTAGCCGGGATGCGCGCGCGCGTAATCCGCCATGATGCGGTCGCGCGTCACCTTGGCGACGATCGACGCCGCCGCGATCGAGCGGCACTTGGCGTCACCAGCGACGATCGCCTTCGACGGCCGTTCCCACCGCGGGCAGGCGTTGCCGTCGACCAGCACCATCGCCGGATCGAAGCCGAGCGCCTCGACCGCGCGCGTCATCGCCAGCAGCCGCGCCCAATAGATGTTGAGCGTATCGATCTCCTCGACCGAAGCGATCCCCACGCCGACGCGTGCGACTTGATAGAGCTTGCCGCAGATCGCCTCGCGCTTGGCCGCGGGCAACGCCTTCGAATCGTCGATCCCGCGCGGAAACCTCGTCCGGTCGAGCACCACCGCCGCGGCCACCACCGGCCCGGCGAGCGGCGCGCACCCCGCCTCGTCGACACCGGCGAGCGGCTCGGGATGATCGCGTTCGAGCTTGAAGCAGGGGGGCATGCGAACCCAATATACTTAACGTCATCCCGGCGAAAGCCGGGATGACGGATCAGTTCGCGCCGCCCTGAACCGACGGTCCCATCGCGTCGAACGGCACGCCGCCCAACGCATGCCCCATCGGCCCGTGGCCCGCTCCCAGCCCCGGCGCCGCGAGCAGCGCAGCGCGCAGATAGGATCGCGCGCGCTCGATCGCCGGCGCGAGCGCCATCCCGGCCGCCAGCCCCGCCGCGATCCCGCTGGCGAGCGTGCAGCCGGTGCCATGGCTGTGGCGCGTCTCGATCCGGCCCCCCGACCAGGCGCGCACGCCCTCGGCGCTGACCAGCAGATCGCGCACCACCGGCGCCCCGTCGATCTCGGCGGCGATATGCCCGCCCTTCGCCAGCACCGCGCAGCCGTGCCGCTCATGGAGCATTATCGCCGCCGTCTCGGCCTGCTCGATCGTCCCGACCGGCAGGCCCGACAAGGCAGCGAGCTCCGGCGCGTTGGGCGTAACCATCGCCGCGATGTCCATCAGCCGGGCAAAGGCGGCGATCGTAGGGGCATCGGCCAGCATTGCGCCGCTCGTCGCGACCATCACCGGATCGAAGACGATCGGCACCGTGATGTTCCCCCGCGAAGGCGGGGGTCCAGTTCCGACCGTCGAACTGGACCCCCGCCTCCGCGGGGGAGCAACCGTCAGACGTTCGGCCAGCACCTCCGCTACCTCGGCCGAACCGATCATCCCAATCTTGATCGCGTCCGCCCCAAGATCGCCGAGCACCGCGTCGATCTGCGCCAGCACCATCGCCGCAGGCACCGGCATAACCTTGGTGACGCCGAGGCTGTTCTGCGCCGTGATCGCGGTGATCGCGGTCATCGCGTGCCCGCCCAGCATCGTCACCGTCTTGATGTCGGCCTGGATCCCCGCGCCGCCGCCCGAGTCCGATCCGGCGACGATCAGCACGCGCGGAATGGTCATGCCGCCTTGGCCACCGCCTCGCAGATCTCGTCGACCACCGCGCTGACCAGCGCTTCGTCCTCGCCCTCGGCCATCACCCGGATCAGCGGCTCGGTGCCCGACTTGCGGATCAGCAGCCGCCCCGAACCCGCCAGGCGCGCCTCCCCATCGGCGATCACCGCCTTGACCGCCGCCGCATCGAGCGGCGCGCCGCCGCTGAAGCGGACGTTCTTGAGCTTCTGCGGCAGCGGATCGAACCGGTGGAGCAATGCGCTCGCCGGCACGCCGCCCTCGACCAGCTCGGCCAGCACCTGCAACGCGGCGACCAGCCCGTCGCCGGTGGTCGCGTGATCCGACAATATGATGTGCCCCGATTGCTCGCCGCCGACGTTGAAGTCCCCCGCGCGCATCGCCTCGAGCACGTGGCGGTCGCCCACGGGCGCGCGGTGGAGCGCGATCCCCTCGCCCGCCAGATAGCGCTCGAGCCCGAGGTTCGACATCACCGTGGCGACGATCCCGCCGCCGCGCAGCAGCCCGCGCTTGGCCCAGGACGCGCCGATCAGCGCCATCAATTGATCGCCGTCGACGATGCGGCCGCGGTCGTCGACCAGGATCAGCCGATCGGCATCGCCGTCGAGCGCGATGCCGATGTCGCATCTCTCCTCGACCACCTTCGCCTGGAGCGCGGCGGGCGCGGTCGAGCCGCAGCCGTCGTTGATGTTGGTGCCGTTGGGCGAGACGCCGAGCGTGACCAGATCGGCGCCCAGTTCCCACAGCGCCGAGGGCGCGACCTGATAGGCGGCGCCGTTCGCGCAATCGAGCGCGATCCGCAGCCCATCGAGCCGCAGATGCTCGGGAAAGCTCGATTTCGCCGCATGGATATAGCGCCCGCGGGCATCCTCGACCCGCCGCGCCCGGCCGATCGCCTCGGACGAGGCGAGCGCGGGCGGGGCGTCGATCGCCTGCTCGATCGCCAGCTCGTCGGCGTCGGACAATTTATACCCGTCGGGGCCGAACAATTTGATGCCGTTGTCGGCATAGGGGTTGTGGCTCGCCGAGATCATCACGCCGAGGTCGGCACGCATCGATCGCGTCAGCATCGCCACCGCGGGCGTCGGCATCGGCCCGAACAATATGACGTCCATCCCCACGCTGGTGAACCCCGCGACCAAGGCGGATTCGACCATATAACCCGACAGCCGCGTATCCTTGCCGATCACCACGCGATGGCGATGATCCCCGCGCAGGAAGTGCGCCCCCGCCGCCATGCCGACGCGGATCGCCAGCTCGGCGGTCATCGGCGGCTGGTTGGTGCGCCCGCGGATGCCGTCGGTGCCGAAATATCTGCGCGTCATGCCTCTTCCCACGCCCCGTTCGCGCGACAGATAGACCGATGGCGCGATGCGCGCGAGCGCTTAGACGCGCCGCGCGCCGAGCACCTCGGCATGCATCAGCCGCTTGACCAGCGGCGACACCAATATCACCCCGACCCCGACCGCGACCGACACCCAGCCGAGCGTCGTATAGACCTCGAGGATCCGCCCGGGACCCCCGCCGCCGGTGGCGCGCGCGATCAGCCCGGCGATGAACTCCCCCGCCGCCATCGCCAGATACCAGGTGCCCATCACCAGCCCGACCATGCTCGGCAGCGCAAGGCGCGTCATCGCCGACAGCCCGACCGGCGAGAAGCACAGCTCGCCGAGCGTGTGGAACAGATAGACGAGGAAGACGAAGATCACCGGCGTGAGCCCCTGTCCGGCCGCCGCCGCGCCCGCGACGAGCACGAGGAAGCCCGCGCCGACGAGCACCAGCCCGATGCCGAACTTGGCCGGCGCGGAGGGCTCGCGGCGGCGGCGGTCGAGCCAGGTCCACAGGATCGCGAAGACCGGCGCCAGCGTGATGATGAAGATCGAATTGACCGACTGGAACAGCGAGGCGGGCACCTCCCAGCCGAGCATCGTCCGGTCGACGCGGCGATCGGTGAACAGGTTGAGCGACGAGCCGGCCTGCTCGAACAGCCCCCAGAACAAGGGGTTAAGCGCCATCAGGAACAGCGCGGCGAAGATCCGGTCGCGATCGATCCGCGCCAGCGTCGCGAACGCGCGCCACAGGATGAACGCCACCGTCACCGCGGAAAACAGCAGCAGCAGCGTCCCGATCGTGCCGGGCGAGCGGATCAGCAGCCACACCGCGGCGATCCCGCCGACGGCGCAGCCATGTATGACCCATTCGCGCGGCACCCCGATCCGCGTGCGGTGCGCGAGCGCGGCCGGATCGGGCGGCTCGCCCGCGCCGCGCAGCAGCGGCCGACAGACCACGAACACGACCAGCCCGAGCAGCATGCCGACCGCCGCCGCGCCGAAGCCATAGCCCCAGCCGACCCGCTCGCCGAGCACGCCGCACGCGATCGGCCCGAGGAAGCCGCCGACGTTGATCCCCATGTAGAAGATCGAGAAGGCGGGATCGCGGCGATGGTCGCCCGGCGGATAGAGCGCGCCGACCAGCACCGCGATATTGGCCTTGAGGAAGCCGGTGCCGACGATGATCGACGCCAGCGCGAGGTAGTATCCGTCGAGATGCAGCCCGTGCACCCCGACCGGCCCTTCGGTGAGCGCGATCAGCAGATGGCCGACGGCGATGAACACCCCGCCGACCAGCACGGCCTTGCGCGCGCCGAGGAAACGGTCGGCGACATAACCGCCGATCACCGGCGTGATATAGACCAGCGAGGTGTAGGCGCCGTAGAGCAGATAGGCGCGATCGTCGCCGAACAGGAAATGCTTGGTCAGATAGAAGATCAGCAGCGCGCGCATGCCGTAGTAGGAGAAGCGCTCCCACATCTCGGCGAAGAACAGCATGAACAGCCCGCGCGGATGACCGAGCCACTCGTCCGCGGCATCGCCTTGCGGGGTGGCGGGTCCGAGAGCAGCGGTGACTTCGGTCATACGTGTTCCCCGATCCGTGCCGCGGCGATAGGCACTCACTAAACTCGTTCCCGGTCAGGTTGAAACAGAAGTCGTCACCCCGGCGAAGGCCGGGGTCCATGGACGGCGTCCGCTTTCAGCGCCAGCCCTGCCCGATCCGTCGATCCCGGCTTTCGCCGGGATGACGATGATTTGCTCCAAGGAAATCAGGCCCGGCGCCGATCCTCGTCGGGAAGGGCTGTTGCGCCACTTGTCCTCCGACGATAGCGCCGTGCGGTGCCCGCCGCCGCGCCCATTCCGACCACCCAAGTCCTGCCGGATGGCGACCGCGGGATAGCACGCGCCGCCGCGCTGATCCTCGCCGGCCAGCCGGTCGCGGTGCCGACCGAGACGGTCTACGGCCTCGCCGCCGACGCGACCGACGGCGCCGCGATGGCGCGGATCTATGCGGCGAAAGGTCGGCCGAGCTTCAATCCGCTGATCCTCCATGTCCTGGGACTGGCCGAGGCGCGCGCGCTGGTCGAAGTCGGCGAGTCAGCCGAGCGGCTTGCGGCGGCATTCTGGCCGGGTCCGCTGACGATGGTGCTGCCGCTGCGGCCCGATGCACCCGTGTCGCGCCTGGCGAGCGCCGGCCTGCCGACGCTGGCGGTCCGCGCGCCGGCGCATCCGGCAATGCGCGCGCTGTTGACCGCGACGGGCAAGCCGCTTGCCGCTCCTTCAGCGAACGCCAGCGGCCAGCTCAGCCCGACCCGCGCCGCGCATGTCGCCCGCTCGCTCGGCGGACGGATCGCGCTGGTGCTCGACGGCGGGGCGACGTCGCACGGCCTGGAATCGACGATCGTCGCGGTCGAGCGGGATCGGCTGCGGCTGCTGCGCCCCGGCCCGGTCGCGCCCGAGCGACTCACCGCCGCCACCGGCCTGCCGATCGACCGCTCGGCCGGCCCGGCGATCGAGGCGCCCGGCCAATTGGCGAGCCATTACGCCCCCACCCGACCACTGCGGATCGATGCGACCGAACGGCGCGAGGGGGAATGGCTGATCGGCTTCGGCGAAATCGCGGGGGACGAGAATCTGTCTCCCGCCGGCGACCTGATCGAAGCCGCCGCCCGCCTGTTCGACGCGCTCCACCGCGCGGACACCGCCGCCGCCCGGTGCATCGCCGTGGCGCCCATTCCCGAATGCGGCATCGGCGCGGCGATCAACGATCGGTTGCGGCGCGCGGCAAGCTATAGCGAATTTGACGAGGCTTGAATCACACCTCACCGTTCGGGCTGAGCTTGTCGAAGCCCCTTCCTTCACGTTTGCCGGGTAAAGAAGGGGAAGCACTTCGACAGGCTCAGTGCGAACGGGAATTATGTTGGATGGATGACCTTGCGATCATCGCCACTGGCTTGGTCAAGCATTTCGCCGGCAAGCAGGCGGTCGACGGGATCGATCTCGCCGTCCCGGCGGGCAGCATCTACGGCATCCTCGGCCCCAACGGCGCGGGCAAGACGACGCTGCTGCGCATGCTGCTCGGCATCCTCGATCCCGACGGCGGCGAGCGGCGTGTGCTCGGCGAGACGCAGCCGCTGCGCGCG
>CAXSHP010000179.1:0-6067 GCA_964236935.1 uncultured Sphingomonadaceae bacterium
TCAGCGGTAGAGTAGGTGACTGTTAATCACTTGGTCGTTGGTTCGAATCCAACTCAGGGAGCCACATTCTCCAGGATCGCCGGATAGGCGAGGATCAGGTCCGCGGCGCGGAGTCGCGCTCGACGAGCTGTCGACGACGATCGTGCGGTTGCCGATGGTCACGACGCGCTTGATCAGCCGGGCCGGATCGATCGGCGCGGGGGCGGCTTCGTCGCCAGTGAGGACAATCGGCTTCCCCGCCGGCGGCAGCGTCCCGGTGCCGGCGGCGTGGGCGTTCGCGGCCTGAAGGGCGACGGCGAAAGCGGCGAAGCAGAAAGCGGAACGGATCATCACGAATTCCCTGTTCGATGGCTCGCGGCTCCCCCGCGGCGAATCATGGTTTAGGCAAGATGAAGCTCGGCCGCTGTGATCGGACGCACAGCGTCGCCGATTTGCCGCACGCCGACTGCTCTGCTAGGCGCGAACCCTCTCCACGCCACCGGGAACACCGCATGATCCCGCGCTATTCGCGCCCCGCAATGACCGACCTCTGGACGTCCGAGACCCGCTTCCAAATCTGGCTCGAGATCGAGGCGCACGCGCTCGACGCGATGGCCGATCTCGGCGTCGTGCCCCGGGAAGCGGCCAAGGCGGTATGGGAGCGCGCGAAGTTCGAGGTCGCCCGGATCGACGCGATCGAGGCCGAGACCAAGCACGACGTGATCGCCTTCCTCACCAACGTCGCCGAGCATGTCGGACCCGAGGCGCGCTTCCTCCACCAGGGCATGACCAGCTCGGACGTGCTCGACACCTGCCTCGCGGTCCAGCTCGCGCGCGCCTCGGACATCCTCCTCACCGATCTCGACGGGCTGCTCGCGGCGATGAAGCAGCGCGCGTTCGAGCACAAGATGACGCCGACCATCGGCCGCTCGCACGGCATCCATGCAGAACCGGTGACGTTCGGATTGAAGCTTGCGCAGGCCTATGCCGAGTTCGCGCGCAACCGGGCGCGGCTGGAGGCGGCGCGCGCCGAGATCGCCACCTGCGCGATCTCGGGCGCGGTCGGCACCTTCGCCAACATTGATCCGCGCGTCGAGGCGCATGTCGCGGAGAAGATGGGCCTGACGGTCGAGCCGGTCTCGACCCAGGTCATCCCGCGCGATCGCCACGCGATGTTCTTCGCGACCTTGGGCGTGATCGCCTCCTCGATCGAGCGCCTCGCGACCGAGATCCGCCATCTCCAGCGCACCGAGGTGCTCGAGGCCGAGGAATATTTCGCGCCGGGCCAGAAGGGCTCGTCGGCGATGCCGCACAAGCGCAACCCGGTGCTCACCGAGAATCTCACCGGCCTTGCCCGGCTAGTCCGTTCGGTGGTGACGCCGGCGCTCGAGAATGTCGCTTTGTGGCATGAGCGCGACATCAGCCATTCGTCGGTCGAGCGCGCGATCGGCCCCGACGCGACGATCACGCTCGATTTCGCACTCCACCGGCTCACCGGCGTGATCGACAAATTGCTGGTCTATCCGGCGCGGATGGCGAAGAATCTCGACAAGATGGGCGGGCTCGTCCACTCGCAGCGCGTCCTGCTCGCGCTGACCCAGGCGGGGGCGAGCCGCGAGGACGCTTACTCGCTCGTCCAGCGCAACGCGATGAAGGTGTGGGAATCGGACGGCGCGCTGTCGCTGCTCGCATTGCTCAAGGCCGATGCCGCAGTGACGCGCTGGCTGTCGCCGGCCGAGATCGAGGACAAGTTCGACCTCGCCTACCATTTCAAGCATGTCGATACGATCTTCGCCCGTGTCTTCGACTGACGGCCGCACGCGCGGGCCGGCGCTGGCCGCACTGCGTGCCGCGACGGCGGAATCCCACCGGCGGCTCGACGATCTGTTCGCGCGGTTCGATCTGGCCGACCGCCACAGCTATGGCCGTTTCCTCTCGGCGCATGCCGCCGCGCTGGTCCCGCTCGAAGCGCAATTCCGTGGCGAGCCCGTCGCCCCGGCGCGCAGCGAGGCATTGCGCGCCGATCTCGCCACGCTCGGCTTGCCCCTCCCCCCGCCCCTCGCCCCGCTTGATCTATCCGATCCGGCCACCCGCTGGGGCGCGGCCTATGTCGTCGAGGGCTCGCGCCTGGGCGGCGTGCTACTTGCCCGTTCGGTCGGGGACGGCCTGCCATCGACCTACCTCGCCGCGCCGCAGCCGCCGGGCGCATGGCGGAAGTTTCTGGAAAAGCTGGAGGAAAGCCTTTACAGCGACGCTTCGGTAACGGCCGCCGTCGATGGCGCGCTGGCTGCCTTCGCGCTCTTCGAGAAGGCTGGACGTCAGGAGCTTGGGTGAACGACGCGACGTATCAGGTCGATCTCACCAATTGTGACCGTGAACCGATCCATATCCTGGGCGCGATCCAGCCGTTCGGCTTCCTGCTCGCGCTCTCGACCGACTGGCTGATCGGGCGGGATCCGGACGAGCTGCTGGGCCTGCCGCTGCTCGACGTGTTCACGTCGGAGGCCGTTCACGCGATCCGCAATCGGCTGACCCTATTGCGCGGCGCGGACACCGCCGAGCGCCTGTTCGCGCTCGCGCTGACCGGCGATGGGCGGCCCTATGACGTCGCGCTCCATTTCGCCGATGGGCAGGTGGTGATCGAGGCCGAGCCGGCGCAGGTCGAGAACGGCGATTCCGCCGGTACGATCCGCGCGATGATGGGCCGCCTCGACCGCGCGGAAGGCGTCGAGGCGTTCCTGCGCGAAGGTTCGCGCCAGGTCCGCGCCTTGACCGGCTTCGATCGGGTGATGGTCTATCGCTTCGATGCCGAAGGCGCGGGCGAGGTCGTCGCCGAGGCGGCGCGCAGCGGGATCGGCAGCTTCCTCGGGCTGCATTATCCCGCGTCGGACATTCCGGCGCAGGCGCGCGCGCTCTATATCCGCAACCTGTTTCGCATCATCGCCGATGTCGGCGCACCGCCCGTCCCGATCGTGCCCGCGCTCGATCCCGCGGGAGCGCCGCTCGATCTGTCGCTCGCCGGGCTGCGCGCGGTCTCGCCGATCCATATCGAATATCTCACCAACATGGGCGTCGCCGCATCGCTGTCGATCTCGATCGTGATCGACGGGCGGCTGTGGGGGCTGTTCGCCTGCCACCATTATTCGCCGCGCCTGCCGAGCCTCGAGCGCCGCTCGCTCGCCGAATTGTTCGGCCAGATGTTCGCGATGAAGCTCGAAAGCCGCGAGCGCCAGGCGACCGGCGACTTTACCGAGAGAGCGCGGCACGTCGCCGACCGGCTGCTCCAGCAGGTCGCCGGCGACGCGACCCTGCTCGACGATCCGACCTGGCTGGCCGAGACGATCAACGACGTCATCGAAGCCGACGGCGTCGGCGTGTCGATCAACGGCCGGATCGCTCTGTCGGGGCTGACGCCGCCCGAGCGCGCGTTCGCCCGGCTGGTGCGCGCGCTCAACGGCGCGGCGGCGGGCAAGGTTCACGCGGCCGATAGCATCACCGCCTTCTTCCCCGAAGCCGCCGAATATGCCGATGTCGCCGCGGGCATGCTCGCCTTGCCGATCTCGCGCTCGCCGCGCGATTATGTCGTGCTGTTCCGCCAGGAGATCGTGCGGACGGTGCGCTGGGCCGGCGATCCGCACAAGCCGGCGGAATATGGCCCCAACGGCCCGCGTTTGACTCCGCGCAAAAGCTTCGAGACCTGGTCCGAGCTGGTTCGCGGCCGATCGAAGCCGTTCAGTCCGGCGGAGATCCGCGTCGCCGAGACGCTCCGCGCGACGCTGATCGAGGTCGTGCTGCGGCTGTCCGACGATGCGCATGCCGAGCGTCAGCTCGCCAGCGAGCGGCAGGACCTGCTGATCGCCGAGCTCAACCACCGCGTGCGCAACATCCTCAGCCTGATCCGCGGTCTCGTCCGCCAATCGCGCGGCGGCGCGCGATCGGTCGACGATTTCGTCGGCGAGGTCGACGGGCGGATCCAGGCGCTCGCCCGCGCGCACAACCAGATCACGCGCGATCAATGGGGCCCCGCCGCGCTGCGCGGCCTGATCGAGACCGAGGCCGCCGCCTATCTCGCCGACAGCGCCGACCGCGTCCTGCTCAGCGGGCCGGAGGTCGTGCTCAATCCGCAGGCCTTCTCGACCCTCGCCTTGGTGTTCCACGAGCTGATGACCAACAGCGCCAAATATGGCGCACTGTCGGACAACGGACATGTCGCGGTAGCGTGGTGGTTCGATCGCGATCGCGGCCTGCTGCTCGAGTGGCGCGAGAAGGACGGACCCAAGGTCCGTCCGCCGACGCGGCAGGGCTTCGGGACGACGATCATCACCCGCTCGATCCCGTACGGTCTCGGCGGCACCGCGCACGTCGCCTACGACCCGGGCGGCTTCTCCGCTTCCTTCTCGCTGCCGCCGCGCCACGTCGGCGCGCGCGAAGTCGGGGATTCGGCGCGGACCGACCCGGCGGCTACGCCAGAGCGTGTCATTTATGCTGCACCTGCGAAAATTATCGATGGCAAGACGGTCCTGCTGGTCGAAGACAGCTTGATTATCGCAATGGATGCGGAGGACATTCTACTGCGCCTGGGCGCATCGCGCGTGATCGCCGCCTCGACCGTCGCACAATCGCTCGACGAGATCGACCGCGATCCTCCCGCGATCGCGGTACTCGACATCAACCTCGGCCCGGACACCAGCTTCGCCGTCGCCGACAAGCTCAAGGCCGTTGATATCCCTTATCTTTTCGCGACAGGTTACGGCGAGCAGATGGTGCTGCCCGAGGCGCATGCGGACGTCACGGTGCTGCAGAAGCCCTATTCGATCGAAACGGTCGCCGAGGGGATAAGCCGGTCGTTCGGGCGTTGAGACCGATGTATCGCAGCATTCAGGCGACGCCGCGCACGGTTGCGTTTTCTGCATCTGCGCCAACTCGTTTTCGAATTGCGACGAGCCGATTAATGCTTATTTGATTGTGCAGCGCACAAGAAGCGCTGAACAGTTGGAGTGTCGTTATGAAAATATTCGAAGCAGCCACCACGATGACCGTGGCTATCGCAGCGCAGGTGCTCACGCTCTGCGTGATCCTTACGTGCTGATCTTGGGCAGCTGATCCTTCGCGCGGCGCATGGCGTCGCGCGAAGGCAGCTCGCTCGGGCATTTGGATTTGATTAACCCGTCGTAGACTTAATCGGGCCGCTCGCCCCACATGCCCTTGAGCCGCGCGAAGAAACCGCTGGTCTCGGGACATTCCTCTCCCGTCTCCGTCGCGCGGAACTCCTCGAGCAGTTCCTTCTGGCGCGCGCTCAGCCGCATCGGCGTCTCCACCTCGACCTGGATCACGAGATCGCCGCTCCCCCGGCCGTTGAGCACGGGCATGCCCGCGCCCCTTTGCTTGATCTGCCGGCCGGACTGGATGCCCGGCGGTATGCGGATTTCGTGGCGGATCCTGTCGAGCCCCGGCACGTCGATCGTCCCGCCCAGCGCGGCGGTGGTGAAGCTGATCGGCGCGCGCGCGAACAGGGTCGTGCCCTCGCGCTCGAACAAGGCATGCCGCGCGATATGGATGAAGATGTAGAGATCGCCCGCCGGCGCGCCGCGCGCGCCCGCCTCGCCCTCGCCGGTCAGCCGGATGCGGGTGCCTTCGTCGACGCCGGCCGGGATGCGCACGTCGAGCGTCTTCTCGCGATCGATCCGGCCCTCGCCATGGCAGACGTTGCACGGATCGGCGATGATCCGGCCCGCGCCATGGCAGGTCGGGCAAGCGCGCTCGACCACGAAGAAGCCCTGCTGCGCGCGCACCTTGCCGTGGCCGGCGCAGGTCGGGCACGCCTTGGCGGCGGTGCCCGCCTTCGAGCCGCTGCCGTCGCAGGCGTCGCAGGTCGCGGCAACATCGACGCTGATCTGCTCGTTCTTGCCGAGGAACGCGTCCTCGAGGCTAATCTCGAGATCGTAGCGCAGATCGGCGCCGCGCCGCGCCGCCTGGCGGCCGCCGGCGCCGCCGCGTCCGCCCATGAATTCGCCGAAGATGTTCTCGAAGATATCGGAAAAGCCTTCGAACCCGGCGCCGCCGCCCGTCCCGCCGTTCTGGAACGCCG
>CAXSHP010000180.1:0-1533 GCA_964236935.1 uncultured Sphingomonadaceae bacterium
CCGTCAGGCCGGCAATCCACTCATCCCCGCTGTTCAGATTCTCCGAGCCACCTCTATTGTCGAGGTTGACGAGACCTTCATCGGCCGCCTGAAGGGCACCGAGAAAAAGCGCGCATTCCATCACAAGATGAAGGTGCTGGCGCTGGTCGATCGCGAGACTGGCCGCGCCCGCACGATGGTCGTGGACAACGTCTCTGCCGCCACCTTGATGCCGATCGTCATCGCGAACGTCGCCAAGGAAGCGACGATCATGACCGACGAAGCGAACGCCTATAACCAGGTCGCAGATCACTTTGCTCGTCACGGCACTACCACCCACAGCGCCGGTCAGTACGTCGATCTTGCCGACCGCACGATCCACAGCAACACAGTTGAAGGCTATTTCAGCATCTTCAAGCGTGGCATGAAGGGCGTGTACCAACATTGCGGCGAGGATCACCTGCACCGCTACCTTGCCGAGTTCAAGTTCCGCTATAACCATCGTGAGCGCAACGGCTTCAACGATGGCACCCGATCGGAGCAGGCGCTTCGCGGCATCGTCGGTAAGCGCCTGAGCTACAGGTCAGGCGACGCAGCGCAATAAATAGCAAGCTCGAGCATGCTCGAGCTATTAGAATATTTTACGGGGTAACGGTGGCACAACAGCTTTCCCTCTTAGAGATCATGGAGCGGCCGACGATCGAGGCGCTGTTCAAACCAGATGCCTTGTTCGCGATCGACGACGCGGACTTTCTGAGGGTGCTGCCGGAAGATTAGAGTTTCACTCTGCAAAGAAGCGCGATCCCAATTCTTATTACACGCTGCGGAAGGTCACAAAAAATGGAGACTAAATCCCAGTCGAACAAGTTCAAGGCTCTTGCCCGCGAGCTAGAGGCGGACGAGGATGAAGCGCGCTGGGATGAGCGGTTGAAGAAGGTGGCGAGGCATAAGCCTGCGCCTGAGACGGAGAAGCCGGAGTGAAACGAGCGATAGTCACATGCCTCGCCCTGGTCGCTCCCGCTGCTGTTCAAGCGCAGGCCGTTAGGGAGGATTACCCACCTAAAGCGCTGCGCGAACATCGGGAGGGAACAACCGAGGTAGCCATTTCCGTTGACGAGAAGGGATGGCCGCGTGACTGCAAGGTCACCAGTTCAAGCGGATCGGCCGATTTGGATGAGGCCACCTGCAATACCATCTATCGGCGGGGACACTGGTTCCCTGCGCTGGATGAACAGGGCAAGCCGACCGCTTCAACCGTCACCCAGAAGATGCACTGGCAGCTTCACCGCTAATCTCCGCGCGCGTTTGCAAACGATATAATCGCCTTTTTTTTGGGATGGACCATCCGATGCGCGCCATTCTGCTTTGCGCCGGACGGGGCTCACGCCTTCGTTCGCTCACCCTGGAACGTCCGAAATGCCTGGTCGAGGTGCGCGGCAAGGCGATCCTCGCGCGCGCGATACACCGGCCGAAGCTTATGCCGATGATTCAGAACGCGATCGAGGGCGAGTGGGACGGCCCCGGCATCGCCGCCCTGCTGCGCGATCCCGTCGC
>CAXSHP010000180.1:1543-6005 GCA_964236935.1 uncultured Sphingomonadaceae bacterium
ATCAGATCGACGCCCTCCACGCCAGCGGGGTGACCGAGATCGTGGTCGTCGGCGGCTATCTCTACGACACGATCGTCACGTTCCTCGATCGTTACCCGGAGGCGCGGCGTCCCCGGCTGCTGCGCAATCCGTTCTGGGGGATGTCGAGCAGCATCGGCAGCGTCTGGATGGCGCGGGATTTGCTCGCCGCGCCGTTCTGCGTGATCAACGGTGACACGATCTTCGACCACGCATTGATCGCCGACGCGCTCGGCCGCCTCGCGCCCGGGGTCAACCTCGTCGTCGAGCGGGCCACCGGCGAGGCCGACGAGATGCGCGTGATGGTCGAGCAGGGTCGCATCAGCGCGGTCGGCAAGACGCTGCCGTGGCCGCGTGCGGCACTGCGCTCGCTCGGCATCGTCGGCTGCCCCGATGCCGATGGGGGACCCTATCGCGTGGCGCTCGAGCAGGTGATCGGCGCCGATGATGGGCATCTCAGCTTCCATCATTCGATCGTCGATCGCCTGGCGCGCGACACGAGGGTTACGCCGATCGTGATGGAAGCGCGCCAGTGGCAGGAGATCGACCGGCCCGAGGATATCGCCCAGTGGGAGGGACGCGATCTCGGCAATGCCGCCTGAAGGCCAGCCTCCGCCGGCGCCGGTCGCGTTCCTGTTTCTCGGCGAGACCTTGCTCGTCCCGCATCTCTATCCGATCGTCGAAGCACTCGCCGAACTCGATCCCTCGCTGCCGATCGACCTGTGGGTCGGAGAGCGAGCAGTCGAAATCATGCTGCGCGAGCGGCTCGAAGCCTTCTCCGGCGGATCGGTCCGCTTGCGCCGCGCCCCGGGTTTTCACGATGGCGATCGAGCGCGTCCGCGCTGGGCCAAGCTGGCGATGCTCGCGCGCCTCGCGCCGCGCTTGCGGGACGCGCGGGTCGCCGTCTGCGCCGAGCAGACCAGCCTGTGGCTGGCGCGCCTACCCCCGCTGCGCACCCGCTTCATCAAGACCTCGCACGGCGTCGGCTCGATGAGCGCGCGCGACGATCGGCGGCGCCGCGCCGCGTGGCGCCTGCTTGTGCCGAGCGAGCTCGAACGCAGCACCTATCTCGACCGCGGCTTCGCGTCCGATCGCGTGATCGCCACGGGCTACGTCAAGGCATCATTCGCCCGTTCGGCCCCGCCACGCCGCCTTTTCGCCGACGATCGCCCGGTCGTCCTCTATGCGCCGCATTGGCAGCGCCATCGTTCGTCGTGGTGGGATTGGGGCCGCGCGATCGTCGCCGCGCTCACCGAGCAACAGCGCTGGAACGTCATTCTCGCGCCGCACCAGCGATTGATCGAGCGCGATCCCGATATCGGCGAGGCACTCGCGGCGGCGGCGGGGCGCGATCACGTCCACGTCGATCTCGGCAGTCCCGCCTTGGTCGACGGCAGTTACACGGCGCTGGCGGATATCTATCTCGGCGACACATCGAGCCAGGTGGTCGAGTTCCTCGCCCGGCCGCGGCCTTGCGTCTTCCTCAACAACACCGCGCTCGACTGGCGCGCGACCGACGATCACGATTTCTGGAAATGCGGCGAGGTGGTGGCGCAGCCCGGCGAAGTCATGCCCGCGCTCGAGCGCGCCGCGCTCGATCATCCCCGCTTCGTCGTCGAGCAGGAATCGTTCGCGACCGCGTCGCTCGGTGACACCAGCGCCGAAGCGCCACGGCGTGCGGCGCGCGAGATCCGCGTAGCGCTTGCGCTTTAGTCCATCGCCAGCCACGAGACGATCGCCCCACCACGTCCGCGCATCGTGTAGGCCAGACCGAGCCGGACGAGGTGGAACAGGCAGGACAGCGCGCTCCACCACGCCAGCGCGATCAGCCCCGTGTCCGGCCGGCCGAGGCACAGGGCTACGAACAGGATCAGCATGTTGGGATTGCGGCGCGCCGTGATCAGCCGGAACCGCGAGTCGATCGGCCGCCAGACGTGGATGTGCATCCCGAACGAACCGATGAACGCGCCCTCGATCAGCCGCTGAACGACATAAGCGACCATGATCGCGACGAACGCGATCAGGATGGTGTGCGCCGGCAGCGGCGTTCCGTAGGCCGCGAGCCCCATGCCCCAGGCCCACCACCAGAACGGCGGATGGATCAGGTCGATCCCGTGATCGAATACATTGCCCCACCACGACGAGGTGATCGTGCAGCGCGCGAGCTTGCCGTCGACCGTATCGAGCACCATGAACAGCAGGCCCATCGCCAGCCCCGGCCAGTAATGCCCGACGGCGAACGCATAAGTGGCGGCAATGCACAGGATCAGTCCGATGCCCGTCACCATATTGGGGGTCAGCCCGATCCGCGCCGCGATCCGCGTCAGCGCGAACGCCCATTCGGGCCACAGATATTTGGTCAGCAGGTCGGTCACGCCCTTGTAGGCGCCGACATAGCTCGCGCGCTCGGCCGCGGCGACGGTGTCGGCGCGCAGCGGCAGCACGAACGGCCGCTCGCGCTTGCGCAGCTTGGGATCGAGCAGCGGGCCGCTGCCCTCGGCGGAGATGATCGCCAGGCCGGGCAGGGCGCCATCGTCCATCGCCTGCGCGATCGCGGGGGAGGGCGCCGCGAGATGCGCCAGGACGGGCTGGCCCGCGCAGGTCAGCACCGTGCCCGGCTGGCCGGCGAGGTGACGCAGCCAGGCGGGATCGAAGGCGAACGCTGCGTTCGCGACGAGATCGGCGGCACCGGCATCCTCGACCAGCGTCATGCCTTCGGCGCGCGCCATCCGGGCGATCCGCTCCGCCGACGTCATGCCCCACAGCTTGACCGGACTCGTCCCGACGATCGCCAGCCGCAGATTGGTCTCCGTCACCCGATACTCCTTCGTTTCGGCGCCGCCCATATCACGGCTTGGCCGCGCGTCACGCTTCGCTACGATAGCCGCGATGCCGGATTCGACCGATTTCCTGATCTTTCGCCCCGACGATGTCGACCTCGCCCGTTCGCCGCTGCGCCGATCGCTTGCCGAACCGACCTATGTGCTCGGCGCGTTCAATCCGGGGCTCGCTCGGCTGCCGGGCGGCAATCTGCTGCTGATGGTCCGCGTCGCCGAGGCGCTGCGCGATCCGGTCGTGGGCGGTGCCGTCCGCGCGATCCGCTGGACGCCCGACGGCTATGTGCTCGATCGCCACATGCTCGACGGCGTCGACCTGACCGATCCGCGCCAATTTTCGCTGCGGGGCGGCGCGCATCGGCTGCTCGGGCTGACCTCGCTGTCGTGGCTGCTGCCGGTCGAGCTGACCCCCGACGGGCGCGAGATCGTCGCGGTCCATTACGATCGCGCGATCGCGCCGGCCGCGTCATACCAGGAATATGGCGTCGAGGATGCGCGGATCAGCCGGATCGACGATCTGTGGTACATGACGACCTGCTCGGTCAGCGCCGAACGCCACAGCACCACGCTGCACGTCTCGCGCGACGGGCTGAATTACGAGCTCAAGGGCATCGTGCTCGATCATCAGAACAAGGACATGATCCTGTTCGAGGGCAAAGTCGGTGGATATTTCATGGCGCTGACGCGGCCGCTCGGCGAGGTCTATTTCGCTTATCCCGAGAGCAGCCCGTTTGCCGGCGGCCCGTCGATCAACTTCGCCCGCTCGCCCGACGCGCTCCATTGGAAGCCGCTCGACCAGCCCGGTCTGCGCGCGCGCAAGCGCTCGACCTCGAGCATGAAGGTCGGCGGCGGCAGCCAGCCGATCCGCACCGAGCAGGGCTGGCTGATGCTCTATCACGGCGTCGAGACGCGCGCGACGGTCGGCGTCTATCGCACCTTCTGGGCGCTGCTCGACCTCGACGACCCGACCCGCATCGTCCGTCTCGAGGATAAGGCGCCGCTGCTCGAGGCGGATCCCGCGCTGACCCGCCCGATCGCGCACCAGATGTACCTGCCGACCCCGGTCGTGTTCACCACCGGCCTCGCCGACGCGGGGGATCATTACATCCTTGCGAGCGGCGAGGCCGATCTCGCCTGTCGCATCACTTTTCTGCCGAAGAGCCGCTTCGCGTGACCGCACCGTGGTGGCACTCGGCGGTGATCTACCAGATCTATCCGCGTTCGTTCCAGGACAGCGACGGCGACGGCATCGGCGACCTGAAGGGGATCGCGCGACGGCTCGACTATCTCGTCGGGCTCGGCATCGACGCGATCTGGATCTCGCCGCTTTATCCGTCGCCGATGGCCGATTTCGGCTATGACGTCGCCGATTATTGCGGGATCGATCCGCGCTTCGGCACGCTCGCCGATTTCGACGACCTGCTCGCCGCCGCGCACGCGCGCGGGCTCAAGCTGCTGCTCGATTTCGTGCCGAACCACAGCTCGGATCGACATCCCTGGTTTCGCGACAGCCGCGCGTCGCGCGACAGTGCGAAACGCGATTGGTACATCTGGCGCGATCCCGCGCCCGGCGGCGGCCCGCCCAACAATTGGATCAGCGATTTCGG
>CAXSHP010000181.1:0-6004 GCA_964236935.1 uncultured Sphingomonadaceae bacterium
GCCGTAGGCGACGTTGGTGCGCGGGCCCAGGAACAGGGCGCCGTAGTTGGTCATGTTCTTCAGAAAATAGTCGGGGTCGGCCGTCATCACCTGGACGTGTTCCGACGCGATCTCGTCGGCGATGCGCACCATCTCCGCATCGTCCTCAGCCACGATCACCTCGCCATATGTCTCCCACGCGCGACGCGCATAATCGGCGGTCGGCAGGATCGTCAGCAACCTCTCGACCTCGGCCATCGTCTCGCGCGCGAGCGTCTCCGACGTGGTCAGCAGGATCGCCGGCGAATCCGGCCCGTGCTCGGCTTGCCCCAGTAGGTCGGTCGCGCACAGTTCGCCGTCCGCGCCTACGTCATCCGCGATCACCAGCGTTTCGGTCGGCCCGGCGAACAGGTCGATGCCGACGCGGCCGAACAGCTGGCGCTTTGCCTCCGCCACGAACGCATTGCCCGGGCCAACCAGAATGTCGACCGGCGCGATCGATCGCGTGCCCAGCCCCATCGCCGCCACCGCCTGGATCCCGCCCAGGCAGTAGATCTCGTCCGCCCCCGCCATCGCCTGCGCCGCGACGATCGCCGGCGCCGGCTTGCCGTTGAACGGCGGCGCGCAGGTGATCACCCGCGGTACCCCGGCGACCTTCGCCGTGATCACGCTCATGTGCGCCGACGCCAGCAGCGGGTATTTGCCCCCCGGAACGTAGCAGCCAGCCGCATTGAGGGGCAAGTTTCTATGCCCCAGCACCACCCCCGGCAGCGTCTCGACCTCGACATCCTTCATACTGTCGCGCTGCACCTGCGCGAAGCCGCGCACCTGCGTCTGCGCGAACTCGATATCCTTCAGATCCTGACGCGACAGCTGGTCCAGGCAGTCCTGGATCTCCCCCGCGCTCAGCCGATAGTCGTCGCGGTCCCACTTGTCGAAGCGAACGCTCAGCTCGCGAACTGCCGTATCGCCGCGCGCCGCGATGTCGGCAAGGATCCCCTCCACCGTATCGCGCACCTGGCGATCCCCGCTCGCCTTCGTCTCGGCGGTTGCTCCGCGCTTCAGATACACTGCCATGTCGGTCCTTTCTCTCATCGGATTCACGCCGCAGCCTGCAGCGTCGCAAGCTTCAATTGCACGAGCATCGACAGCTCGTCATAGACCACCCACTCGTCGACGATCCTGCCGTCGACGATGTGAAAGTGGGTCACGCCCATCACGAACAGGCGATGCCCGGTGGGTGCGCCGAGCGCGCCATAGCCGAGATGATGGCCGTCCAGCGTCCACCGGACCGCATGCTTGCGCCCGCCCTCCTCGCTCGCCACCGAGCAGATGTGCTGCGGCACAAACGCGCCGTCAGGGATCAGTGCCACCAGCCGCATGGTCTGCTGGAGCACGGCCGCCGGGCCGTAATATTCGCGCATCAGCGGTCCATGCCACTGGCACGTTGGTGCATAGAGCTGCGCGATGCGCCCGAACATGCGCTTGTTGTAGATGTGATGGAGGTCGCGCAGCAGTTGTGCCTCTTCCTCGTCGTGCGCGATCGAGACGTCTGCCTCGGTCTCCGGCGGGTTCTGGCCGAGCAGGCGGCGGTTCTCGACCACTTCCATCACCGGCTCGCCCGCCTCGAACTTTCGCCTGGCGATCTCGAGCGCGTAGGCATGCGGGTCGAGCCCGAGCTGGATCACCGGCCCAAGATTGTCCCGGACGATCCATTCCTTATAGATCCTGTTCTCCAGGATCATGCACTCGGCGACGGTACGCGTAATGAAGGTGCGACCGGTCGGTTTGCCGTAGCTGCCGTAATGGATGTGGCGCCCCTGACCGTGCGTCATGTGGCTGGTGTAAAAGCCGTCGACATCGTTGCCGCGCCAGACCACCTGGATGGCCATGCCACGCCGGTCGGGAAATTCGACCAGCCGCTGGATGGTATCGCGGATGTGCGTCTCACGATCGTACATCGTGCCGAGCGTCGTATAGGCGACGCAATTGTGCGTGTAGTGGCTGTAGATCAACCCGACGTCGCGCTCGTCCCAAATGCGGTGGGTGCAGCGAACGATATAGTCGACGATGTCACTATACTCGGGATCGAAGCCGCGCATTGGCTGGGCACGAGGCCGATCCGTGGGCGTCAATTGCGTGAAGTCGTGGCGCTCGACCTGCAGCACGGTCTCGTCGCGTATCTCCGGCTGTTGCTTGCTCATGTCAGCTCCTTTCGTCGTCCCGCCGCGCTTCCGCGCCCGATCGCCCGTTCCAGCCAATCCGCCATAGCCGTGTGCGCCCGCTGCGGGATCTTCGAGCGGGACAAGATGGCCAACTTCCGGCAGCGGCGCCAGCGCGGTGTCAGGGATCGCACAGAGGTCCGAGAAGCGACACGATGGGAGGGCCCGCCGCCATCGTTGCCGCTCCAGGTGTGATCGGGGTCTCACGCAACGCCGATTTCTCCGCTTGACAGGCAGCGATCATAGCACCAATGAATAGGTATGCAACGATAAGTGCGTAAAGGGGTTAGGGGTGACGATCTGGACGCAAGATGCGATGGCCTCCCGGCTTGTTCGCTACGCCGACCTGATGCCCTGCCGCACCGCCTTCATCGACACGCGCACCCCTGGATCTACGGAGAAGGAGAACTTCACCGTGATCGGGCCAGGCGTGTCGGAAAATCCCGACCAGCACGTCCACATCACGGAAAAGCATGGATTTAATATCGGCGGAGCACGCCAGCCGTTCGGCTGCGTCAATTCCCAGCACAGCCACGATACGGCCGAGGTGTTCGTGGTTCACTCCGGCCGCTGGCTCCTCACCTTCGGCCCGAACAGGGAGGATGGTGCGATCGAGGTCGGCCCCGGCGACGTCGCATCCGTACCCATCCACATGTTCCGCGGCTTCGAAAAGCTGGATGAAGGGAAGGGGTATATCTTCTTCATCCTCGGCCAGGACGATCCGGGCAATGTGACCTGGGCCCCGGCGGTGTTCGAGGCGGCGGCCGATCATGGGCTGAAGCTCGCGCGCGGCGGCCGGCTGATCGACACCGCCGGCGGCGACCATGTGCTACGCGAGGTCGAGCTGGAGGAGGTGGTCGGAAACGACACGCTTGCCCGGCTGAAGACGCCACCGCTCGACCGAATTCGTGAAGCGGTGGTGCCCTATGGCGGAGCGAAGCCGAACCCGCGTTCGCCGCTCGGCGGTGCAGGCGTGGTCGAGGCAGGCATCATCGTTCCGCGGGCCACTCCCGACGGCTTCGAGCCGGGGCCGATCACCGGCTGGTGGCCGCACGGCTTCAACTTGCGCCAGCTTACTCTTGAGAGTGGCACCTACATCCCGGCGCATGCGCGCGCCGAGGCGGAGGTGCTGTTCGTCCAGGAGGGCACGGTGGAGGTGGCCTGGGACCACGGCGCGCTTGTGCTGGGCGCTGGGGATACGTTCAGCGTGCCGGTAGGTCTGGCTCACTCGTTCCGCAACGCCGCCTCGGTCGCCTCGGTCGTGTTCGTGGTGCGGGGCACCGACGAACCGGCCATGCCGGTGTTCGAGCAATCCCTGGCGGTGGCCAGCTGATGCCTGCCCTCCCTCAGCCACGGTGTGACGGCCAAAACGCGGTCATGAGCATGCGCGGCTTCGAGCGACGCTTTGGCGACTTGCCCGATTACATCCTGCGGATCACCGAAGATATCTGGGAAGGGCGTCAGGTCGGCGCGATCGGCACCTATTATCATGCGGATTGCCTCGTGCACACCGGCATGGGCAGCGGCGCGGGCGGCGTGGACAACGTAATCGCCGGCACGCTGGAGAAGATGCACCAGTTCCCCGACCGCGAGATCTTCGCCGAGGACATCATCTGGTCGGGCGACGACACGGCGGGGTTCCTGTCGTCGCACCGGTCGATGATGGTACAAACGCATCTCGGCGGCGGCCTGATGGGACCACCGACCGGACGCCGGCTGCATTTTCGCGCGATCGCCGACTGCGCCTGCCTTGATAACCAGATTTACGAAGAGTGGCTGGTGGTCGACCAGTCGGCCGCCGCGATCCAGGCGGGGCTCGATCCCGCCTCGCTCGGCGCGGCGCTCGCCGCCGCCGACCTCGCCGCGGGCCTGCCGGCGCCGGATCTTGCCTTCTCCGAGGGACGGCGCGGCCCCGACACCCGCCTGCTCCAGGACGATCCCGCGGCGGCGATGGTGCGCGAATCGTACCGCTCGATCTGGGAAGAGCGGAACCTTGGAATTCTCGACCGGCGCTATGCGCGGGGCGTGAACATCCACCTGCCCGGCGGCGAAAACGGTTACGGCCGCGCGGCGCTCGCGGCATTCCTGACCTCTTATCTGGCGAGCTTTCCGGATGCCCGGTTTGCGGTCGACCATTCGATCGCGGTACGCGAGCCGGAACGTTCGGTGCGCGTGGCGACGCGCTGGACGCTGACCGGAACGCACGCCGGCCACGGCCGATTTGGCGAGCCGAGCGGCGCGCCGATGATGGTGATGGGGATCACCCACGCAGAACTCGTCGAGGGCACGATCGCCCGCGAATGGACGATGATCGACGAACTCGCGATCTGGCGCCGCATCGCGCGGCACCGGCTGGCGACCATGACTAAGTAGAACCGCGTCTAATCTCAGGGAGGAAAAAACGATGAAGACGATGTTGTTGGGGAATGCGTCAGTCGTCGCGTTGGTCGCGCTGGCGATGCCTGCGGCCGCCTATGGCCGCGACACGGGCGAAGCGACGGCGGCTGCGGTCGCCACGTCAGGCGCGGACGCGCAAGCGACGCCGGCGGCAGGCAGTGCGGAACAGACCCCGCCCGCCAACCAGGCGACGCCGCCTGACGCCGCCAACGACGCGGTTAGCGGCGACATCATCGTCACCGCGCAGCGTCGCGAAGAGCGGCTGAGCAACGTGCCGCTCGCGATCACTGCGCTCAGCGCCGCGGACCTGAACCGTGCTAACGTAACCGACATGAGCCGACTGCAATTCTCATCGGCCGGACTCAATTTCGGCAAGCAGGGCTCGGATTTCTTCCCCGCGATCCGCGGCGTCCGCACGCTGCTGGTCAGCGCCGCGTCCGACCCGGTGATCGGGTTCTACATCGACGGCATCTACCAAAGCCGCGTCGCGCAGCAGAGCTTTCCGCTATTCGACGTCTCTCGCGTCGAGGTGCAGCGTGGCCCGCAGGGCATTCTCTACGGCCGCAACACCTTCGGCGGCAACATCGCGGTGATCACTAAGGAGCCGAGCCGCGAATTCGAGGCGGGGATCAATGGCCAGATCGGCAATTACGACCTGCGCCAGATCGACGGCTATGTCAGCGTTCCGCTGGGCGACACCGCCGGCATCCGCGTCGCCGCATATCACAGCTCGCGCGACGGCTATCTGCGATCGGTCACCAATCCCAAGATTCGGCTGAACGACGACGACCAGACGGCGGTGCGCGGCAGCTTCAGAGCGGAGCCGCTGCCGGGGCTGAAGGTGCTCGCCGAGGCAGCCTACTGGGATCGCGACGCGCATGGCGGCGGTGCGTTCGCCGGCCGCATTCAGGGCACGCTCATCAACCTGGCGACCGGGCTGCGTTCGTTCACAGGCTCGCCGGTTGCGGTCAATCCGACGGTGATGGACGGCAGCGTCAAGATCGCTGGTGTCAACGTTGGCGTGCCGATTTCGAGCGACCTGTTCACCAACTCGTGGGATTATCAGCCGTTCGAGCGGCTGAAGGAACATTACGAGACCCTCCAGCTCAGCTACGACGTAGGCCCAGCGACACTGAAGTCGATCACCGGCTGGAACCACTTCCGGGTCGACCGCAGCGCGGACCTCGACCAGTCCAGCGTGGTATATGTCAACGGTGTGAACGGGATCACCTCTGGCTTCGCCGCCAGCTCGTACCAAGCGCAAGACACGCACGACACCGCATTCAGCCAGGAACTGCAGGCCGCGACCAACGGCTCCGGGCCGCTACAGGGGATCGTCGGCGGCTATTACCTGCGCGACCATGTGCTCGAATATTACCGGCAGGTGTACACCGCGCCGGGCGCGA
>CAXSHP010000182.1:0-5999 GCA_964236935.1 uncultured Sphingomonadaceae bacterium
CCGCGGCGGCGTTGAACGGCGCGATCTCGCTATAGACCCCCGCCTCGCGCACGCGCCGCGCGATCAGCTGGGTCACCTGGCTGCCGAAATCGACGATCAGGATGGAGTCGTGGGGCTGGACGGTCATGCGGTCCGATAGGTTCGCGGGCCGCCGCTGTCCACGGCGTTCCACTCATCCGCCGTTGTGCAGAGCCTCAGCGCCGCGCGTAATCGCTGCCGTAGCGGACGTCGTCGACCCGACCGTAGCGCACCGAGCAGCTGAAGCTGTCGGGCTGGAAATAGCCGCGCGCATCGCGCTCGCCGCTGTCGATCACGCCCTCGACCCGCCAGCCGTCGCCGAACGCCCCGACATCGGTGATCTGCGACACGCGGCCGCCGCGTTCGCCCTCGACCGCCGCCGCGCACGCTTCGGCCGCGCGATCCTGCGGCGCGGGGCCGCGATATTCCTCGCGCCCGCGCGAACCGCGATCGTTGTTGGACGACGCGACCACCGCGCCGAGCAAGCCGCCGACGATCAGCCCGCCGACCAGCGCGCCGCCGGAACCGCCGCCATGATCGTAGCCGCCACCGTAATAGCCGCCGCCCTGATAATAGCCGCCGCCATAGCCCCAGGGGCGGGCGAACGCCGGCGTCGCGCTGGTCGCGAGCAGCGCCGCGGCGGCCGCGGCGGTGACGAGCTTACGAAGAGGTGCCATCGAGATTTGTCCTGTCAGGGCCCATGAGGGGCCGTTGGACAGGTTTTATCGCTGGCGGGCTGTCACGAGGCTGAACGCGCCGTCGTCCGCGCTTAAGGTCCAGGCTTCTCGAGCGGGATAACAGCGTGAATCGTTCCCCCGCGAAGCGGGGGTCCAGCCCCCAACAAACCGTCTTGGTCTGGTCTGGACCCCCGCCTCCGCGGGGGAACGAAGCGAGTCAAGCTGAAGTCATCAGGCTCGAAATCCCCCTCCTTGGAAGGCAGGGAGTCTTATGTCGATCCCGCCTAGCGGGGATCGAGCGCCAACCCGGTCCAGCGCGCGGCGAATGCCCACAGATCGGCATATTCGGCGATGATCTTGTCGGTCGGCTTGCCCGCGCCGTGGCCGGCGCGCGTCTCGATCCGGATCAGGCGCGGCTTGGGGCCGAGGTCCGCCGCCTGGATCGCGGCGGCATATTTGAAGCTGTGGCCCGGGACGACTCGGTCATCCGTATCCGCCGTGGTCACCAGGATCGCCGGATAAGCCACGCCCGCGCGGATGTTGTGATAAGGCGAGTAAGCGCGCAGCACCTTGAAATCGGCTTCCTTCGCCGGATCGCCATAATCGTCGACCCAATAGCGCCCGGCGGTGAAGCGGTTGAAGCGCAGCATGTCCATCACGCCGACCGCGGGCAGTGCGGCGGCGAACAGTTCGGGGCGCTGGTTGACCACCGCGCCGACGAGCAGCCCGCCGTTCGATCCGCCGCGAATCGCGAGCTGGTCCCTGGTCGTGACCCCCTGTGCGATCAGATATTCGGCGGCGGCGATGAAATCGTCGAACACGTTCTGCTTGTGTGCGAGCCGCCCGGCATCGTGCCACGCGCTGCCATATTCGCCCCCGCCGCGCAGCGACGCCTGGGCATAGACCCCGCCCAGTTCCATCCACGCGAGGTTCGCCGGAGAGAACGCCGGGGTCAGCGCGATGTTGAACCCGCCATAACCGTACAGCATCGTCGGCGCGCCGCGCGACAGATCGAGCCCTTTGCGATGGACGAGGAACAGCGGGATGCGCGTCCCGTCCTTCGACGCGTAGAAACGCTGCTCGACGACGAAGTCGGCCGGATCGAACGCCACCTGCGGCGTGGCGAACGGCTGCTGCCGACCGCTCGCCACGTCATAGCGATAGATCGCGGTCGGGACGTTGAAGCTGGTGAACGCGAAGAAGGTCTCGGGATCGCCGTCCTTGCCGTCGAACCCATCGATCGTCCCGATTCCGGGCAGCGCAATCGTGCCGGCGGGCTTGCCGTCGAGGGCGAACAGGCGCGCCTCGCTCTTCGCGTCGACCAGATAGGTTCCGATCAGCCGCCCGCCGACCAGCGATGCGCCGTCAAGCTTGGCATCGCTCTGCGGCACCACCTCGCGGATCACGCGCGAGGCCGACGACACATCCATCGCCACGATCCGCTGGCGCGGCGCATCGAGATTGGTGAGGAAATAGAAGATGTCGCCCTTCGATCCGGCGAGCTGCCAATTGTGCTCGAGCCCGCGCACGAGGACGCGCGGCACCATCTTCGGCTTGGTCAGATCGATCAGCGTGATCTCGAACCGTTCGTCGGTGCCCTCCGCCGAACGGATCAGCAGCCAGCGGCCGTCGTCGGTGATCTGCGCGCTGTTGGTCAGCTTGGGCCGGTCGGGGGTGGCGAACACCAGCCGATCGGCCGATTGCGGCGTGCCGAGCTTGTGGAACCAGACCGCGTGATTGAGATTGAGCGACTGGAATTCCTCGCCGGCCTTGGGCTCGGGGAAGCGCGAATAGAAGAAGCCGGCGTCGTTCTTCGCCCAGGCGAGCTCGCTGTATTTCGCCCAGCGCACCTCGTCGGCAGCGACCGCGCCGCTGGCGACATCGAGCACGCGCAGGGTGCGCCAGTCGGTCCCGCCGTCCTGGACCGCATAGACGATGAAGCGCCCGTCCTGCGACGGCTCCCACTCGCCGAGCGCGGTCGCGCCGTCGCTCGACCAGCCGTTGGGATCGATCAGCAGCCGCGGCGCGCCGTCGACGCCCTCGCGGACGTAGAGCGGGGACTGGTTCTGCAACCCGTCGTTCTTGACGTAGAAATAGCGGGTGCCGCGCTTGAGCGGGACGCCGTAGCGCTCGTAATTCCACAACGCGGTGAGGCGCGTCCGCATCGCGTCGCGCCCGGGCAAGCCGGCGAGATAGGTCTCGGTGACTTTGTTTTCGGCGGCGACCCAGGCGTGCACCTTGTCGTCGGTGCGGACGTCGTTCTCGAGCCAGCGATAGGGATCGGCGATCGTCTCGCCGAACAATTGCTCGCTGACCGAATCGCGCTCCGTGTGCGGATAGACCGGGGAAGCGGCGTCAGCCGGACGGGCCGGGCTCATCGCGAAAGCAGCCGAAACGAGCAGAACGACAAAGACATGACCCCGCATCTAGCCGACCTCATTTGATTTTTCGAGGATGACGCAATCCGCGTCCGGAGGAAAGCGTCTCAGGTCGGCACGACCGCAAACAAAAAAGGGCCGCCCCGACAGGACGGCCCTGTTTAATCGATCACGAAGCGCTTCAGGCCGCCTCGTCATACTCGTCGGCATTCTGCGCCGGCCCCGAATCCTGGCCCTTGGCGGAGACGTCGCGATCGACGAACTCGATGATCGCGATCGGCGACGCATCCGACGCGCGGATGCCGGCCTTGATCACGCGGGTGTAGCCGCCGTTGCGCTCGGCATAGCGCGGGGCGATCACGTCGAACAATTTCTTGAGCTGGGTCTCGTCCATCATCCGCGCATGCGCGAGGCGGCGATTCGAGAGACCGCCCTTCTTGGCGAGCGTCACCAGTTTCTCGACATAGGGGCGCAGCTCCTTGGCCTTGGCGACCGAGGTGGTGATCTGCTCGTGCTTGACCAGCGCAGCGGCCATGTTGCGGAACAAGGCCGCGCGATGGGACGAGGTGCGCTGGAGCTTCCGGCCGGCGACGCGATGACGCATGTGTCTTACTCCGTTCGTTCAGGGGCCGTGCCGGGCACCCATCAAAGTATTACTTTGATGGGAACCTGCAGGTACCCCGGACCAGGCGCTTGAGGGAGCGCCCCACCCTTCGTTCCCCGACGAGGGCCGGGGTCCAGCAGAAAGAAGAAGCCTGGGCCCCGGCCTTCGCCGGGGAACAGTCTTGCCTCAGAATTCCTGTTCGAGCTTCTTGGCCATTTCCTCGATATTCTCCGGCGGCCAGCCGGGAATGTCCATTCCCAGGCGCAGTCCCATCGAAGCAAGGACTTCCTTGATCTCGTTGAGCGACTTGCGCCCGAAGTTCGGCGTGCGCAGCATCTCCGCCTCGGTCTTCCCGACGAGATCGCCGATATAGATGATATTGTCGTTCTTGAGGCAATTGGCCGAACGCACGCTGAGCTCGAGCTCGTCGACCTTCTTGAGCAGGTAACGGTTGAGCTGGTTGGTGTCGCCCTCGGGCTCCGCGCCCATCGACGGCACCGCGATGCCGATCGGCGCCGAGCTCTGCGCCATCGCATCGTCGAAGTGGACGAACAGCTGGAGCTGATCCTGGAGGATGCGCGCCGAATAAGCGAGCGCGTCCTCGGGCGTGATCGTGCCGTCGGTGTCGACGGTGATCGTCAATTTGTCGTAATCGAGCTCCTGCCCGACGCGGGTGTTCTCGACCTTGTAGGCGACTTGGCGGACCGGCGAATAGAGCGCGTCGACCGGGATCAGGCCGATCGGCGCGTCGACCGGGCGGTTGTCCTGCGAGGGCACGTAGCCCTTCCCGATGTCGGCGGTCAGCTCCATGTTGAGCGTCGCGCCGTCATCGAGGTGGCACAGCACCAGCTCGGGGTTCATCACCTCGATGTCGCCGCTGGTGGCGATGTCGCCCGCGGTGACTTCGGCCGGCCCGGTCGCGGACAGCTGGAGGCGTTTCGGCCCCTCGCCCTGCATCCTGAGCGCGATCTGCTTGACGTTGAGGACGATGTCGGTGACGTCCTCGCGCACCCCGGCGAGCGACGAGAATTCGTGGAGCACGTTCTCGATCTTGATCGAGGTCACCGCCGCGCCCTGGAGCGATGACAGCAGCACGCGACGCAGCGAGTTGCCGAGCGTCAGGCCGAAGCCGCGCTCGAGCGGCTCGGCCACGAACGTCGCCTTGCGCTTGGAATCGCCCCCGATCTTTTTCTCGAGCCCGTGGGGCTTCTTCATTTCCTGCCAGTTCTTGGCGTTGACGGCCATGGTGTTCCCCTTGGGGTATGGCGGGGGCGCGTCCGCCCCGGCCGGAAAGTCTACCGGCGAGGGCCGACGCCCCCGCGCAACGAAATCAGACGCGGCGGCGCTTCGACGGGCGCACGCCGTTGTGCGGGATCGGCGTCACGTCGCGGATCGAGGTGATGTTGAAGCCGACCGCCTGGAGCGCGCGCAGCGCCGATTCACGGCCGGATCCGGGCCCCTTGACCTCGACCTCGAGCGTGCGCACGCCATGTTCGGCGGCCTTCTTGCCGGCATCCTCCGCGGCGACCTGGGCGGCATAAGGCGTCGACTTGCGACTGCCCTTGAAGCCCATCATCCCGGCCGACGACCAGGCGATGGCATTGCCCTGCGCGTCGGTGATCGTGATCATCGTGTTGTTGAAGCTGGCGTTCACATGCGCGACGCCGGAGGTGATGTTCTTCCGCTCGCGGCGCTTGATGCGCTGAGGTTCGCGTGCCATTTCGTTCGTTCCTGACTAATCTCATTTGTTGCGCACGCCGCCGCGCTGCGCGCATCGGCGGAGTAAGCCGCGGAAATCGTCCCCCGGACGATTTCCGTCTGGCTTACTTCTTCTTGCCGGCGATCGGCTTGGCCTTGCCCTTGCGGGTGCGCGCATTGGTGTGCGTGCGCTGGCCGCGGACCGGCAGGCCCTTGCGATGGCGCAGCCCGCGATAGCAGGCGAGATCCATCAGCCGCTTGATGTTCATCGACACCTCGCGGCGCAGATCGCCCTCGACGGTATGGCTCGCGTCGATCGCCTCGCGAATCTGGAGGACCTCCTGGTCCGACAGATCCTGCACCCGCCGCTCGACGGGAATCCCGAGCTTCTCGGTGAGCTGCTTCGCCTTCGTCCGGCCGATGCCGTGGATGTAGGTCAGCGCGATCTCTACGCGCTTGTTGGTCGGGATGTTGACGCCCGCAATACGTGCCACTTTCGCTTTCTCCTGCTCCACGGAACGCCTGGGCAGCGGCATTCCATCTCGACGCTGATCCCAAAACGAAAAACACCCGGGCGCGCAAAAGCGTCGCCGGGAGCCGGTCTGCGGGATGGGGGCGGATTAA
>CAXSHP010000183.1:0-1209 GCA_964236935.1 uncultured Sphingomonadaceae bacterium
GATCCTATCCATCGGCTGGTCCTTCGTGACGGGTCCGAATCAACGCATGACCGGGCAAAAGCTTCCCTGCAAGCCTAGAGACGCTGCGACAGGCCGATCGCCAAGCGGCAACCGAGGCGGATCGCGCCGGTCAGCAGCGGATAGGCGGGCGCGTCCTCGGCGCCTTCGCTGAGCGCGGTGTCGCGATGCTCGACCTCCTCGGCGCGGAACTCAGCGATCGTTTCGCTAAGCTCTGGGTCGGCATCGCCGAGCGCGTCGAGCTGCGCGCCATAATGGCGGTCGATCTCGGTCTCGATCGCCGCGGTGCAGGCGAGCGCCGCCTCCGGCCCGATCAATGCGGTGACCGCGCCGAGGGCGAAACCCGCACGGCTCCACAGCGGCTGGAGCAAGGTCGGGCGGACGCGCCGCGCGCCGATCATCGCGTCGAAGCGGCGGCGGTGGCGCTCCTCCTGCGCGGCCATCCGCGCGATCGTCCGCGCGACGGGGACGTGATCGCCGAGCACCGCGAGCTGGCCGGCGTAGATCCGCGTCGCGCCATATTCGCCCGCCTGGTCGACGCGCAGCATCGCCGCGGTGTCGGCTTCGGTCAGCGGGGTTTGCGCAGCAGCCACAGGATCAATCCTCCGAAACCGAGCGAGAACAGGGCGTTCCACCCCGCGAGCGAAACGCCCCACATCGTCCATTGTGCCTGATCGCAGCGGACCAGCGGGGTCGCCATGATCTCGGCGAGGATATCGGCGTGCGACCCGCCGATCCCGGTGGTCGAGCAGCGCGTCAGCCCTTCCCACCAATGATATTCGACCCCGGCATGGAACACGCCGATCGCGCCGCTGAGCATGATCGCCAGCGCCGCCGCGACGGTCAGCCAGCGCGCGGCGTCGGTCCGCCGGAGCGAGAGCGCGGCGAGCGCGAGCAGGATCGCGGCGAGATGGGGCCAGCGTTGCCAGTAACACATCTCGCACGGATGGAGCCCGCCGAAATGCTGCGAGCCGAGCGCGCCGGCGAGGAGCGCGGCGGGGACGAGCAGCGCCAGCAGTCCCACGCGAGCAAGGTGGTTCATCCGCGGCGCAGCTGCATCAGCCGCGATGCTTGCGCGTCGACCGCGCGTCGGCGACCTTCGCCGGTGCGCCGAGCCGCGCGATCGTGCGCAGCGCATAATCGAGCTGGAAATCGTCGATGCCCTGCTTCTTGAGCTCGTCCGAAGTCGCG
>CAXSHP010000183.1:1219-5932 GCA_964236935.1 uncultured Sphingomonadaceae bacterium
TCCTCGAGCACGCTGTCGTCGACCTTCGCCTCGTTGATCAGGTGGCGCCGCAGGTCGGCCTCGCGCAGCAGCGGCCGATCCTTGTAGTCGGGATCGCTCAGCTGCGGCACGACGATGTCGGGCGCGATCCCGCCCTCCTGCACCGAACGGCCCGACGGCGTGTAATAGCGCGCCGTGGTCAGCCGCACCGCAGTATCGTCGTTGAGCGGGAACAATGTCTGGACCGAGCCCTTGCCGAAACTGCGCTCGCCCATCACCAGCGCGCGATGCTGATCCTGCAGCGCGCCGGCGACGATCTCGGCGGCCGAGGCGGAACCCGCATCGACCAGCACGATGATCGGCAGGCCATGCGCGAAATCGCCGGGACGCGCATAATAACGCTCGATATCGCCCTGCTCGCGCCCGCGCTGCGAGACGACTTCGCCGCGCTCGAGGAACGCGTCGCTGACCTCGATCGCCTGATCGAGCAGCCCGCCGGGGTTCGAGCGCAGATCGACGATATAGCCGAGCGGCGGCCCGCCGAGTGCTTTGTCCATCCCGACCAGCGCGGCGCGCACGCTGTCGCCGGTCTGCTTGCTGAAGCTGTTGATGTTGATGATGCCGACGCGGTTGCGGACTTCCCATTTGACCGGCTTGAGCTGGATGATCTCTCGCCGCAGCGTCACGTCGAACGGCTTGGGCCGGCCGGGGCGGACGATCGTCAGGCGCACGTCGGTGCCGGGGCGGCCGCGCATCTTGTCGACCGATTCGTCGAGGGTGGCGCCGTAGATCAGCGTGCCGTCGAGGTGGGTGATATAGTCGCCCGATTTGATCCCCGCGCGGAACGCCGGCGTATCCTCGGTGGCGGTGACGACCTTGACCGCGCCGTCCTCGAGCTGGACGGTCAGCCCGAGCCCGCCATAGGCGCCGTCGGTCTGCGTCTTGAGATTCTGATAGTCGCGCACGTCGAGATACGAGCTGTGCGGATCGAGGCTGGCGAGCATGCCGTCGATCGCGCCGCGGATCAATTTCTGGTCGTCGATCTTGTCGACATAGCCTTCGTGGATCTTCTCGTACACGTTCATGAACTGATCGAACTGGTGCGAGGTCGCGACGTCGACCGCGGACAGCGCCGCGGTGGTCGCGGGAACGAGAGCGACCGCGGCGACAAGGCCGAACGCGCGCAACAGAGGCTTGGCCATGCTATCCCATCTTTCCACGAATTCGAGCAACTGACAGAGGCGTTTCGGGCCGATACAGCCTTTTCCGCGGCGACAATAGCCTCGCGGAGCTTAACCGGGAATGGCTAGGCGCCATCAAGTTCTAGCCTGAGCCGACCACGGCCGTGATGTCGATCGGGCGGCCGCCGTGGCGCAGCTCGACCGTGATCGCGGGACGCACGCCCCCGGCGCGGCCGATCGGGCTGCCGCGATCGACCGCCGCGCCGACCGCGACGTCGACCGAGGCCATGCCGGCGACGAGGCTGGTCCAGCCGCCGCCGTGATCGATGATCACGATCTGGCCGTAGGTGCGGAACGGCCCCGCATAAGCGACCCGCCCCGCGCCCGGCGCGACCACCTGCGCGCCGGCACGGGCCGCGAAAGTGAGCCCGCGCGCGCGCACACCCGAATCGGCGACCTCGCCCAGGCCGGTGGTGACGCGGCCGACCACGGGCAGGCGATAAAGCGGCAGCGCACCCTCCCCTGCGACCGCCGCGGCAAGGCCCGGCAGCGGCGCCCGGCCCGGCACCGGCGGACGCAGCAGCGGGCCGGGCAGCGTGGCGAGGCGCGAGCGGACGTCGGCCTGCGCGCCAAGCTCCTGCATCAGGTCGACGATGTCGCGCGCCTGTTCGCCGAGCGCCAGCGCACGTTCGGACTCGAGCATCGCCGAATTGGACAGCAGCGCCGACCGCTGGCGCTGGACCGCCTCGATCCGCGCGAGCGCGACCCGCTGGACCTCGAGCCGTGCCTGCCCGGCACGCAGCGAAGCGACCGCCTGATCGGCCCGCCGCCGCAAGACCGCGCCCTCGCGCAGCTCGGCGCGCAGCCCGGCGGTCCGCCGCGCGATCACCGGCAGGGTCGCGCCGAGCAGAGCGCGGACATGGACGAGATCGACGATCGATCCGGGCTGGACCAGCGCCAGCACCGGCGGGCGGCGCGCCATCGTCTGCAACGCGGCGGTGAGGCGGACGATCGGCTGCTGCTTCTCGGCGATGCGCGCGCGCTGCCGCGCACGGAGCGTCTCGACGATGCGGATCCGCGCCTCGGCCGCGCCGATATCCGCCTCCGCCGCCTGGACCCGCGCGGCGACCGCCGCCGCCTGCGCACGCGCGCGGGTCGCCTGGTCGATCGCATGCGCGGCCTGCGCTTCGAGCCGATTCGAACGCTGCGACGCGACCGCCGCCGCGCGCTTTGCTTCGATCAAAGCGCGCGCTTCCTCGGCGATCGACTGGGCGAAAGCGGCGGTGGCGAGGGTGGTGAGAAAAATGACAAAGAAGGCCCGCTGTGTCGAGCGAAGTCGAGACACGTTCCCGCCGTCGAACGTCCCTCGACTTCGCTCGGGACAGCGGCAGGAATGAAGATGCTCCATCATCCCTCGCGGTGATAGGGATGGTTCGCGAGGATGCTCGTCGCGCGCCACAATTGCTCGGCGAGCATCGCGCGGACGAGCAAATGCGGCCAGGTCGCCGCGCCGAAGCCGAGCACCAGCGCCGCGCCGTCGCGCGCGTCCGCCGCGAGCCCGTCGGCCGCGCCGATCAGGAAGCGCGTCTCGCGCCGGCCGTCGTCGCGCCAGCGGCCGAGCGTCTCGGCGAACGCCTTCGAGCCGAGCTGCGCGCCCTGCTCGTCGAGCGCGACGACCGCGGTGTCGGCGTCAGGCGAAGGAATGCGGCCGCCGCGCTCGGGCAGCTCGGTGACCCGCGTCGGCCAGGCGATCCGCTTGAGATAGCGCTCGACCAGCTCGGCCTCGGGGCCGCGGCCGATCTTGCCGCGCGCGACGATGTGCAACAGCAAGCGCTGGTCAGGCGGAACCGGCGGCCGGCGCTTCCGCCGGAGGAGCCTCGCCGAACGCCCACATCCGCTCGAGATTGTAGAAGCTGCGCACCTCGGGGCGGAACAGATGGACGATCACGTCGCCGGCGTCGATCAGCACCCAATCGGCGGTCGGCAGTCCCTCGATCCGCGCGCGCCGGCCGGTCTCCGCCTTGATCTTCTCGACGAGTTTGTTCGCCATCGACGCGACCTGGCGGGTCGAGCGGCCGCTGGCGATGACCATGTGATCGGCGATGCTGCTCTTGCCGGCGAGCGAGATGCTGACCGTATCGACCGCCTGGTCGTCGTCGAGCGACTCGAGCACGAGGCGGTAGAGCGCGTCGACCTTGTCATCGGCCGTGGGGAGAGCGGGTGCGACGGAAGAGGCGGGCAAGACGGCTCCTAGCTTGGGGATGGTTGGATGTGCCAATCGGGATGGCGTGCGCGAAAGACAGTCGCGGAGGTCGGATCGGGGCGGAAACGCAACAGCACGATCGCGGGCTTGCTCCACTGCGTCCATCGGCGCGCCCGGCCCGCCGGATGGACGAAACGGCGAAGCCAGCCCATCGCCCCGGCGGCTCGGGCGTGGCGATCATATCCGGGCCGGGCGATCGCGGCAATGGCGATCATGCGGGCGATCGCGCGCCAGTCCTGCCACTGGTCGAACTGCGCGAGATTGTCCGCCCCCATCAGCCACACGAAGCGCGTGCGCGGATGAAGCGCGATCAGCCGGCGCAGCGTATCGACGGTGTAGCGCGTGCCGAGCTTCGCCTCGATCGCGGTCGCGCGGATCGGCGCGCGGCGGGCGATGCGTCGCGCGGAAGCGAGCCGTGCGGCGAGCGGCGCCATGCCGCGCGCGGGCTTGAGCGGATTGCCCGGCGAGACCAGCCACCACACTTCGTCGAGCCCGAGCGCGTCGATCGCGGCGAGGCTGATCCGGCGATGGCCCGCGTGCGCGGGATTGAACGATCCGCCGAGCAGGCCGACGCGCTTCACAGGAACCGCCGCCAATGGCGCGCGGCATGGACCACGCGGGAAACGCGGATCGCGTCGGGCGTGACGCGGTAGAGCAAAACATAAAGCGTATCAGCCACCCGCCATTGCCGCAGGCGACTGTCCTCGATCGCTTCTCCCGCCTCCGGATGCCGCCGGAGGAACTCGCCCGCCGCAATCGCACCTTCAATCGCGCGCTGCGCATAGCCCGGATCGCGTTCGCGATAATAAGCGTCGATATCAAGGAAGTCGGATCGGGTCAGGGTCGACCAGATGATCGGCTTCATGCTACGTAGGCGGCTCGTCCGAGCGACTTGGCCCACGCTTCCATCTGCGCTTGCGTCAGATAGTCTCCGCGATCGATCGCATCCTCCCCGTCCTGGACGAATGCGAAGAATTCGCTCTCTTCCCGAACGTAGCGTGCGACCGCCTTGGCGACGAGCCACGCCCTCGACCGATCGTAATGCTCGCCAAGCCGATCGAGGCCTGCAAGCACCTCCTCATCGAGACGGGTCGTGATCACGGCCGTGCGCTTCATGTGCTGGTTTGTAGCACTTGTATACATTCGCTTCAAGAACGCGTCTGACCCGTTCCCGTGACGATCCATTTATATGTCGTCAGCCCTTCGAGCGCGACCGGCCCGCGTGCGTGGAGCCGGCCGGTCGAGATGCCGATCTCGGCGCCGAGGCCGAATTCGCCGCCGTCGGCGAAC
>CAXSHP010000184.1:0-5906 GCA_964236935.1 uncultured Sphingomonadaceae bacterium
CGCGCGGCAGGCCGATGACGTCGCACATCACGATCGACGGCAGGCGGAGACAGAACTGGCGGTAGAAGTCCGCCCGGCCGGCCGGAACGATCTCGTCGAGCAGCCTATCGACCAGATCGACGATGTCGCCTTCCATAGCGCGAACCGCCGATACGGAGAACGCCTTGTCCACCGTGCCCCGGTAGCGCTGGTGGACGTCGCCGTCGGTGACGACGAGTGTCGGCAGGGGGGGATAGGTGCCCTTATCCTCGTAGATATAGCGGTAGTCCGCGGAGAAGGCTGCCATCGTCGATCGCGATGCGCCAACGGGAAAGCTAGTGAATATCTTCGGATTCTGCAGCACATGCTGAACGTCGGCCTGCCGGGTGACCACATAGGCCTGGAGTGCGTCGGAAAAGAACACGGGCGCCTCGTCGCGCAGGCTCCTGAAGAAATCGAACGGCGCGGCAAGGACGTCGGGGGAGGAAAAGGCGTCGGCGACTGTCATGATGTTCCTCCTGTGGCCGGGAAGGCCACGCAAAGATCGGATTTGAGCTTGCGGCCGGTCACGAGGGCGCACCGACGATGCCCATCGCCAGCGCGGCGGCGATCGACTCGTCGGCGACGCCGAAATCGCGCAGGATGTCACCGGCCGGGCGCCGCTGTCCTTCGACATCGGCATCGACCTCCCCGGCCTTGCCGCCAAACCGTGGCGCCGGCGCGGCAGCCAATCCGGTTCGGCTTGAGGTGACGGTGCCGCGGCTGGCGAGATGCGGGTCATCCGTCAGTTCGTCAAAGGCGAGCACCGGGGTCGCGCAGGCATCGCGCCCGGCGAATGCCTCGGTCCAGTCGGCGCGCGACCGTTCGAGGAAGCGCGCGGCGAGACGAGAGCGCAAGGCGGGCCAGCTGACGCGATCCATCTGATCCTCGATCCGCCGCGAAACATCGGCGAAGCCGAGCACGTCGAGCATCGCATCGTAAAACTTCGTCTCGATCGCGCCGACCGCGAACCAGCCGCCGTCGGCGCAGCGATAGGTGCGGTAGAATGGCGCGTTGCCTGACAGGATATGGTCCGCAAGCCTGCCGGACCAGAAGCCGAGTTTGCGCTCGGCAAACATGGCCGACAACATGTAGGCGGCGCCATCCGCGATCGCGATGTCGACGACCTGCCCCGTGCCGGTCGTCGCGCGCTGCAACAGCGCCATGACGATCCCTGTCACGGCGAGATACGAACCGTTCGCCAGATCGCCGAGCAGCGCGGGGGGCGCGATGGGATGCTCCAGGCCGCACACGCCGAGTGCACCCGAAATCGCGAGATAATTGATGTCATGCCCGGCGTGCTGCGCATAGGCGCCGTCCTGGCCCCAGCCGGTCAGCCGGGCGTAGATAAGCCGCGGGTTGGCGGCCGTCAGCGGCTCCGGCCCAAGCCCGAGCCGTTCCATCACGCCCGGGCGGAAGCCTTCGAGCAACACATCGACGTTGCGCGCCAACGTGGCGGCCAGCACGCGCCCGTGCTCGCCCGAGAGATCGATCTGCAGCACGTCCTTGCCACGCGCCAGGCCAAGCGACGGGTCCGTCGCGAGCCCGCCGGGGCGCCGCAACGACAGGACCTCGGCGCCGAAATCCGCCAGCATCATCGAGGCGAACGGACCCGGCCCCAAGGCGCTGAAATCGAGTATGCGGACGCCCGCGAGCGGCTTTCCAAATGCCGGCCGATTCATGGCAGGCCGGCGCGCTGGCGGCTTGCCGGGCAGGAAGGCGCGACGCCGACGATGCTCATTTCAACCGCCTCCTCTCTCGCTGTCGACGCCCGCGCCGGATGCCGTGACGGTCTTTTCCGGACCCGGACGAACCGGATCACGCGTATTCGCGCAGACCCAGATGCGGCACGACGTCTTCGCCGACCAGTCGGATCATATCGAGATACTCCTCGCGCGGCACCCCGCCCATGTCCATCTTCACCAAATTCACATCGGCGCCGAGCATGTCGGACAGCGTCCGCAGCCGGTCGACGAACTCAGCCGGGCTGCCCACGATCGCCGGCCCTTGCAGCCGCAGGAAGTCGTAATCGAACGGCGCCGAGAGATAGGGCGGCGGATTGGGATTGACGCGCTTGATCAATTTCTGCGTGAACTGGTGATAGGCCCGGTAGCGCGGTTCGAATCTGTTGCGCGCCGCCTCGCCGTCGCGATCGACCCAGCCATGCCAGCAGGCGCCGACCTCCGGCGCCCCCGGATTGCCGGCGGCGACATAGGCGTCGCGATAGATGTTGGCGACATCGACGAACTTGTCGGGGCGCCCGAACGCGCTTGGCAGCATCAGCTTGAGGCCGAGCCGCCCCGCCAGCTCGGCGGTATCGCGCGAGCTGCCTCCGCCCACCCAGAAGGGGCGCCGGTCGTTCTGGACTGGGACGGGCTGCAGGCTCTCGCCGTTGATCGGCGGGCGGAACCTGCCGGTCCAATGAACGGGGTCCCCCGGCCAGAGCGTGCACAGCAACTCCATCGCCTCGGCAAAGCGCGCCGGGGAGTCCTCGGGCGACTGCCCGAACAGGGTATAGGTGCTTTCAAAGAAATTGCCGCGTCCGGCGACGATCTCGACGCGGCCGTTCGAGATCACGTCGACCGCCGCATAATCCTCGGCCAGGCGCAGCGTGTCGAGATTGGCGGCGAGGGCGACCGCTGTGCCGAGGCGCAGCCTGGTCGTGCGCTCGGCGATCGCCGCGAGCAGGACCGGGGGTGTCGAGAAGGTGTAAGCGATGCCGTGATGTTCACCGATGTTGATGCCGTTGAAGCCGGCCTGATCCGCAATGACCGCCGCGTCGATCAGCACCCGATAGCGCTCCTGCGCGGACATCTGCTGGCCCGTGATCGGGTCCGCGACGATGTCGCCAAGCGACATGAGGTTCAGCTTCAAGGCCCATCTCCCGTTTCTTTATCCATACACCGAGTGTTTTATGTTTCGCAAGAGCCTTGACGAAGCGCTCGGCGGGGTCGCAAGCAGGGCCGGAGAGCTCAGGGTCAGGAGGTCAGGAGTGCCTAACGACGATAGACCGATCACCGAACATGCCCCTGTCGGCGGCATCGTCGAGCTCGTCATCGAGCGTCCCCCGGTCAACGCCTTCAGCATCGGGCTGCTCGAGGAGCTCGCGGCACGGGTCTCGCGCGCGGGCGCGGCGTCCGACACGCATGTCGTGGTCGTGCGCGCCGAAGGGCGCGGATTCTGTGGCGGCGGCGATGTGAAGGAGGCCGAGGCGCTGCCGGAATTCGGCGGCATCCTGGGTCAGGCGCGCGGATCGCTCGCGGCTAGCCTGGCGATCGTCGATTGTCCGGTGCCCGTCATCTGCGCGGTGCAGGGCTATTGCGTCGGCGTCGGCGTCCTGCTCGCGGGCTGCGCGGACATCCTCCTTGCCGCCGAGGATGCCCGCTTCGTGCTCGCCGAAATCGACAACGGCGCGACCGCGGGCGGCGTGATGGCGCTGCGCCTGATGACCGACAAGCGTGTCCGCTCGGCGATGATGACCGCGGAACCCGTCACTGCCGAGGAGCTTCACCGCTACGGCTCGGTCCACGCTATCGTCCCGGCGGAACGGCTGGTCGAGACGGCGCATGCTCTGGCCGCCACGATCGCCGCCAAGGATCCGCAGTCGATGCGCAGGCTCAAGCGGTCGCTCCGGCACAGCAGCCGGGCGGCCGATCTCGAGGCGGCCTTTCGTGCCGAACTCAGCTACACCTACGAGCTCAACATGATGGGGCAGGCGAGCGCGGGGCGTTCGGCATTCATCGATGGAACGCGGAAAAGCTATGATCGCGCGGATCAAGGCGATTGACGTATAAGCAAACGGCGTTAGTTTAAAGACTCGTCCAGCTTGACGCGACACGGTCGGCCGGGGCGGGGAGAGCGATACCGTCATGCTGACCAACGAGCCGGAGCACATCGTCCAATTGCGTGATACGCTGCGCCGCTTCGTCGCGGCGGAAATGCCGCGCGCGAGCGCCGTGGAGTGGGACAAGGCCAATCATTTTCCGCGCGACGTCTTCGCCAAGCTGGCGGAGCTTGGCGTGATGGGCCTGACCGCGCCGGAGGAATATGGCGGAGTCGGCCGCGACATCGTCGCGACGATGGTGGTGGTGGAGGAGCTGTCGAAGCGCAGCCTCGCAATATCGGTGCCGTATATCATGGCCGCCTGCTATGCCGGCATGAACATCGTCGAATGCGGCAGCGAAGCGCAGCAGGCCGACTTGCTGCCCCGCATCGCGGCGGGCGAGATGCTGTTCGCTTATGGCTGGACCGAACCCGACATCGGCGCGGACCTGGCGAGCGTGCGGACGACGGCGGTGCGCGCCAAGGATGAAACCGGCGCCGATCGGCTGATCGTCAACGGCGCGAAGCGGTTCTGCTCCGGCGCCGCGATATCGGACTATATCTACACGCTGGTGCGGACCGGCGACCGCGACGCGCGATATCGCAATCTCTCCTTCGTGCTCATCCCGCCCGACGCGCCGGGCGTCACGATCGAGGCGATCGACGCGCTCGGCATGAAAGGGGCCGCGACCACCGACGTGACGTTCGACGACGTCTCGATCCCGGTCGAGCATCTGGTCGGCGGGGAGGCGGGCTGGAACGCCGGCTGGGCGATGCTCACGGGCGCCGGTCTGGACGTGGAGAAGCTGGAGGTCGCCGCGATCGGCGTCGGCATCGCGCAGGCCGCGCTCGACGACGCATGGGACTATGCGCATCAGCGCCAGCAGTTCGGCAAGCCGATCGCACATTATCAGTCGATCCAGCACAAGCTGGCCGACATGGCGACCAAGGTCCACACCGCGCGCCTGATTCTCTACGACGCCGCGCGGATCGCCGACGCGCACGAGCCCTGCGGCATGGAAACATCGATGGCCAAGATGCACGCGACCGAAGTCGCTAAAACGGTCGCGCTCGAGGCGATGACGATCTGCGGCGCGTACGGCTATGTGAAGGGCTTCGACGTCGAGCGTTATGTCCGCGATGCGCTGCTGCTGCCGATCATCGGCGGCTCGACCGCGGTGCAGCTGAACAACATCTACAGGGCGTCCGCGCGGCGCTACGGCCAATGACCGAAGACGTGACCGGCGACACGCCGCTGCCGCTGGCCGGCATTCGCGTGCTCGAACTGGGATCGTTGATCGCCGGACCCTATGCCAGCGCGTTATTCGCGCAGTTCGGCGCGGAGGTCATCAAGGTGGAGCCCCCGGGCACCGGCGATCCGCTGCGCAAGTGGCGGCGCCTTCAGGACGGCACCTCGCTGTGGTGGTACGTCCAGAGCCGGAACAAGAAATCCGTCGCGATCGATCTGGGCACCGCCGAAGGCCAGTCCTCGATCCTGTCGCTGATCGGCCAGGTCGATCTGGTGATCGAGAATTTCCGCCCCGGCACGCTCGAGCGCTGGGGCCTGGGATGGGAGAGCCTCTCGGCGATCAATCCCAGGCTTATCATGGTGCGGATTTCGGGCTATGGCCAATCCGGTCCGCGTCGCGACCTGCCCGGTTTCGCCGCGATCGCGGAGGCGATGGGCGGGCTGCGCCATGTGACCGGCTTTCCCGACCGGCCGCCGGTACGCGCCGGCATCAGCATCGGCGACACGCTGGCCTCGCTCTACGCCACGATAGGGGCGATGATCGCGCTCCATCATCTGAAGGTGAACGGCGGAACCGGTCAATATGTCGACGTGGCGCTGTACGAGGCGGTGTTCGCGACGATGGAAAGCCTCGTCCCCGAATATGACGTGCAGGGCTTCATCCGCGAACGCAGCGGCGCCAGCCTGCCGGGAATATCGCCGTCGAGCACCTATCCGTGCCGGTGCGGTCAATATGTCGTGATCGCGGGCAACGGCGACGCGCTGTTCAAGCGGTTGATGACGGCGATCGGACGCGACGATCTGGCCGCCGACCCCG
>CAXSHP010000185.1:0-5884 GCA_964236935.1 uncultured Sphingomonadaceae bacterium
GCTGATCGACCTGGGTCGCGCGCTCGAGCCGATGCCCGACGCGCTCAAGACCGACGCGACGCTGGTGCGCGGCTGCTCGGCGGCGGTGTGGGTCTATCCCACCCGCCGCGACGACGGGCCGCTGCATTTCCTCGCCGATTCAAACGCGGCGATCACCAAGGGGATCATCGCGCTGGTGCTCGCGACGGTGCAGGACCGCACCCCCGCGGAGATCGCCGCGACCGACATCCCCGCCGCGCTCGCGCCGTTCGACCTCGGCAATCAGCTGAGCTCGAACCGGACCCAGGGCATCCCCAACATGATCGCGCTGATCCGCGCGACCGCGGAGCGCTATGCCGACTGAATAGTTCCCCGGGCTGCGTCGGGGAACCGATCAGTTTGATCCGACGGAAACCGACTCTAAGCCGCCGCCGCGCGGCGCTCCTCGGCCTTGCGCAGCACGTCGAATGCCGCCTGGACCGCGCGGAAGCGCTCGGCGGCGGCGGCGTCGCCGGGGCGGACATCGGGGTGGTTGGCCTTCGCGAGCCGGCGCCAGGCGGCCTTGATCGTCTCGAACTCCGCATCGGGCTCGACGTCGAGCAGGTCGAGCGCACGCATCTCGTCGCGCGAGCGGGTGCCGTCGCCGGGGCCGCCCCAGCCGTAATGCGACGTCTCCTTGAAGCCCGACGCGTCGCGCCGCTCGCCGGCCTCGCGCGCCGCGGCCTCCTCGGCGCTCAATCCCTCGAAATAGTCCCACCGGCGATTATATTCGCCGGCGTGTTCCTGGCAGAAATACCAGCGCTCCGGGCTGTTGGGCGATTTGGGCGCCGGACAGCTGCCGGGCTGGTCGCACCCGTGCCGATCGCACATCCGCATTTGGGTCGCGCCGCGCTCGCTGCCGTAGCCGCGCCAGCGGGGAAAGCCCCAGTCGTTGGATCGGGAGGAACGCGCCATCGCCGGCCTCTGTAGCGATGCGCCCGCCCCGGCGCCAGCGCGGCGCTAGCTGCGGAGACGATAGCCGGTCCGGAAGATCAGCCAGATGACGGCGAGGCAGAGCGTCATGAAGCCGACGGTCATCAGCAGGCTGAGCCCGACCCTCACGTCGGAAATGCCGTAGAACGCCCAGCGAAAGCCGCTGATGAGATAGACCACCGGATTGAACAAGGCGATCGTCCGCCACGCGGGCGGCAGCATCTTGATCGAATAGAAGCTGCCGCCGAGGAAGGCCAGCGGGGTGATGATCAGCAGCGGCACGACCTGGAGCTTCTGGAAATCGGTCGCCCAGATGCCGATGATGAAGCCGAACAGGCTGAACGTGATCGAGGTCAGCGCGAGAAAGGCGAGCATCCACAGCGGATGCGCGATCGAGAAATCGACGAACAGCCGCGCGGTGGCGAGGATCACCAGCCCGAGGACGATCGACTTGGTCGCCGCCGCGCCGACATAGCCGATCACCACTTCCATCGCCGAGACCGGCGCGGACAGCAGTTCGTAGATCGTCCCCGACCATTTCGGCAGATAGATGCCGAACGAGGCGTTCGAGATGCTCTCGTTCAGCAGCGACAGCATGATCAACCCGGGAACGATGAACGCGCCGTAGCTGACGCCGTCGATCGCCACCATGCGCGAGCCGATCGCCAAACCGAACACGACGAAATAGAGCGAGGTCGAGATCACCGGCGCGGCGATGCTCTGCATCAGCGTGCGCCAGGTGCGCGCGAGTTCGAACAGATAGATCGCCCGGACGGCATGGAGGTTCATGGCCGTTCCCTCACGAGGCTGACGAAGATATCCTCCAGCGAGCTCTGCTCGGTCTGGAGATCCTTGAATTCGATGCCGCGCTCGCCGAGCCGGCGGAGCAGCTGCGAGATGCCGGTTTCGTCCGCCTGCGCGTCGAAGCTGTAGACCAGGTCGAGGCCGTCGCCGGACAAGGCGAGCCCCTCGCCCGCCAGGCCTTCGGGAATGCGCTCGAGCGGTGCGCGCAGATGGACGGTGAGGCGCTTCTTGCCGAGCTTCTTCATCAGCGCCGCTTTGTCCTCGACGAGGATCAGCTCGCCCTTGCTGATCACGCCGATGCGGTCGGCCATCTCCTCGGCCTCCTCGATATAATGGGTGGTGAGGATGATCGTGACGCCGTCGTCGCGCAGTCCGCGCACCATGTTCCACATGTCGCGCCGCAGATCGACGTCGACGCCGGCGGTCGGCTCGTCGAGGAACAGGATGCGCGGTTCGTGCGCCAGCGCCTTGGCGATCAGCACGCGGCGCTTCATCCCGCCCGACAGCGTCAGGATCTTGGCATCGCGCTTGTCCCACAGCGAGAGATCGCGCAGCACCTTCTCGATATGTGCGGGATGGCGCGGCTTGCCGAACAGGCCGCGGCTGAACTTGACCGTATCGATCACGGTCTCGAACGCGTCGGTCGACAGCTCCTGCGGCACCAGCCCGATCTTGGCGCGCGCCGCGCGATAATCGCGCGCGATGTCGTGGCCGTCGGCGAGCACCGTCCCCGCGCTCGGATTGACCAGCCCGCAGACGATGTTGATCAGCGTGGTCTTGCCCGCCCCGTTGGGGCCGAGCAGCGCGAAGATCTCGCCGGCGCGGATGTCGAGATCGATCTGCTTGAGCGCGGTCGATCCGGACGGATAGGTCTTGCGCAGTCCGGAAATGCTGATGATCGGTTGCATCGGCCCCTTTAGCCGGTCCGACCCAGGCGTGCCAGAGGGTCTGTAAGCCGGGTTCTGTCCACCGGCGCGAACGCCGGAGGGGCGACCATTCCTCTAGGACGCGGGTCGCCCCGCGCCTCCAGCGACCAACCCGGACGGCAGGCCGGAAACAGGCCTGTGCGCCATCCCTATTCGGTCTTGCTCCCGGTGGGGTTTGCCATGCCGCCCCGGTTGCCCGGCGCGCGGTGCGCTCTTGCCGCACCATTTCGACCTTACCGCGCCGAGGCGACGGCGGTATGTTTTCTGTGGCACTTTCCCTGGGGTCGCCCCCGCCGGCCATTAACCGGCACCGTATTTCCGTGGAGCCCGGACTTTCCTCGCCTCCCCGAAAGGAGCCGCGGCCGCCCGACCCTCTGGCACTAGGCCTCCGTAGCGCCTTCGCGCTCCTGGTCCAAGAGCAGCCGCAGCAGGATCGCGCGGCATTCGCCGTCGATCACCCCGTCGAGATTTTCGGGACGGAAGCGCCGCTGGAACGCAATCGTCGCCGCCCGCCCGTCGGCGATGTCGTAGCCGAAGCGCTCGAGCGCGAGCAGGAAGCCGCCGTCGGTCCAGTGCGGATCGGCCAGATTCCGCTGCGGCCGCTCGAGCGCGAGCCCCAGCCGGGCGAGCAGCTCCCAGTCGAACAGCTCGCCCGGATCCTGCTTGCGGGCCGGCGCGATGTCCGAGTGACCGACCACGTCGGCCGGCGCGATGCCATAGGTCCGCACGATCTCCGCGACGAGCGGCGCGAGCGCCGCCATCTGCGGCTCGGGGAACGGGCGATAGCCGAATTCGTGGCCGGGATTGACCAGTTCGATCCCGATCGAGGCGGAATTGACGTCGGTGATCGTGCGCCAGCGCGATTTGCCCGCGTGCCACGCGCGCTTCTCCTCGGGGACCAGCGCCAGCACCTGCCCGTCCTCCGCGACGACATAATGCGCCGACACCTTCGCGGCCGGATCGCTCAGCCGGGCGATCGCCGAGGCGGCGTCGGCCATGCCGGTATAATGCAGCACGAGCATCGACACCGGCAGCGCGCGATCGTCGAAATTGGGGGACGGACATTCGATCACGTGGGGCATGGCGCGCTCAGTCTATGATGGCGCCGCGCGAGGTCAATGCCGCGGGAAGCTGCTCGGCCGCGGCGGCTGGAGCGGCGCCGGCGCGCCGATGATCGGACGGTAGAGCCCGCGCGCCTCATAGTCGGACACGAACGCATCGGTCTGGCCGATCACCGTCTCGCCTGCGCCGAGCATCAGCACGCCGTCGGGCGCGATCGCCCCGGCGAAGCGGCCGAACACCGCGCGGCGGACGCTCTGCGCAAAATACAGCAGGACGTTGCGGCACAGGATCGCGTCGAACCGCCCGCTCGGCGGCGCCTCCATCAGATTGTGGCGCTGGAACCGGACCGCGGCGATCAGCTGCGGCTTGACCCGCCACGAATCTCCCTCGGGCGTAAACCAGTTGATCATGCGCCGCACCGGCAGCCCGCGCTGGATCTCGAACTGGCTGTAGAGGCCCTCGCGGGCGCGCGCGATCGCGTGGCCGGAGATGTCGGTGGCGACGATGTCGATCTGCCATTCGCGCCAGCGCTCGGGCTGTTCGGCGAAGATCATCGCCACGGTATAGGCTTCCTGCCCGGTGGCGCAGCCGGCGCACCAGATGCGGACTCTCTTGTCGCGCTGGTGCGATCGCTCGATGCGGGCCACAGCGCGATCGGCGAACAGATCGAACGCGGCGAAGTCGCGGAAGAAGAAGGTCTCGTTGTTGAGCAGCGCATCGACGGTGGTGTCGACCAGCGTCGGATCCCGGCCGCTCGCCAGCGCCCCGACGAACTGGTCGGGCGAGGTCATGCCGCGATCGCGCATCAGCGGCTTGAGCGCCATCTCGATCCGCCAGCGGCGATCGAGCGCCAGCAGCTGGCCGGTACGCGACTCGAACAGCCGGGCCAGCGCGGAGACGGCGCCGTCGCTGATCAGCATCAGCGGGTGCCGGCCATGCGCGCGGTGAGGCTGCGCTGGCCGAGCCGTAGCGCGATCTCCGCGGGGGCGGCGATGCTCGAGGCCAGTCCGGCTTTGGCGACCGCCCCCGGCATGCCCCACACCACCGAGGTGGCGATATCCTGCGCCAGTATCTCGGCGCCGGCCGCGGCGAGCCGCGCGGCGCCGAGCACGCCGTCCCGCCCCATGCCGCTCAGCACGACGCCGACCGCGGCGGGGCCGAAGCAATCGGCGACCGCGTCGAACATCGGATCGACCGACGGCATGCACCCCGACGGCGACGGCGTGCGAGCGAGTTGGATACGCACGAAGTCGGGCCCGCGGAACAGGCCGATATGGGCGTCGCCCGGAGCGAGCAGCAACTCGCCGGGCCGGAGCCGCGCACCGTCGACCGCGATCGACGCCGGCCGGCCCGCGATGCTGGTGAGCTGCGCCGCGAAGAACGGCATGAACACCACCGGCAGATGCTGCGTGATCAGGATCGGCGCATCGCATTGCTTCGGCAGCGCGCGGAACAGCTCGGCCAAGGCGTTGACGCCCCCGGTCGACGCGCCGATCGCGATGCAGTCGAGCGGCCCGCTCACCGTCTTGCGCCGCGCCGCGACCTCGCTCGGCCGCGCCGGGGCGAGCTTCGCCTCGTCGGCCATCGCGACCGCCGTCGAGCGGCCGATGCGCAGCAGCTTCTCGATCAGCCGTTCGGAGAAACGCGCATTGAACGATCCGGCGACCGGCTTGGGCAACGTATCCGCCGCGCCGAGGGTGAGCGCGCGCACCGTGGCATTGGCGCCGTCGGCGGCGGCGGCCGAGACGATCAGCACGCGGGCGCCGCGGCTGCGCTCGAGCAATGTCGGCAGCGCGGTCAGCCCGTCGGTGCCGGGCATCTCGAGGTCGAGCAGGATGATGTCGACCGAAATCGTCGCGAGGCGCTCGAGCGCCTGATCGGCGGTGGCGGCGGTCGCGACGATGCTGAATTCGGGATGGGCATCGCGCAGGCGGGCGAAAATCGAACGCACGACGATCGAATCGTCGACGATCATCAGCCGGATCTGGCGCGGTGCGACCGTGCGCGGATCGGATATCCGATCGAAAGCGGCGCGGCCGGGAGTCACCGGACCGCCTTCAGGCGACGCCGACGATCTTGAGCTTGCTCAGCAAAGTCTCGCGGTCGAACGGCTTCATGACATATTCGTCGGCGCCTGCCTC
>CAXSHP010000186.1:0-3775 GCA_964236935.1 uncultured Sphingomonadaceae bacterium
TCCTGCGCGTCTCGGTCAAGACGGAGGCGGGCGAGCGTTCGGTCGCGGGCACCTTGTTCGGCAATGCCGCGCCGCGCATCGTCGAGCTGTTCGGCATCAAGATCGAGGCCGATCTCGCCGGGCACATGCTGTATGTCGTCAACGAGGACGCGCCCGGTTTCATCGGCCGGCTGGGCACGACCCTCGGCGAGGCGGGCGTCAACATCGGCACCTTCCACCTGGGTCGCCGCGACACCGGCGGCGAGGCGGTGCTGCTGCTCTCCGTCGATTCGCCGGTGCCGGAGCCGTTGCTGTGGGAGATCTGCCGCCTGCCGGGCGTGAAGACGGTGAAGGCGCTGCGCTTCTGATGCAAAGCCCTCTCCCCTCCGGGGAGAGGGTTGGGAGAGGGGCATGCCGAGGACCGACGAAACACTGAAAGCGCGCGCCCGCGCCATGCGGACCAACGCTTCGCCGGCGGAGCGAACGCTCTGGAGCATCCTGCGCGCTCATCGTTTCGCCGGGATTAAATTCTCGCGACAGATCGTCATCGGACCCTACATCGTGGATTTCGCTGCACGCCTGCGGAAACTCGCGATCGAGATCGACGGGGATACACATAGCGGCCAAACCGGCTATGACGCGGCCCGCACCGCCTTCCTCGAACGACAAGGCTATCGCGTGATCCGCTTCACCAACGCCGAAGTACAGGGAAACCCGGATGGCATAGCCTGGGCTATTGCCGCCGCGCTCGCGACCGCCCCTCTCCCAACCCTCTCCCCGGAGGGGAGAGGGCTTTGACCCCCACCGCCCTCCTCCCCGAAGGTCTGCGCGATCGGCTCCCGCCCGAGGCCGAGGCGCTCGGCCGGGTGCGCGGGGCGGTGCTGTGGGTGACCGAGCTCAATGGTTACGCGCGGGTCGAGCCGCCGCTCGCCGAGTTCGAGGAGAGCCTCGTCGGCCGGCTCAAGGCGTCGCGCGCGAGCGATCTGCTGCGCTTCGTCGATCCGGTGTCGCAGCGCACGCTCGCGCTCCGCCCCGACATCACCGCGCAGGTCGGCCGCATCGCGGTCACGCGCCTCGGCCACCGCCCGCGCCCGCTGCGATTGTGCTACGCCGGCCAGGTGCTCAAGGTGCGCGGCACGCAGCTGCGCCCCGAACGCGAGATGTGCCAGGCGGGCGCCGAGATCGTCGGCACCGACCATGTCGTCGCGGTGATCGAGACGATCCGCGTCGCGCTCGACGCGCTCGCTCATGCCGGCGCGAGCGGGCTCGCGGTCGATCTCACTCTGCCCGATCTCGTGACCCTGCTCGCCGCCGGGCCGATGCCGGTCGACGATGTCGCCGCGGTCGCCGCCAAGCTCGACGGCAAGGACGCCGGCGCGCTCGCCGCGCTGCGCGCCGACGCCTATCTGCCGCTGATCGCCGCCGCCGGCGAGGTCGACGCCGCGCTCGCGACGCTCGCCCGCCTGCCCGGCCACGAGCTGCTCGACAGCCGCATCGCCGCGATCCGCGCGATCGCCGATGCGATCGGCCAGCGGGCGCGCGTCACGCTCGATCCGACCGAGCGCCATGGCTTCGAATATCAGAGCTGGATCGGCTTCTCGCTGTTCGTTGCCGGCATTCCCGGCGAGGTCGGCCGCGGCGGCAGCTACACCATCGTCCACCCCGACGGGCGCGAGGAACCGGCGGTCGGCTTCTCGCTCTATCTCGATCCTCTGGTCGACGCAGGCGTCGCGCCGGGCGGGCGCGACAAGGTGTTCCTGCCGCTCGGAAGCGACCCCGCGATCGGGGAGCGGCTGCGCGGCGAAGGCAAGGCGACGATCGCCGGCCTGTCGGAGAACGACGATCCGGCGTCGCTCGGCTGCACCCATCGACTGGTTGGAAGTGAAGCCCAACGTCTTTAACAGCCAATCCGCTGTCCCGAGCGAAGTCGAGGGACGTTCAACCGTGGAACCTGTCTCGACGTAGTTTATCCCGAGCGACGCCACAGGCGACGTCGAGGGGCTCGACATAACGGATTTTTGAAAGGCTGCTGTCGTCCATGGCCAACGTCACCGTGATCGGCGCCCAGTGGGGCGATGAGGGCAAGGGCAAGATCGTCGACTGGCTCGCGAGCAAGGCCGACGTCGTCGTGCGCTTCCAGGGCGGGCACAACGCCGGGCACACGCTCGTCGTCGGCGATCAGACCTACAAGCTAAGCCTGCTCCCCTCGGGCATCGTCCGCGGCACCTTGTCGGTGATCGGCAACGGCGTCGTGCTCGATCCGTGGCACTTCAAGGCCGAGGTCGCGAAGCTCGCCGGCCAGGGCGTCGCGATCTCGCCCGACACTCTCCACATCGCCGAGACCTGCCCGCTGATCCTGCCGTTCCACCGCGATCTCGACGGGCTGCGCGAGGACGCCTCGGGCAGCGGCAAGATCGGCACCACGCGGCGCGGCATCGGCCCGGCCTATGAAGATAAAGTCGGCCGCCGCGCGATCCGGGTGTGCGACCTGGCCCATCTCGACGATCTCGAGCCCCAGCTCGATCGCCTGTGCGCGCACCACGATGCGTTGCGCGCGGGCTTCGGCGAGCCGCCGGTCGATCGCATGCAGCTGATGGCGGATCTGCGCGAGATCGCCGACATCGTGCTGCCTTACGCCAAACCCGTGTGGGTCACGCTCAACGCGGCGCGCCGGCGCGGCGACCGCATCCTGTTCGAAGGTGCGCAGGGCGTGCTGCTCGACGTCGACCACGGCACCTATCCGTTCGTCACCTCGTCGAACACGATCGCCGGGACCGCGGCGGGCGGCTCGGGGCTCGGCCCATCGGCCGCCGGCTTCGTCCTCGGCATCGTCAAGGCCTATACCACGCGCGTCGGCGCCGGGCCGTTTCCGACCGAGCTCGACGACGCGATCGGCCAGCGCCTCGGCGAGCGCGGCCACGAATTCGGCACGGTCACCGGGCGCAAGCGCCGCTGCGGCTGGTTCGACGCGGTGCTGGTGCGGCAGGCGGTCGCGGTCTCGGGCATCACCGGGATCGCGCTGACCAAGGTCGACGTACTCGACGGGCTCGACGAACTACGCATCTGCATCGGTTATCGCCTCGGCGACCGCGAATATGACTATCTCCCGCCGCACGTCCGCGATCAGGCGGCGGTCGAACCGATCTACGAGACCATTGCCGGGTGGAACGAATCGACCGCCGGCGCGCGCAGCTGGGCCGATCTGCCGGCGGCAGCGGTCAAATATATCCGGCGGGTGGAGGAGCTGATCCGCTGTCCGGTCGCCCTGGTTTCGACCAGTCCCGAGCGCGAGGACACGATCCTGGTTCGCGATCCGTTCGCGGACTGAAACAAAGGGGCCGGCATGGCGCCGGCCCCGATCGTTTATTTCCGGCGGTGCTTCTTGGCGTGGACTCCGCCCGATGCGGACGTCGACACTGAGTTGTCGCCGCCGTCGGTCGCGACGCCGGCATTCGCGCCCGTATCGACCGTACCCGCGGTCGTGTTGCCGACGGCGGCGCCGGCGTCCGTCGCGCTGCCGACCGACGTGTCGGTCGAAGGAAGCGCATCCGCGGGTGTCGTGGTGGTGTCGGTCGCGCCGCCGACGGTTCCGCCGACAGACGTACCGGTCGTGCTGGTGGCCGTTCCTGCCGTCCCACCCACGGTCCCTCCGACTGCTCCGCCAACCTGGGCATGAGCGGCGAATGCCGATAGCATGAGCGCGCTAGCGGCGGTGATCTTCAGAATCTGCATGATGATCTTCTCCTGTAGAGGCCGACCAACGCCCTCGACGGGAAAAAGGTGCGGCCATCGCCGC
>CAXSHP010000186.1:3785-5841 GCA_964236935.1 uncultured Sphingomonadaceae bacterium
ACTCGCCGTTCGCGCGCGACGGCTCGTCGCGATGTCAGCCGCACTGCGCGCGATGGAGCAATTTCTGATCCGCGAGCACCAGCGCGACCATCGCCTCGACCACCGGTGCCGCGCGAATCCCGACGCACGGATCGTGGCGGCCCGTGGTGGCGATCTCCGCGGCGGCGCCGGCACGATCGATCGTCGCGACCGGGGTCAGGATCGACGAGGTCGGCTTGAGCGCGACGCGTACGATCAGCGGCTGCCCGGTCGAGATGCCGCCCGCGACGCCGCCCGCATGGTTGGCGAGAAACACGGGCCTGCCGTCCGCGCCGGGACGCATCGCATCGGCATTGTCCTCGCCGCGCAGCCGCGCGGCGGCGAAGCCGTCGCCGATCTCGACGCCCTTCACCGCGTTGATCGACATGCACGCGGCGGCAAGCTCTGCATCGAGTTTGGCGTAGAGCGGTGCCCCCCACCCCGCCGGCACCCCCTCGGCCACGCATTCGACCACCGCGCCGAGCGAAGAGCCCGCCTTGCGCGCGCCGTCGACCATTGCCTCCCAGCGCGAGGCAGCGGCGGGATCGGGGCAGAAGAACGGATTGGCGTCGATTGCCGCAGCGTCGAACGCCGCGCGATCGATCGCGTCGCCGCCGATCTCGACGACATAGCCGCGGATGCGCACTTCGGGGATGACCAGCCGCGCCACCGCTCCCGCCGCGACCCGCGCCGCCGTCTCGCGCGCCGACGAGCGCCCGCCGCCGCGATGGTCGCGCAGGCCGTATTTGGCGTCATAGGCATAATCGGCGTGGCCCGGCCGATAGGCCTTGGCGACCTCGCCATAATCCTTCGAACGCTGGTCGACATTGTCGATCGTCAGGCTGATCGGCGTACCGGTCGTGCGCCCCTCGAACGTGCCCGAGAGGATGCGGACCCGGTCGGGCTCCTGCCGCTGCGTGGTGAAGCGCGAGGTGCCGGGGCGGCGCTTGTCGAGGAACGGCTGGATGTCGCTTTCGGTGAGGCTCAATCCGGGCGGGCAGCCATCGACCACCGCACCGAGCGCAGGCCCGTGCGATTCACCCCAGGTGGTAAAGCGGAAGACGTGGCCGAAGGTGTTGAAGCTCATAAGCCCCTCTCCCCTCGGGAGGGTGAGGGCAGTTCGCCCAAAGCCGACCGGACCATCTCGATCGCCCCCTCGATATTTTCCGTCACGTCGTTGTTCCAAAAGCGCACGATGCGAAATCCCTTTTCCCGAAGGATGGCGGACCGCCTGGTGTCGGCGTCATGACCTTCATCATGCTGCCCGCCGTCGGCCTCGACCACCAGCTTCGCCTCTGCACAATAGAAATCGGCGACGAAGCTATCGAGCCACACCTGCCGCCTAAACTTGAAGCCATCCACCTGGCGATTACGGAGGTGGCGCCAGAGGAGTTTCTCGGCGTCGGTGGAGTTTCGCCGCATATCTTGAGCGCGCTTGAGGGGCTGCCAGCCTGGCGGTCTCCGCATTCCTTGCCCTCACCCTCCCACCGCTACGCGGCGGGCCCCTCCCTCTCCCCTGCAGGGAAAGGGGTTCTACGCCAAAGCCACGTCCGGCGCGTCCTCGGCTTTCATGCCGATGACGTTGTAGCCGCCGTCGACGTGGTGGATCTCGCCCGTCACGCCGCTCGCCAGATCGGACAGCAGATAGACGCCCGCCCCGCCGACGTCCTCGATCGTGACATTGCGGCGCAACGGGCTGTTGAGCTCGTTCCATTTCAGGATGTAGCGGAAATCGCCGATGCCCGACGCAGCCAGCGTCTTGATCGGGCCGGCCGAGATCGCGTTGACGCGGATGTTCTCGGGCCCCAGGTCCATCGCCAGATATCTGACGCTCGCCTCAAGCGCCGCCTTGGCCACGCCCATCACATTGTAGTGCGGGATCACCTTCTCCGCGCCGTAATAGGTCAAAGTGAGGATCGATCCGCCGTCCGGCATCATCGCCCGCGCACGCCGCGTCACCGCGACGAAGCTGTAGGCCGAGACGTTCATCGTCAGCGCGAAATTCTCGAGGCTGGTGTCGACGAACAGCCCGCGCAGC
>CAXSHP010000187.1:0-530 GCA_964236935.1 uncultured Sphingomonadaceae bacterium
CCCCTCCCCGTACCGGGGAGGATTATGAAGCTCTATCTGCGGCCGACCGCGTTCGTCGATGCGCCGTTCGGTCTCGACGGGCGGGTGCTGCGGCTGGCGGGAGGGCTGACTTGGTTCTCGGCGGTCGAGTTGATCGTCGCCGAGGGGGCTAAGAGGACCCGCGCCGATCTCGTGCCGGTCGAGCGGCTGGCGGCCGAGATCGAAGCACTGCCCGCCGATCTTGCCGAAGCCGCCCGAACGACGCTCGCGCGGCTGACGGCGCGTGGTGCGGCTCGATCAGCCGCAGATCATGGGCATTCTCAATGTAACGCCCGACAGTTTCTCCGACGGCGGCGCGTACGGTGACCCCGACCAAGCGGCGGCCGCGGCGGTGACGATGGCGGCGGAGGGCGCGGCGATCGTCGATGTCGGCGGGGAATCGACGCGGCCGGGCGCGCCGGCGGTGTGGGAGGGCGACGAGATCGCGCGCGTCGTCCCCACGATCGAACGGCTCGCGCCCGGCGGGACTGCGTTGTCGATCGACACGCGCA
>CAXSHP010000187.1:553-5807 GCA_964236935.1 uncultured Sphingomonadaceae bacterium
CGGCGCTCGCGGCGGGGGCGCGGCTGGTCAACGACGTGTCGGCGCTGACGTTCGATCCGCGTTCGGCCGAGGTGGTCGCGCGCGCCAAATGTCCCGTGGTGCTGATGCATCACCAGGGCACGCCCGAGACGATGCAGGCCGATCCGCGCTACGGCGACGTGTTGCTCGAGGTGTATGACTGGCTCGAGGCGCGGATCGCGGCGATCGAGGGATTGGGGGTCGCGCGCGAGCGGATCATCGTCGATCCGGGCATCGGCTTCGGCAAGGCGCTGCGCCACAATCTCGCGATCCTCAACGGGCTCGCGCTGTTCCACGGGCTTGGCTGCCCGCTGCTGCTGGGCGCGAGCCGCAAGGCCTCCTCGATCGTCCGCCACTGCATCGGCGCGAGCCGCAAGCGGCTCGTGGGCGCACTGTCGGGCGAGGCGCCGGTCGAGCAGCGGCTGGGCGGATCGGTCGCGCTGGCGCTGCTCGGCGCGACGCAGGGCGTGCAATTGCTGCGGGTCCACGACGTGCGCGAGACGGTGCAGGCGCTGCGCGTATGGCGGGGGCTGCGCGACGCCGCACTGACGCCGGGATGATCTACACCCCTCCCTTGAAGGGAGGGGTTGGGGTGGGTGCGCGCGTCTACGCGCCGAAAAGACCATAAGCGTCGCGCAGAGAGCCACGATCGGGGCATCGAGCCCCGCTCGTCGCTGACCCACCCCTTCCCCTCCCTTGAAGGGAGGGGGTATTTTTGCCCTACGGCAGCATGCGCAGCTTCGGCTCGCGATCCCAGTAGCGCTTGGCGGCGGCGGCGGTGAAGCCCCCATCCTCGGACGAGGCGTCGAGCGCGACCACGCCGTCGTCGGGCTTGACTCCCGCCTTGTCGAGCAGCGGCTGCGCCTCGGGCGTGTAACCGATCGCCTTGAGGTGGCCGAAGGCGTCCATCACGAACTGGACGGCGGCGGCCTCGTCGAGCAGCAGCTTGGTGCCCGCATCGGACAGCACGATCGCCACCGCATCGTAAAGCGCCGACGGGCTTCCGGCGAGCTGGCCCTCGGCCTTGAGCAGCGAACCGTCGGACAGCTTGGCGCCGCCGATCTTGGGCGCAACGATGATCGCACGCGCGCCTTCGTCGAGGATCGCCTTGATCGTCGTGTTGACGGTCTTGGCGTCCGACCCGTCGGCGACGAGCACGCCGATCGCGCGGCCCTTGATCGTCTGCGGCTCGAGCGGGCCGTCGATGATCCGGAGCGCCGGCGACAGATCCATGTCGAGCACCGGCGCCGCCGTCTTGGACGCTTTGGGCACGGGCATGTTCAGCCCGTCGGCGACGCGCTGGGCGAGCGACGGATCAACGTTGACGAGATTGGCGAGCACGCGCGTGCGGACATGCTCGAGGCCGACCTTCGACAGCTCGAACACCAAGGCGAAGGCGAGGTGCGCCTGCTCGGGCGCGGCAAGCGAGCGGAAGAACAGCCGCGCCTGGCTGTAATGGTCGGCGAAGCTCTCGGGGCGGATGCGCAGCTTGTCACCCTGCTCGTTGGCGGTGTCGCGGCCGGCGAAGGTCTCGAAGCCGGTCACCGGGCATTCGCGCGGTCCCGGCTCGTCCGACGGCCGCTGCTCGTCACCCTGCTGGAGGCCGTTGGGCTCGTAATTGACGCGCCCCTTGGGCACCGCCATCTGCATGTGCCCGTCGCGCTGGAAGTTCATCACCGGGCATTTGGGCGCGTTGATCGGCAGCTGATGGAAGTTGGGCGAGCCGAGCCGCTTGAGCTGGGTGTCGAGATAGGAGAACAGCCGCCCCTGGAGCAGCGGATCGTTGGTGAAATCGACGCCGGGGACGATGTTCGCCGGGCAGTAAGCGACCTGCTCGGTCTCGGCGAAGAAGTTGTCGGGCCAGCGATCGAGCACCATCCGGCCGATCGGGCGGACGGGGAGGATTTCCTCGGGAATGATCTTGGTCGGATCGAGCACGTCGAACGGCAGGCTGTCGGCGAATTCCTCGTCGAACGCCTGGATGCCGAGCTCCCATTCGGGGAAATCGCCGATGTCGATCGATTCGAACAGGTCGCGGCGATGGAAATCGGGATCGGCGCCGGCGATCTTGACCGCCTCGTCCCAGCAGGTCGACTGCATGCCCTGCTTGGGCTTCCAGTGAAATTTGACGAAAGTCGACTTGCCCGCGGCGTTGACCAGACGGAAGGTGTGGATGCCGAAGCCCTGCATCGTGCGCAGCGAGCGCGGGATCGTGCGATCGGACATCTGCCACATCACCATGTGGGTCGATTCGGGCATCAGGCCGATGAAATCCCAGAAGGTGTCGTGCGCCGAGGCCGCCTGCGGATAGCCGCGGTCGGCCTCCATCTTCACCGAATGGATCAGATCGGGGAATTTGATCGCGTCCTGGATGAAGAACACCGGGATGTTGTTGCCGACGAGATCCCAATTGCCTTCCTGGGTGTAGAATTTGACGGCGAAGCCGCGCACGTCGCGCGGGGTGTCGACCGAGCCGGCGCCGCCGGCGACGGTCGAGAAGCGGGTGAACACGGGCGTGCGCTCGCCGGGGCGCTGGAACAGATCGGCCTTCGTAATGTCGGCGAGGCTTTCATAGACCTCGAAGAAGCCGTGCGCCGCCGAACCGCGCGCGTGGACGATGCGCTCGGGGATGCGCTCGTGGTCGAAATGGAAGATCTTCTCGCGCAGGACGAAATCCTCGAGCAGCACGGGGCCGCGTGCGCCGGCCTTGAGCTGGTTCTGATTGTCGGAGACGCGGATGCCCTGGTTGGTCGTCAGATGGCCGGCGGCCGAATGGGGACCTTTTTCCGGGACCTGCTGATGGGTCTCGCCGCCCGCCGGAATATCCGTGGTGAAGCCGCTCTTCGTCGCCATTGAGATACCCCGATGCCTGAGTTGGATAAGGGGCTTAACCGTTGGCGGAGTGGAAGGGTCCGGTAAATCCGAACGGTCAGGCGGCGCTGTCCATGCCGAGCTCGCCGAGCTTGCGATAGAGCGTCGAGCGGCCGATCCCGAGGCGCCGGGCGACTTCGCTCATGCGGCCGCGGTAATGGCCGATGGCGAGGCGGATGACGTCGGCCTCGATCTGCTCGAGCGAGCGCAGATGCCCGTCGGCCTCGTAGAGCGACACGCCTTGCCCGCCGCCGAGCGCGGTGCTGGCCGACGACGCGCTGAGGCCGATCCGCCCGCCCGACGGGGCGAGCGCCTCCTGCGCGATCTGGGGGAAATCGGCAACGGTCAGCGCATGGCCCTCGCACAGCACGGCGGCGCGGAACAAGGCGTTGTGGAGCTGGCGGACATTGCCGGGCCAGCCGTAGGACATCAGCAGCCCGAGCGCCTCGTCGGTGATGCCGAGCCCGCGCAGGCCGGGCTGCTGCGCGATGCGGGCGAGGAGGTGACGCGCGAGCGCGGGAATATCGCCGAGCCGATCGCGCAGCGGCGGGACGGGAACCTGGACCACCGCGAGGCGATAATAGAGATCTTCGCGGAAGCGGCCCGCGGCAACCTCGTCGAGCAGGTTGCGGTTGGTCGCTGCGATGATGCGCACGTCGACTTCACGGATGTTGCGCGCGCCGATCGGCTGGACCTCGCCCGACTGGAGCACGCGCAGCAGCTTGACCTGCGCTTCGAGTGGGAGCTCGCCGACCTCGTCGAGCAGGATCGTGCTGCCGTCGGCGGCAACGAAGCGGCCGACATGCCGTTCGAACGCGCCGGTGAACGCGCCGCGCTCGTGGCCGAACAGTTCGGATTCGACGAGGTTGGCGGGAATCGCGCCGCAATTGACCACCGCGAGCGGGCGTCGCGCGCGCGACGAGGCCGAATGGATCGCCTGCGCGACGACCTCCTTGCCGACCCCGCGCTCACCCTCGATCAGCACCGGCACGCGCGCGCGCGCGGCCTTCGCGGCGACCGCGAGCGCGGCACGGAATTCTGGCGCCGAACCGACGATCTCCTCGAACGCGAGCGGCTGGGCGATCTTTTCCGACAGCGGGCGCAGCTCGCCGCCCGCGCGGCCGTCGGTGGCGGCGTCGAGCGCGGCGAGCAGGCGCTCCGGCGCGATCGGCTTGACCAGGAAATCGGTCGCCCCCGCGCGCATCGCGCCGACCGCGATCGCCACCGACGATTGCGAGGTGACCATCAGCACCGGCAGCAGCGGCAGGCGGACGCGGATCTCGCCGATGAGATCGACCGCGCCCGCGCCGGGGAGCCAATGGTCGATCAGCACGGCGTCGACCGGCCCGCGGCCGAGCGCCATGATCGCCTCGGTCGGATCGCCGGCGGTGACCGTGCGCCAGCCGGCGCGCGCGGCCAGCGCGGCGATCAGGCGTGCCTGCGCCGGCTCGTCGTCGACCAGCAGCAATATCCGTGCGCTGTCCCTCAAGATGGTCTTCCCAATTCGCCCCGTTCTGGGACGGATAGCGCGACGGGAGTAAAGACCGGTTTAATGGCGGCGGCGGGGCATCCGCGAAAGCCGCTTGAGACGCGCCCGGCACGACGCTACAACCCGGTCGCACGGGGGATACAGGGGATGACGATGGCGACCGACGGCGAGACCGGTTTCGACATGCACGCGCATGAGGGGACCTATTCGCGCTTTCTCGGCCTATTCAAATGGGGCGCGGTGGCGTGCGCGATCATCGCCGCGGGCGTCGTCATCCTGATCGCCAGCTAGGGCGGCAGGATGAAGATCGCGGTCCTGAAAGAGCAGGCGGCGGGCGAGAAGCGCGTCGCGGCCAGCCCCGAAACGATCAAGAAATTCAAGGCGCTCGGCGCCGAACTCGCGGTCGAGAGCGGGGCAGGGGAAAATGCCTCGCTCGCCGATGCGGCGTTCGCCGACGTGGGCGCGACGATCGGATCGCGCGCGGAGACGCTCAACGACGCGGACGTCATCCTCGGGGTGCAGGGGCCGGTCGCGGCGTCGCTCGCTGGGGCGAAGAACGGCGCGTGGCTGGTCGCCGGGCTCAATCCGTTCGGCGAGCGCCAGCGGATCGACGATTATGCCGCGGCCGGGATCGAGGCGCTCGCGATGGAATGGATGCCGCGGATCACCCGCGCGCAATCGATGGACATCCTCTCCTCGCAGTCGAATCTGTCTGGCTATAAGGCGGTGCTCGACGCGGCGGCCGAATATGGCCGCGCCTTCCCGATGATGATGACCGCGGCGGGGACGGTGAGCGCGGCGCGCGCGTTCGTCATGGGCGTCGGCGTCGCGGGGCTGCAGGCGATCGCGACCGCGCGGCGGCTCGGCGCGCAGGTC
>CAXSHP010000188.1:0-5755 GCA_964236935.1 uncultured Sphingomonadaceae bacterium
AGCGTGTCGCAGATCTCCTGCGGCGAGGGCACCCCGTCGCCGCCCTTGCGCGACAGCGCGCCCTTGGTCTCCTCGCGGATGATGTCGTTGCACAGCTCGACGCACTCGTCGCAGATGAACACGGTCGGGCCGGCGATCAGCTTGCGCACCTCGTGCTGCGACTTGCCGCAGAACGAGCAGTAAAGCGTGCTCTTGCTGTCGCCGCCGCTCAACTTCGTCATCTCGTCGTCACCCCGAAGGCCTAGAGCCGTGATCCGTCCGCGGGCCGGAGCTTATCGACTCCCGCCCTTCATGCAATATGTCTAGCCGATCGCCGATAAACAAGCCGTTGCGGCAGCACTCACGCCGCCGCCCTCTCCTCGGCCGGCGCGGGACGCTTGTCGAACACCTCGTCGATAATGCCGAATTCCTTGGCCTCGTCGGCTTCGAGGAACTTGTCGCGGTCCATCGCGAACTCGATCGCCTCGATCGTCTTGCCGGTATATTTGGCATAGAGCGTATTGAGGCGATGGCGCATGCGCAGGATCTCCTTCGCCTGGATCTCGATGTCCGCCGCCATGCCCTGCGCGCCGCCCGAGGGCTGGTGGATCATGATCCGCGAGTTGGTCGTCGCATAGCGCATCCCCGGCTCGCCCGCCGCGAGCAGGAAGCTGCCCATCGACGCCGCCTGTCCGATGCACACCGTGCCGACGCGCGGCCGGATGTAGTGCATCGTATCGTGGATCGCGAGGCCCGCCGTCACCACGCCGCCCGGCGAGTTGACGTACATGAAGATGTCCTTCTTCGGATTCTCCGACTCGAGGAAGAGCAATTGCGCGCAGATCAGCGAGGCCATGTGATCCTCGACCTGCCCGGTGACGAACACGATCCGATCGCGCAGCAGCCGCGAATAGATATCGAAGCTGCGCTCGCCGCGGCTCGACTGCTCGATGACGATCGGGACGAGACCGCTGGTAATGGGGTCGCTGCTGATGGGATCGATCATGACGGAGAGACTACCTCGAAGGCGTTTTTGGAATACCCAACATCGGCACAAACGGCGCGCGCTTCAAGGGCTATCGGTGCCGCTCCCCGACGTCAGACCTTTGCGCCGCCCTTGGCCGCCTTGGCCGCCGGCTTCTTCGGCGCGGCCGCCTGGGCGATCTCCGCCGACTCCTCGGGCGACGGCGCGGCCTTCGCGGCCGACTTCTTCGCCCTCGCCGGCTTCGCTTCCGCCGCGGGAGCCTCGGGCGCAGCATCAGCTAACGTAGCGTCAGCTGGCGTAGCGTCGGCCGGCGCATCGTCCTCGGCCGGCTTCTTCGCCGCCTTCGCCTTACCCGCAGCCTTCTTCGCCGGCTGTTCGTCGGCGTCATGCCCGCAATCGGACCCATGGACGTGCGGCTTGACGTCGCCGTCCTCGGCCTCGATCGCCGCCTCGAGCTCGGCGCGGGTCACGCCGCGGTCGCTGATCTCGGCCTTGCCGAACAGCAGGTCGACCACCTTGTCCTCATAGAGCGGCGCGCGCAGCTGGGCCGCGGCCATCGGATCGCTCTGGACATATTGGACGAAGCGCTCGCGATCGGCCTGGCCATATTGCTGCGAGGCCTGCGCGACCAGCCGGCTCATCTCCTGGTTGGTGATCTCGACGCCTTCCTTCTGGCCGATCTCCGACAGCAGCAGCCCGAGCCGCACGCGGCGTTCGGCGATCTTGCGATAATCGTCGCGATCCTTCTCCATCTCGGCGCGCGCGGCGTCGGGATCGTCCTCATGGCCAGCCTCGTGCTCGAGCTGCTGCCAGATCTGATTGAACTCGGCCTCCACCATCGACGGCGGCACCTCGAAATCGTGCGATGCGGCGAGCTGATCGAGCAATTTGCGCTTCATGTGCGTGCGCGTCAGGCCGTTCAGCTCCTGCGCCACCTGGTCGCGCAGCAGCCCGCGCAGCTGCTCGAGGCTCTCGAGCCCGAGCGACTTGGCGAACTCCTCGTCGGCGGCGGCTTCCTTGGGCGTGCGCACCTCGTTCACGGTGACATCGAAGGTCGCCGGCTTACCCTTGAGATAAGCGACATTATAATCGTCGGGAAAGGTGACGTTGAGCGTGCGCTGCTCGTTCGCCTTGACCCCGACCAATTGGTCCTCGAAGCCCGGGATCAGCTGGCCCGAGCCGAGCTCGACCGACATGCCCTCGCCCTTGCCGCCGTCGAACGGCTCGCCGTCGACCTTGCCCTCATAATCCATCACCACGAGATCGCCGGTCTCGGCCGCATGGTCCGCGGGCGCCGCGTCGAAGCTCTTCTGCTGCCCGGCGATCCGCGCCACCGCCTCGTCCACCGTCGCGTCGTCGACCTCGACCGTCAGCCGCTCGAGCTTGAGCCCGTCGATCGCCGGCGTCGGCACCGCCGGGAGCACCTCGAGCGAGACCTTGACCTCGGCGTCCTGACCCGGCGCATAATCTTCGAGCTCGACCGCCGGCTGCATCGCCGGGCGCAGCTGCTGCTCCGCGATCAGCGACTGGACGCTCTCCTGCACCGCGTTCTGCAGCGCCTCCTGCTGGATCTGGGGGCCGTGCATCTTGCGGACGAGGTTCGCGGGCACCTTGCCGGGGCGGAAACCCGGCATCCGGATCTGCGGCGCGACCTGCTTGATCTGCCGGTCGACACGCGCGTCGATATCCTGGGCGCTGATCTTCAGCGTATAGGCCCGCTTGAGCCCTTCGTTCAGCGTTTCGACGGTCTGCATGAAAAAGAAGCCTCTATCTGTTCTATCTGGCCCCGAAACGCGACGGACTGGTGCGGGCGAAGGGACTCGAACCCCCACATCTTGCGATACTTGGACCTAAACCAAGCGCGTCTACCAGTTCCGCCACACCCGCATGAGGCCGGTCGGCGGCGTCTATAGCAGGGCACGGCGCGGGGGCAAGGTGGGAGAGGACAGAACGAAAAAGCAAGGCCCAAACGAATTAGTCGGTACCGTGAAGCGAAACTGATAATTGCCCGGCACTTTCAGCGAAGGCAGACAGGACGACGTCCGAAAGTGACATCGCCTTCCTGTTCACCCGAACCGGCTGCTCTAGGGTAAACTCTCGTAAAGTCGTATGCGTTTCTACCTCTACGATCCGCCATAGGATTGTTATCGATCCATTGGCTTTTAAGGTCTGTCGTCCCCCCAATGCCCCAATCAAACCATGTTGTGGAACACAGGCATCGATGTGTGCGGCTACAATCGAACCGAGAATGCGGATAGGAGCCGCGACAGTAATGTCCGGCAGGTCATCGGCGGGCACAAAGACATCCATTCCCGCCGCTCGCAAAGCTCGCGCGGTCACGATCGTCGCGGCAGCTGGTTCGGGGCGAACTTCCCGCCACGTTATGGCACCGTCGGGTCCGCAAATCAGGCCTGTCGTTTTCCGGCCAACGCGATCCGCGTCCTTGATATCACTCCGGACAATTCCAACCGCGTAGCGCGGGATGGTTGTGGAATCGGCTAAGTCGCTGGCGTTGATGCCAGAAAAACTAATAAGCAGGGCGAGTGCAAAGCTCACCTCGAACTCCTTCAGTGCGCAACCTTGCTGTCCGACGTCGGAGCAACCGTAATCGAAGTGCCCGCAGTCACTGGGACGCTGATAGCTGCCGGCGATGCTGTTGCGGAGACAGGCGTTGTCGACTTCGTCGGTGCATTGGACGCATTTCTCACAAAAATCGCGTCGTCGATCTTATCCCACGCTGCTTTGTAAGTTAGCGGATCTAAGATCGGCCTATCATTTTTGGATTGTTGTCCATAGATGCTAGAACTTGACTTAGAACTCAAGAAATTGAGGCGAACTCGCGCCAATCCGTTCGGCATCGCTTCGACGAATGCGGTAGCCCGGGTGTTCCCGCTCGAACTCTGACCAGCAAATGCCTCAATAAGATTTGTGCGATTTTTTGTGGCACTTGATGCAGTGATAAAGCCACTTGGCATATCAGCATTTTCAAGCTGATAGCCGAGATCCTGAAAGACACTTACGACCGAAGCGAAGAGGATTTCCTTAGTGGTCTCGTACTCGTGAGATTGAAGAGCCTGTAGTTCCATAGGCGTCATTTCAGGCTTCTTTTTTGCCGAAGCGGTGAATGAGCCAAACAGAGTTAATCCAATAAAAAAAAGACTTACCGATCTCTTCATAGGGTTATCCTAAAAGTCGCTCGTCCGACTACGAAAATCAGAGACGACATCTCTGCCATCAAATTTTATAATAAGCGTCATTGTTCTCGACGTTTGCGAAAATCCATCGGCGGACTTACTTCCGCCTGCCAAAAATATTGTCCAGTAGTTGGAGGACGATGAAGACTGTGATACCGTAGCCATGCGCTGGTAGCTCCAGACTTCCTGACCGGCGCCGTCGCGTGTGGTAATATTCGGCGAGCCAAATTTTTCCAGCACGTTAGCCTTAGTTGTTTCGCCAACTTTAAGATTCAGCTGAACATTACCTTGGGTCAGCTGACTATTTCGTAGATCAACCGGCGCCGGAGCGGTGGCGCAGGACGCGAGACATATGGCTGACGTCGCGACGAGCATTGTCTTCATCTGTTTGATACCCCCTGACCGAGGTTTCATTCTAAGAACGGCGAGTGTCAAGCGAAAGCTTCACTAAAATGGCGCTACCCAAGCGCCTTCTTCAGCAGCTCGTTGACCACCGCCGGATTGGCCTTGCCCGCCATCGCGCGCATCGTCTGGCCGACGAAGAAGCCGAACAGCTTATCCTTGCCGCTGCGATATTCGGCGACCTTGTCGGCGTTCGCCGCCATGATCTTGGCGATCTCCGCCTCGATCGCATTGGTGTCGCTGGTCTGCCTGAGGCCGCGCGCCGCGACGATCGCCGCGGGATCGTCGCCGGTCTCGAGCATGATCTCGAACACCTGCTTGGCGAGGCTGCCCGAGAGCGTTCCGTCCGCGACCAGTCCGAGCAATTCGGCGCCCTGCGACGGACTGACCGGGCTGTCGCCGATATCCTTGCCGAGGCGGTTGAGCGCGCCGAACAGGTCCGAGGTCAGCCAGTTGGCGGCCGCCTTGGCCATCGCTTCGGGCTTGCTCGTCGCCGCGAGCAGCGCCTCGAACCAGCGCGCGGTCTCGACATCGGCGGTGATCACCGCGGCGTTGTAGGCGGACAGCCCCAGCGCGCCTTCATAACGCGCGCGCTTGGCATCGGGCAGTTCGGGCAGGCTCGCCCGCGCTTCCTCGAGGAACGCGTCGTCGAGCTCGAGCGGCAACAGATCGGGATCGGGGAAGTAGCGGTAATCGTGCGCATCCTCTTTCGAGCGCATCGACCGCGTCACGCCCCTACCCTGGTTGGCGTCGGGATCGAACAGCCGCGTCTCCTGGACGATCGTCCCGCCGCCCTCGATCACCTCGACCTGGCGGCGCGCCTCATGCTCGATCGCGGCCATGACGAAGCGCACCGAATTGACGTTCTTGGTCTCGGTCCGCGTCCCCAGCTCGCCGCCCGGTCTGCGCACCGAGACGTTGACGTCGGCGCGCATCGAGCCCTGCTCCATATTGCCGTCGCACGAGCCGACATAGCGCAGGATCGCGCGCAGCTTGCGCAGGTATGCGCCCGCCTCCGCGGGCGAGCGCATGTCGGGGCGGCTGACGATCTCCATCAGCGCCACGCCCGATCGGTTGAGATCGACATAGGAGCGCGTCGGATGCTGGTCGTGCATCAGCTTGCCGGCGTCCTGCTCGACATGGATGCGCTCGACCCCGATCCGTTTCACCGCATCGGGCTGCTTCTCGTCGGGCG
>CAXSHP010000189.1:0-1306 GCA_964236935.1 uncultured Sphingomonadaceae bacterium
GGCCGAACTCTCGGTTGCGGTCGTGCGCTCGCTGATCGCCGCGTTCTCCGAGATGAACATCGCCGCGCCTATCTATATCAGCCAGAACGACGGCACGCTGATCTCGACCGAGGCGGCGCAGCGCTACCCGATCTTCACCTGCTCCGCCGGCCCCACCAACAGCATCCGGGGCGCGGCCTTCCTGACCGGGCTGGACGACGCGATCGTTGCCGACATCGGCGGCACCACCACCGATCTCGGCTTCCTGCTGCGCGGCTTCCCGCGCGAGACGACTGCGGCGAACTCGATCGGCGGCGTGCGCACCAACTTCCGCATGCCGGACGTGCTGTCTATCGGCATTGGCGGCGGCAGCCTGGTCTCCGAGCAGGACGGCCGCATCCGGGTCGGACCTGGCTCGGTTGGCTATCGGCTCCAGACCGAGGGCCTGATCTTCGGCGGAGACACGCTGACGGCGACCGACATAACCGTCCGCGCCGGTCATGCTAAAATCGGCGACCCCGCCAAGGTCGCCCATCTTCCGCAAGCCTTCGCCGATCGCGTGCTCGACGAGATCCAGACGCGGGTGGAGGATGCGATCGACCAGATCAAGACCAACCAGCAGCCGCTGCCGATGGTGCTCGTCGGCGGCGGCGCGGTGTTGCTGCCGCATCCGCTGAAGGGCACGTCCTCGGTGCTGCGCCCGCAGCACGCCGAGGTGGCAAACGCGGTCGGGGCGGCGATCGCGCTCGTCAGCGGCCGCGTCGACAAGCTCTATGATTTCGACGTGCTCGGACGCGACGCCGCCATCGCGCAGGCGAAGGACGAGGCTGTCCGCGCCGCCGAAAGCGCCGGCGCGCTGGCGGACCAGGTCGAGATCCTCGATCTCGTCGAGCTGCCGATGACGAACATGCCGACCGGCTGCGTGCAGATCAAGGTCCGCGCCGCGGGTCCGCTCGCGGCGCTCGCCTGAACCGGCGGCGAACAAGGAGAACCCGAATGTGGCGTGTCGAAAGCGTCCAGGACGTGCAGGATATGGCGCGGGGTGCGGTGCTGCTGGGCACCGGCGGCGGCGGCGATCCCTATATCGGTGAGCTATTCCTGCGTGCGCAGATGCAGCGCGGCAAGTTCGCGACCATCGTCGATCCCGCCGATGTCGACGATGATGCGTTCATCCTCTCCATCTTCCACATCGGCGCCCCGCCGCCGGACTCCGAGTCGCTGGTGATTGGCCACGAAGCGCTTGGCGAGGTTGAAGCCGTCGGCTCCGGCGTTTCGAACGCGGCGGTCGGAGACCTTGACCTTCCGGGTCTTCTATGAGCTGTACAAG
>CAXSHP010000189.1:1316-5678 GCA_964236935.1 uncultured Sphingomonadaceae bacterium
GCCGCCGTTCGTGGAGCAGCTCGTCAGCGACAGACTGCAGATCCGCATCCTAGAGCGCGCGCAGCAGCTGGCGGGGCGCAAGGTGGATGCGCTGATCTGCGCCGAGATCGGCGGCTTCAACTCGACGATGCCGCTGGCGCTATCGGCGATCAGCGGCCTGCCCGCGATCGACGCCGACGGAATCGGCCGCGCCTTTCCCCGCATGGAGATGACGGCGTTCAGCATCATGGGGCTGCGCGCCACGCCGATCCTGCTGATGGACGAGTGCGGCACCGAGGCGCTGATCGAGACGGCGGACGACCGCACCTGCGAGACGGTGGTGCGCGCGGTCTGCTCGTCGGTCGGCGCGCACATCACGGGCGCGGGCTATCGGATGAGCGGCCGGGAGATGAAGCGGTGTGCGGTGCATGGCACCGTCACGCAGACGCTCGAGATCGGGCGGACCATCCGGCTGGCCCGCGAGAACGGCGAGGACATTTTCGGCAACCTCCTGCGCTACCTCAACCGGGACGGACGGCACGCACGCATCCTCTTCGACGGCCGGATCATCGACCTCAAGCGGGAGATTCGCGATGGTTGGCATTGGGGTCGCATCACAATGCGCGGCCTGGGCGACTCGCAGGACGAGTTCACCGTCGATTTGCAGAACGAGTTCACGGTCGCGCGGCTGAACGGCCGAACCGTGACGGTCATGCCCGATCTGATCAGCGTGCTTGACCGGGAATCCGGTGAACCGCGTACCGCCGAGTCGCTAGGCTATGGTCAGCGCGTGAAGGTGCTCGGCTATAGTGCGAACGGCATTCTTCGTCGGGCGGAGAGCATGGCATTCGTCGGTCCGAAGTGCTTCGGCATCGACGAGGACTTTCGGCCGATAGAAGAGCTTGTGCCGGCGAGTGCCTCTTGATGCGCGAGTCAGCGGCGGACGGCGACCTTGCCGCAAGCCAGCGATGACGTCGTGGTCGCCTGCCGCGAGGCAAGGGATGCGACACGCAAGGATCACGTCACCATCGTCTGTTCATACAGCCAAGTATTCCGTCATCAGGACGGTAAGCAGCAGAATATCCAGAAGGACGGGCATGAGGATCATTGGTCAGCCACCCGCCGGCCCAGGCGGGGGTCCGTTGCCGCTCTCGACCGCTATCGAGGTCGATGGGCTTATCTTCCTATCCGGCCAGCTCGCCTTGCGAGACGGCGCACTGATCGGATCGACCGTAGCCGAGCAGTGCGACACCGCTTTGGACAATATCGAGGCTGTGCTGGCTGAAGAGGGCCTCGGTCTCGATAACATCGTCAAGCTGACGATCTGGCTCGTCGATGCCGGGTTGTTTGCCGAGTTCAACGCCAGCTATGCCCGACGGCTCTCGCCGCCGTACCCGGTTCGTTCGACCGTGATCTCGGGTCTGGCGCTTCCCGGAGCGCTGATCGAGATCGAGGCCGTGGCAGCGCGCGATCACCAGCGATGATAGGCGTAACGCGAACAAAATGAAGCCTGGAGCGCTGTTGTTCAGCAAAGCCAGGATATCGACATGCCTTGATGACGATGATCGCCTACGCCTTCCACCAATCCTGCCGCCTCAAAGCAGCGGGAGGGAAAAAAAGAGTCGGGGGCCGCCGCCTCAACCGAGCATGCCGGGATCAGGCAAGCGATCCTCGACCTCTTCGCACGGCCACCACCACCGCCTGACCTCACTGTGAGAAAGTCTCGCAGACACTGCCGATCCTAAGATGCCAAAGTAGTGCTAAGAGGAATGCTCGTGCTGCCGGTGAGGATTAAACTCACGACCTCAGCCTTACCAACGGGTATAGCCTTGTGCAACCCACTACAGCCAATGGTACGAACACCCTATGTTGACGCATTATATCAACAGGATAGCCGGTTCGAAACCTACCCTAATGTATCCGGTGGTATCCGGTGGTTCTCCTACGGCTTTATTACGTTGCGGCGCGGCCCGGCCCACGTAATTTTTGGCTTCGGAGGTCACGAGAACGATGCCCCGTAAATTGACCACTCACATGATCGAGGCCGCTGCGCTGCCCAAGAGCGGCCAGTCCTTTCTCTGGGACGGCGAGCTCAAGGGATTCGGGGTTCGCGTCGCATTTTCCGGCGTGAAGTCGTATGTCCTTCAGTACCGTAGTCCGGACGGTCGTCTCCGCCGTATGGCGTTTGCGAGGTATCCCGTGTTCACGGTCGACGAGGCGCGGAAAGAGGCGATCAGAATGCTCGCCGATGTGACCCGCGGCATTGATCCGGCCGATGCGAAGCAGGCGAAGCGTGCTGCCCCGACCATCGGCGATATCTGCGATTGGTATCTCGAAGAAGCGGAGGCTGGCCGTCTTCTCGGGCGCCGACGCATGCCGATCAAGGCCTCGACCGTTCGGATGGAGCGGAGCCGGATTGATCGCCATATCCGTCCGTTGATTGGGCATCGTAAGGTGGTCGGACTGAAGCCGGCGGACATCGAGGCGATGCAGGCGGATATTGCCGCCGCCAAAAGCGCCGCTGACAAAGGGAAGGGTCGCGGTCGATCGACGACGGGCGGCTCCGGAGCCGCGTCGCGCGTTATCTCGACACTGCACTCGATGTGCGAGCACGCGGTCCGCCTCGGCATCATCGAGAGCAACCCTGCCAGGGGCGCGAGGCGGATGGCCAGCAATCGCCGAACGCGCCGGCTGAGCGCGCTGGAGTTGGGTAAGCTCGGGACCGCCATGCGTGTTGCCTCAAAGCGCGACGAGAACCCGACCGGTCTGGCGGCAGTGAGATTGATCGCGCTTAGCGGTTTCCGGCTGTCCGAGGCGCAGCAGATTCATCGGTTGTGGGTCGATACGGAGTCTCATGCGGTCCACTTCCCAGATACGAAGACCGGTGCGCAGGATCGACCGATCGGAAAGGCCGCGCTCGACGTACTGACCTCGCGCCCCATAATGTTGGGCTGTCCGTACGTATTTCCCTCCGACTATGGAAACAGCCATTACAAGCAGGTGCCCGACGTTCTGGTCCGTCTTTGCGTCGCCGCCAGGATCGAAGGCGTCACCGCGCACACGCTTCGCCACACATTTGGAAGCATCGCGGGTGATATGGGCTGCTCCGAGTTGACCATTGCGGCGTTACTTGGTCATGGCAAGCGTGGGGTAACGCAGGGTTATATTCATATCGAAGAGGGCCTCCGAGAGGCGGCCGATCGTGTATCGGGGAAGATTGCCGATCTGCTGGATGGCCGCGCCCGCAGCGCGCGTGACGATCAATCGATCATCGAACAGGATCTTGCTGCCTAGCGCTAAAGCGAATTCAGCGTGGGGTTCATCACCCCGAAGAAAGATGCGGACGGCGGAGCATGATGAGTGGCATGATTTTCAAGGGCCGCCGTCGGCATGGATCGCAAGGCACGCGAGGCAGCAATCGCGCGACTTTTTGCTAAGGCCGTGAACGACGACGCTGACTTAGCTCAGGCTGCTTGATGAGGCGCTGATCGAGCGGTGCGGCTTCTCGAGTCTTATAGATCGGCCGCGCTGTGCCGCTCACCCAGGGGTTTTGTCAGCGATCAGATCGGTGGATGTCTCTCAGCCGTAGGCGATGATCCGCAGCGCGGACACGCTCGGCGTCTTCCAGATCGAGAGCCGCGCGCAGATGGCCTCGATCCCCCTGATGAAGCCGACCACCTTCTACGATCTCGTCATCCAGGTCGCGATCGTCCGGCCCGGCCCGATCCAAGGCGACATGGTCCATCCCTACCGGCGCCGCCGCAACGGCGAGGAGGCGGTGACCTATCCGGCGGAAGAGCTGCGCCGCGTCTTGGAAAAGACGCTCGGCGTGCCGCTGTTCCAGGAACAGGCGATGCGCGTCGCGATCGAGTGTGCCGGGTTCAGCGCCAGCGAGGCGGACCTGCTCCGGCGGGCGATGGCGACGTTCAAGCTCACCGGCGGTGTCAGCCACTTCCGCGACAAGCTGATCGACGGGATGGTGAGCCGCGGATACGAGCGCGATTTCGCCGAAAAGACGTTCAAGCAGATCGAGGGGTTCGGCAGCTATGGCTTTCCCGAGAGCCACGCCGCCTCCTTTGCGCTGATCGCCTACGCATCGAGCTGGATGAAGTGCCATCACCCGGACGTATTCTGCGCGGCACTCCTCAACGCGCAGCCGATGGGCTTCTATGCGACGGCCGAGATCGTGATCGATGCGCGCGATCACGGGATCGACGTGCGGCCGGTCGACGTCAACGCCAGCCGCTGGGACTGCACGCTGGAGCCGACCGGCGGGCGCTCATGACGGTCAGGCTGGGATTGCGCATGGTCGACGAGTTGCGTAACGCCGACGGCGCCGCGATCGTGCTCGCGCGCGGCGACCGGCCCTACATGTCCGTCGAG
>CAXSHP010000190.1:0-5673 GCA_964236935.1 uncultured Sphingomonadaceae bacterium
CCCGGGCGCGCAAAAGCGTCGCCGGGAGCCGGTCTGCGGGATGGGGGCGGATTAACGGCCCGCCCCGGCCCTGTCAATCTTTTCTCCCGCGCGGATCGGCAGAATCATCGTCGCGCGCAAGCCCGGCGCCGCATCCTCGAGCTCGAGCCGCCCGCCATGCAGATGCGTCACCGCCTCGACCAGCGCGAGCCCCAGCCCGGCGCCGGGGATCGAGCGCGACGCGTCGAGCCGCCCGAAGCGGCGGCGCGCCTCGGCACGATCGCCGCTGCCGATGCCGGGGCCGGCATCTTCGACGCCGAGCCGCAAAATGTCGGCCTGCTGCTCGGCATGGATCGATACGCTGCGGCCCGACGCGCCATAGGCCAGCGCATTGTCGACGAGATTGCTCATCGCCTGCGCGAGCAGCTGGCGGTGGCCGAGCAGCGGCAGGATCACGCCGCGGACCTCGTGGGTCAGCACGACGCCGGCCTCCTCGGCCAACGGCTCGTACATCTCGGCGATCTCGACCGCGAGCTCGACCGGATCGAGCCAGGCGAACCGCTCGCGCCCGGCCATCGCCTCCGAGCGGCCGATCTCGAGCACGGTCGAGAGGATCCGCATCAGCGCGTCGGCCTCGGCCAGCACGCCGCCGAGCAGCATGTCGCGCTGCGCTTCGTCGGTGGTGGTCAGCGCGCTCTCGATCCGCGCGCGCAGCCGCCCGACCGGAGAACGCAGGTCGTGCGCCAGGCTGTCGGTCAGCAGGCGCAATTCCTCCATCACCACGCCGAGCCGATCGAGCATCTGGTTGATCCGCGCGGCGAGCACGTCGAACGCGTCGCCGCTGCCGCCCACCGGTGCCCGGCGGGTGAGATCGCCGCCGCCGACATCATCGACGACGAACGCAATCGCCGCCACCCGGCGACCGACATAGCGCGCGACGATCAATCCGCAGGCGAGCCCGAACAGCAGCGACACCGCCAGCGCGACCAGCAGCGAGCGCTGCAAGGTCCGCTGCAGCGCCAGACCCTCGCCGAAGCCGCGCCCGCTGACCAGCCAGTCGCCGTGGCGCAGGCGCCTGACGATGAACCCGGCTTCGGCGGCGCGGGCATTGTCGCTCGTGCCGAGATTGCCGGCGACGATCTGGCCGTTCCGGGCGATCAGACCGACCAACATCTGCGGATCGTCGTCGTCGAGCGAATCGGCGATCGTACCGCGCAGCCCCGCGTCGCCGCCCGAGCGATAGACCTGCGCGAGCGCATCCGCCTCCTCGCCGACGCGCGCGCGCAAGGCGCCGAGCGCGTCGTCGGCGGTGCGCAGATGGATGAAGCCGATCACCGCGAGATTGGACAGCAGGGCGAGGATCGCCGCGAGCGCGGCGATGCGCACGCTGGTCGGCACGCTGCGGACCGCGCTCGGCGTGCTCATCAGGCGGCCGGGGCCAGGCGGTATCCGGCGCCGCGCACGGTGTGCAGGATCGGCGAGTCGAAACCTTCCTCAAGCTTGCGCCGCAGCCGCCCGACATGGACGTCGACGACGTTGGTGCCCGGATCGAAATGATAATCCCACACCTGCTCGAGCATCATCGTACGCGTCACCACCCGCCCCGCGTTGCGCGCGAGATATTCGAGCAGCAGATATTCGCGCGGCTTGAGCTCGATCGCCTGGCCGGCGCGGCGGACGATCCGGCCGAGCAGGTCGATCTCGAGATCGCCGACGGTCAGCCGCGTCTCGGCCGGCGCGCCGGCCCTGCCGTCGGCCCGGCGCAGCAGCGCATTGGCGCGCGCGAGCAGCTCGGCGAAGGAAAAGGGCTTGGCGAGATAATCGTCGGAGCCGCAATCGAGCCCGGCGATGCGATCGTCGACCGAGCCGAGTGCGGAGAGGATCAGCACCGGCGTCGTCACGCCCGCCGCACGCATCCCGCGCAGCACGGCGAGCCCGTCGAGCCCGGGCAGCATGCGATCGAGGATGACGAGATCGAATAGGGGATCGCTCGCGAGGAACAGCCCGTCGCGCCCGTCGGCGGCGCGATCGACGACATAACCCTGCTCGGTCAGGCCCTTGGCGAGATAGAAAGCGGTCTCGCCATCATCTTCGACGAGGAGGATCTTGCGGCCCATCGCGCGCCTTTCGCCTGAAGATAACGCCCCGCAGTCGTCTTGGACAAGCGCGGCGGGAAAGACAAAGCCGTCCGGCGGTCGGGGGGAACCGCCGGACGGCAGACGTCACCGGTGGAGCCGCGATCGATCGATTACGGGTTCGTGGTGGTCGTGGTGGTCTTCGTGGTCTTCTTGACCTTGTGATGCATCGCCTTCTTGGCAGGCATCGGCTTGGCCGTCTTGGCCGGGGCCGGCGTGGCAGCCGCGTCGGTCGCCGCATAAGCGGGGACTGCGAGCACGGCGAGCGCCGCGATCGGCGCGAGGAGCTTGAGCTTCATGATCGAACTCTCCTATCGATGGCGCGATCATCCGCGCCATGGATGTCCTGTTACGCGCCCGCGCCAAACCGCGTTGCGACCGGCGCATGACAAGTTTGTCACACAGCGTCCGCGAGCGCCATCAGACCACGCATGGGCAGCGCGACGTCGCACGGCACCCCCACGGCGTCTTGCCGGTGCGGACGGTGGCGCCGGTGAATCCCTTGGCATAGTCCGAGATACGGCCGCGGCGCTTGGTCTTGAGCACCTTCACCCAGTCGACCTTCTCCGCGTGATCCCGTCGGGATCGTGGATGAAGCCTTCCGAGAAGCGCGAATCGCGAAACGGCCGCACCGAGGAGCCGCGCGACGGAACGATGACGATCGCACCGGCATCCGCGAACGGCGACCTTCTCACGGCCGATCCATCCACCACAGGCTGAACATCGCCAAGGCATAGAGGAAGCGGCTGTGATCGCGCTGACCGGCGCGATGCTCGCGGAATACGGCGTCGATCGCCGCCGGATCGAACACGCCGAGCTCCGCGGCGCGGCTATCGTTCCACAATTCGTGCGCATAGCCGCCGAAATCGCCGGCGAACCAATCGGCAAGCGGCATCTGAAAGCCTTGCTTGCGCCGGTCGAGCGTACCCGGCGGCAGCCACGGCTCGATCGCCTTGCGCACCACATATTTGCCGACCCGGCCGCGCAATTTCATGTCGGCCGGCATCGTCATCGCCCAGTCGACCAATATGTGGCTGAGCATGGGCACGCGCACCTCGAGCGAATGCGCCATGCTTGCGCGATCCACCTTGGTCAGCATCGCGCCGGGCAGGTTGAGCGTCAGATCGGCGAAGGCGAATTGTTCGAGCGTATCGCGCGAGACGGCGGCCGGATCGAGGAAATATCGATCGCGCAGCCGCTCGAACGGGTCAGGACCGTCGAAGGTAGCGTAGAATTCGGGATCGTAGACCCGCTTGCGCAACGCTGCGGAGGTGATCTGCGTCTTCGCGAAGAAGCGCGCGAAGCCATCGGGCAAGGCCGCGCTCGCCGCCACTTTCTGCCAGCGCTGGATGACATAGTTCCATTGCCGGAACGGGGTCGGCGAGATCGCCATCGCCGCGCGCGCCAACTGTCGTGCCGCGGCGGGCAACGCCCCGATCCGGCGCTCGGTCAGGTGGCGCTTGTAGCCGAGGAACACCTCGTCGCCGCCGTCGCCGGAAAGGACGACCTTGACCTGTTCGGCAGCAATCCGGCTGACGTACCAGGTCGGCACCGCCGCCGGATCGGCGAACGGCTCGTCGTAGCAGCGCTGCACGGTGGGAAGAATGTCCGTCGCCGCCTTGAGATCGACGACCCTGGTGGTGTGCGCGCACCCCAGGTGGCGGGCGACGGCCTCGGCGTAAGGGGATTCATCGTATCGCCGGTCGGGAAAGCCGATCGTGAAGGTGCGCACCGGCCGGTCTGAAATCCGCGCCATCGCTGCCACCACCGCCGAGGAGTCGACGCCGCCCGACAGGAAGGCGCCGACGTCGACCTCGGCGCGCATATGACGCTCCACGGTCGCCAGCCAGCGTTCGCGAAAGTCCTCGATCCATTGGTCCGGCGAGCGTGGCGCGGCGGGCGCATATCGCGGCGTCCAATAGGGTCTGCTCGACCGCGGCTCCGTCCGGTCCCAAGACAAGGAGATGGCCAGGCGGCAAGGTCCGCACCGTGGCGTAGATCGAACGCGGCGTGCGCACATGGCCAAAGGTGAAGACGTCATGGATCGCGTGGCGATCGACCGGGAAGGCATGACCGGGCAGCGGGAGCAGCGCCTTCAGCTCCGAGGCGAAGGCGAGGCCGCCCGCCTGCTCCGTCACGTAGAGCGGCTTGACGCCGAGCGGATCGCGCACCAGCCGCAGCCGCCGCTCGGCACGGTCCCACAGCGCCACCGCGAACATCCCCTCGAGCCGCGCCCAGGCGCCGTCGCCCCACGCCTCGAAGGCGACCAGGATCGTCTCGGTGTCGCTGCGGGTGCGAAAGCGCCGGCCTGCCGCCTCAAGCTCGGCGCGCAACGCCGGATGGTTGTAGATTTCTCCGTTGAAGACGATCGCGAACCGCCCGTCGATTGACTCGATCGGCTGACGTCCGCCGGCGCGATCGATAATGCTGAGGCGGCGCATGCCGAAGCCGAAATCGCCGTCGATCAGCTCGCCTTGATCATCAGGGCCCCGGTGGACGATCAGGGCGATCTGTTTCTTTATAGCCGATTCAAGCCGCTCCGTCCGCTTGCGTGGATACCAACCGGCTATCCCGCACATCGGGAGCGCCTTCCCGAAAAGGACGACATCGCATCGGCGGACATGCCAGCTCCTGACGGAACGGCCGCCTCACACCACCCCATAGGCCAGCATTGCGTCCGCCACCTTCTTGAAGCCGGCGATGTTGGCGCCGCGAACATAGTCGATATGCTTCGATCCCGCCTCGCCGCCATATTCGGCGCAGCTCTTGTGGATACCCATCATGATATCCTTGAGCAGCTGCTGGAGCTCGGCTTCCTTCCACGAGATGCGCGCCGAATTCTGGCTCATCTCGAGGCCAGAGACGGCGACGCCGCCGGCATTGGCCGCCTTGCCCGGCGCGTAGAGGATGCGCGCCTGCTTGAACACATGCACCCCTTCGAGGTTGGTCGGCATGTTGGCGCCCTCGCTCACCGCCTTGCAGCCGTTTTTGACCAGCGTCTCGGCATCGGCGCCGAGCAACTCGTTCTGCGTCGCGCACGGCAGCGCGACGTCGCACGGCACCCCCCACGGCGTCTTGCCGGCGTGGAAGGTGGCGCCGGTGAATTCCTTGGCATAGTCCGAAATGCGGCCGCGGCGCTTGGTCTTGAGCACCTTCACCCAGTCGACCTTCTCCGGGGTGATCCCGTCGGGATCGTGGATGAAGCCTTCCGAATCGGAAAAGGTCAGCACCTTGCCGCCGAGCTGGTTGATCTTCTCCGCCGCATGCGTCGCGACATTGCCCGAGCCCGAGATCACCGCAGTCTTGCCCGCGACCGAATCGCCGAGGTTCTCGAGCATGTTCTGGAGGAAATAGACCGCGCCATAGCCGGTCGCTTCGGTCCGGATCAGCGAGCCGCCGTATTCGAGGCCCTTGCCGGTCAGCACGCCGGTGAACTCGTTGGTGATGCGCTTGTACTGGCCGAACATGTAGCCGATCTCGCGCCCGCCGACGCCGATGTCGCCGGCCGGCACGTCGACGTCCGCGCCGACATGGCGATAGAGCTCGGTCATGAAGCTCT
>CAXSHP010000191.1:0-4687 GCA_964236935.1 uncultured Sphingomonadaceae bacterium
TCCCAACCGCCCTGGGAATCCCTTCCGACTCTACCTCAGCGAAAAGTGCTCTAGAACTCACGCCGATCGGGGAATCAATTCTCCCGTCTGCACGATTGATCCTCGACGCGATCGATCAACAGATAATACAGGGAGTTGCGACCGCGCAAAGCCGGTCCGGTCAACTTACGCTTGGCTTTTCCCCGGGACTCGTTGTCGGATCGCTGCGTGCAGGAATGGTCGATTTTCTTGCCGCCAGCCCGCACGTCCGACTGCGCCTTGTCGAGGCCAGCCCTCAAAATCTGCGCCGGCATCTCACTGGGCGATCGATCGACCTCATGATTGTAGCGCCGGCGCCAAAGCTCGAAAGCAAGACGCTCGTGCAGGAGCGGCTCTGGGACGAGCGCCTTGTCATAGCGCTCCCGGCAATCAGCGCCGCTGCGATGGTGGAGCCGGCGGTCACGACGTAGCGGCCGGCGGCGGCGGTGAGTTGCCCGCTGTTGACGCTCGGGGTGCGAGCGCCGCCCGCGACGAACGCAGCCTTGCGATCCTGTGCATCAGTACTGGCTGGTGAGGCGGTGGCGTCTGTCGAGGTCGATGCGGTCGTTGCTGCCGCTGACTCCGTCCCAGCGGCCGGCGTCGATCGTCCCGTCTCGCCGGACGATGCGAACAGCTTGCTCGACCGTGCGCTGTCGCGCTGCTGCCGCTGTCGTTGAGCGGCTGCGGCGGCCTCATTGCTGGGTGAACCTGACGCAGCGGCGTCGGTCGCGGGCACCGCCGAGCCCTCCGCAACGGAAGCGCCCGGCGGGATAGAAGATGCCGACGGCGGTCCCATAGCAGCGGCTTCTCCCCGGCGACTGCTCCATAGTCTTTGGGAGCGGTAGCGAGCAGGTCGCTCGACTGCCGGTGACCGACCGCCACCGTCTCCTGGGCGGCAACGTGGCGGTCGCCGGAACTCAGCGCGAACACGAGCGCCGCCGCCAAGCCGGTCGCGCTTCCGCCCGCGAACAGAGTGATCGCACGGCGCGACAGACGTCGCGGACGCGGCGCCGGCGCTCGTGTCGCGATCGGGGCCGCGCGCTCGACCGGGCGGGCCGACGTGTCGGCTATGTCAAAGCCATCATCGGGCCAAGGAACTCGGGGGCAGCGCTCGAAGCAGCTCCGCCGTCCGCTGCCGCGCGGCGCGGTCGCCGGCCGACAGATCGGGGCAGACGACATGCTCGCGAACATGCGATTCGATGATCGCGTCCATGAGGCCGTTCATCGCTCCGCGCGTCGCCGCCGCCAGGTGAAGCGTGGTGGCGCAGTCCTTGCCCGACACGAGCGCGCGCTCGAGCGCCACGACCTGCCCGGCGATGCGCCGCACACGCTTGAGCAACGCTTCGTCATGTTCAAAGTGAGCCATAGGTATAGGGGGATACCCTATACCTGCTTAGTCAGCAATGAGGTGTGCGACCACCGTTCAATCGGTCCTGGGGTCACACTTCTCGCTGCACCGTTCGGGCCTGGATTGTACGCCGATCGCCCGTCGCGCGGCTTCTACATCCTCCGAAACATAATGGGACAGGCTGCATGACCGAGGCTCACGCCGCTTCAACCGCATGAGCCTGGATATCGACACCAAGCCGCTTCCGAACAGCGCCGAAGATCGCAGCGAGGTTGTCCATGCTGGGATTGCCCTTTTCGGAGAGCATCCGATGAAGGCTCTTGCTGGGCTTGTTCGTCTCCATGGCGAGGGACTCGAAGCCCACCGAAGCGTTCACCAAATCCCGCAGGATCAGGCGCGCGGTATGTGGCTCGCCGTTGAGGAACAGCGTCGCCGCTTCGTCGAGCATCGCCTTGGCAAAGGCCGGATCACGCGCCGCGCGCTCCTTCACCGTCACCTTGAAATCGCGCGTCAGTTCCATGTCGTCATCTCCTGCCCGATCGCTTCGCAGCGGCTTTCCGGGCCTTATATTCTGCCAGCAGCGCACCCGCCCGATCGATATCGCCCTGTTGCCGCTTCTTCGTTCCGCCCACGAACAGGATGATGAGGGCATCACCGTCCTGTGCGAGATAGAGGCGATACCCTGGCCCCCAATCGATCCGATATTCGCCCAGCCCGCCGCCGATCCATTTGATGTTTGACGTGTTTCCCATCTCCAACCGGAGCGTCGCCGTGGCGACCTTGGCGGCCGCTTGAGGGTCGAGATCGTCGAACCATGATCCGAACGGATTTGAACCATCCTCCCGAACATACTCTTCGACTATCATCTGACGATCCAACGGGTAACATATACGTTACCGCCTGTCCAGCGGTATGTGACGGTGCTAGGCATCGCAGTTAGCGGACGCCTCCCTGCGGGGCCAGCGCTCTATCTCCGCTTCGCCACGCCGAACCCCCCGCGGGGTTCTTCTTATCCAGTATTCACCGTTCAGTGTGTGAGCATCGAACGATAGTCGCCTGCAACCATGCTAGCGCCTGCATCCGCAAGACGGCGCAGGTCGGATCGTTCCGAACTTGTTCGCCAGTCGCCGGGCGCGGGTTCGAGCAACATGACGCCTATGTCGTGCAGGGTGGCACCCTTGCCGCCTGATGCGCGAAGCGGTGCCCGGCGAACTTGCTGTGCCGGATGCTGATCTCCTCGAAGCCCTCGGCACCCCAGATGTTGCGGTTCATGCAGACCGCCCGGAGATAGAAGCTGGCCATACCGAGCGTCTTCGAGCCAACCTCGCTGTTCCAGCAGTAGAAGCCGCGGAAGTAGAGATCGGGATCGCCGTTCGGCAGGCGGCCCGCCTCGATCGGGTGGGCATCGTCGACCAGGAACAGGAAGACGTCGCGATCCGAGGCGTAGAGCGTCGTGGTGTCCTTGGTCACCTCGACGAACGGGTTGTGGGTCATGGTCGACCAGTCGAGCAGGCCAGGCACCTTCCAGCGGGTGTCGCCGGTGCCGTCGCCGGCGATGCGCATCACCGCCTCGACCAGCTCATGATCCCAGATGCGACCATAGTCGGGGCCGGTGACGGCGCGCAGTTCGATGCGGCCGTTGTCGGCCTCAAGCGTCTTCACCAGCTCGGCACGGTGCGACAGCAGGCCATGCTGGAGGTTGATCCCGGCGAGTGGCGCCGGCAACTGCCGCATGTAACTGGCGGGCGCGCCGACCAGGCTGCAGAGCTGGCCGTAGGACCAGTGAGTGGGTGCAACTGGCGCGTCCTGGCCGGGCACGATCAGCGACAGCCGCTCGGCGTCGTCGCGGCTCGCCTCTACGCGCAGCGCCTTGGTCTCGACGGTGCGGGCGGTCGCGCGCTCCGCACGGGCGCGCACGGCCGTATGCAGCTCGGTGAGGGACAGGAAGCGCTGGTCATCCGGGCGCGAGAACCACTCGGACGACACGCGAGCGATCCGCTCGCCGCGTGAAATGTCGACCTTATAACCAGTAGGGCACGGGCGGGCGTCGGCGTACTGAGTGAGGAGGGTAGCCATGGGAAGTCTCCGCGACGGGCGCCGAGAGCCTCTCTCTCAACCCTTACCCGTCACGGCCGATCAGGCCTTCCTCTTCCTCTCACGGGGCGTTGCGGGCGCCCAGCCGCCCTCAAAAGGGTCGCAGCGAGCATCGCACGGCGGCAGGGGAAGGCTTTCCCCTTCAGGATTAGCGAAATTTACCGCCGATAATATCCGGATACTTGCTTTATCGTGCTTCCGCAGCGCTTCCGCAGCCTATTCGGCTCTCGCGGCCCCCCGGTGGGGAGGATCTAAGCCACTGATTTCACTGCAGATGCTGGTGCTGCCGAAGGGGATCGAACCCTTGACCTCAGCCTTACCAAGGATGCGCTCTACCACTGAGCTACGGCAGCGTCGTCAAGCGGACTAGCTTGTGCGCGGCGGCTATGGAGATTGCGTCCGGCCGCGTCAACCTGCGCTTGCCCGATCGGCGCGGGCGCTTCTATCGTGGGGCATGACCGCCGATCGCGACCGCCGTCTCGCCGAAGCGTTGCGCGCCAACCTGCGCCGGCGCAAGGCGCAGGCGCGCTCGCGCGACGAACCGGACGAGCCGGCGCTCAGCCCTTTGCCGGAGCCTTCAGCGCCGCCTCGATCGCCGCCGCCAGCTGCGGGTCGCTAGGATCGGTGCGCGTTCCGAACGCGGCGATCAGCCGGCCGTCGCGGCCGATCAGATATTTGTGGAAATTCCATCGCGGCGCGTTCTGCGCCCCGAGCCTGGCGGCGGCCCAGCGATAGATCGGGATGGTATTGTCGCCGACCACGTCCGATTTCTCGGCGAGCGGGAAGTTGATCCCGAATTTCGACTTGCAGAAGCCCGCGATCTCCTTGTTCGAACCATATTCCTGGCCCTTGAAATCGCCCGAGGGAACGCCGAGCACGGTGAAGCCGCGCGGCGCGTAGCCGGTCTGGAGCTTCTGCAGCCCCTCATATTGCGGGGTGAAGCCGCAGAAGCTCGCGGTGTTGACGAGCAGCACGACCTTGCCCCGGAACCGGTCCATCGGCAGCGGCGCGCCGTCGATCGCGACGAGCTTGAAATCCCACGCCGAATGGCGCGCGGCCTCGGCGGCGGGCATCGGCACGATCTTCGGGACGAACTGCGCATAAGCGGTGTAGCCGAACGCCCCGATGAGAAGGAGGACGGCGAATGCGCCCTTGAGCCCCAGCTTGTGCATCATTCTCTCCTTTACAGCGGCGTGGTCACGCGCATCAGCCAGCCCGCCACCGGCG
>CAXSHP010000191.1:4697-5642 GCA_964236935.1 uncultured Sphingomonadaceae bacterium
ACGATCTCCTCCACCGCCGTCGGGGTGAGCCCATCGATGTCGGAAGCCCAGCGCGCCATCTGCTCGGGGTGCTCGGACAACGCGTGCACCCCGTGCGCGATCGCGTTGCGGGTCGTCTCGTTGCCGGCCACCACCAGCAGGATGAAGAACGATCCGAGCTCGACCGGCGACAGCGTGCGATCCGGCCGGCAGCAGCGGCTTGACCACCTCGCGCACGCGCGCGTGATAGGCGTCGACCCAGGCGCGTTCCTCGACGGTCAACATGTGCGCGTCGATCAGCCCCTTGTCGAGCGGGGCGAAGGTCAGCGTCTCGAAGCCGAGCATCGGCTGTTCGGCGCCGCGCACCTCCTGCTCGACGACCAGCACGAGATTCTCGATGCGGATGCCGTAGGCGCCGGCCTTGTAATAGCCGGGCTCGTTCGAGAGGATCATCCCGGCGCGCAGCGGCTCGTCGCCGCCCGCCTGGGCGCTGCCGGCCGGCGAGATGCGCTGCGGCCCCTCGTGCACCGCCAGATAGGCGCCGACGCCGTGCCCGGTGCCATGGGCATAATCGAGCCCGGCGGCCCACAGATATTGGCGCGCGAGCGTATCGAGCTGCTGGCCGCGCGTGCCGGCGGGGAAGACCGCGCGGGCGAGCGCGATATGGCCCTTGAGCACGCGGGTGAAACGGTCCTTCATCTCGCGCGTGGGCGTCCGCTTGCCGCCGCCGACGAACAACGTGCGGGTGACGTCGGTCGTGCCGTCCTGATACTGGCCGCCCGAATCGACCAGATAGATCGATCCGGGCTCGATCGCGCGGTTGGTGGCCTCGTTGACGCGGTAATGGACGATCGCCCCGTTGGGGCCGGCGCCCGAGATCGTGTCGAAGCTCAGATCGCGCAGCTGGCCGCCCTCTTCGCGGAACGCGCGCAGCTTCGCGGCGGCGGACAGCTCGGTCTGCCCGCC
>CAXSHP010000192.1:0-5522 GCA_964236935.1 uncultured Sphingomonadaceae bacterium
CGTCCACTCTTCGTTTCGGCCGTGGCGTATCCGTGGATCTCGGCTTTCGCCGGGATGACGATGATTCAATCCGATGGAAAACGAGTCCTGACGGACTGAATTCCCGAACCCCCTGGATATAAAGAAGCAGCTCTTGCCCGACGAAACCATTCACCCCCGCCGCCATCGGCTGGTCGGGCTCGCGCTCTCGACCGCGGGCGCGATGCTGTTCGCGCTCAAGGCGATCCTGGTCAAGCTGATCTACCGCTACGGCCTCGACACCACTACCTTGCTCGCGCTGCGCATGGCGCTGTCCACCCCGATATTCGTCGCCGTCGGCCTCGTCGAATGGGGACGGCGCGCGCCGTCCGACCGTCCCGACCGACGGATGATGGCCGCTGCCGCCGCGACCGGGATCCTCGGCTATTACGTCTCGTCCTGGCTCGATTTTCAGGGATTGCATGCGCTCGACGCCCAGCTCGAGCGGCTGATCCTGTTCACTTATCCGTTCTTCGTGATCCTGTTCGGACGCTGGCTGTTCGGCCGGCCGCTCACCCGTCACGCGCTGCTGGGCGCGGGGCTGAGCTATGCCGGCCTGTTCATGATGTTCGCCGGCACCGCGGCGCGCATGACCCCCGCGGCATCGCTCGGCGCGGCGCTGGTGCTGACCGCCGCGGTCACCTTCGCGCTCTACCAGATCTTCGCGCGCGAGGTGATCGTGCGCTGCGGCCCGACGCTGTTCACCGCCGTTGCGATGGCCGCGGCGGGGGTGATGGTGCTGCTCCACTTCGCCGTGACCCACAGCGCGGCGGCCCTGCTCGCGCCGCGCGCCGCCTGGCCGCTGATCGTGGCGCTCGCCTTGTTCGCGACGATCGCGCCGTCGTTCCTGATGTCGGCGGGCACCGCGCGGATCGGCGCACAGGGCACCGCGATCGTCTCGACGCTGAGCCCGATGGTGACCACCGCGCTCGCGGTCGCGCTGCTCGGCGAGCCGTTCGGCCCGCCCGAGGCGATCGGCACATTGCTGGTGGTCAGCGGCGTCGGCCTGTTCTCGCTGCTCGACGCGCGAGCCCCCGCGCGCGCCGCCTGAACCGCCCTCCTCCGATCATTTCCGCCCGAACAATTTCTCGATGTCGCCGTGGCCGAGCTTGACCCAGGTCGGGCGACCGTGATTGCACTGGCCCGAATGCGGCGTGATTTCCATCTCGCGCAGCAAGGCGTTCATCTCGGCGACCGACAGGATCCGCCCCGCCCGCACCGAGCCATGGCACGCCATCGTCGCCGCGACATGATCGAGCCGCTCCTTGAGCGACAGCGCCTCGTCGTAGGCGGCGAGCTCGTCGGCGAGATCGGTGACGAGCCCGCCGATGTCGCCGTCGCCGAGCAGCGCCGGCGTCGCGCGCACCAGCATCGCGCGCGGGCCGAAGCGCTCGAGCTCGAGCCCCATCGCGCCGAGCTCGCCGATCCGCGCCTCGAGCCGGTCGCACGCGCCCTCCTCCAGCTCGATCACCTCGGGCAGCAGCAGCGCCTGCGCCTGCACCCCGCCGTCGGCCATCGCCCGGCGCATCCGTTCGAGCACCAGCCGCTCGTGCGCGGCGTGCTGATCGACCAGCACGAGCCCGTCCTCCGCCTCGGCGACGATATAGGTCGCGGCGACCTGGCCGCGCGCGACGCCGAGCGGATGGTCGCGCCGCGCCGGCGGCGGGGCGTCGGCGACCGCCCCACGCGCCGCCGGCGGCGGGCTGTAGGCGGTGTGGCGGTCCCACACGCTCCCCTGCGCGGGGGAGCGGGCCTGATAGGCGATCGGAGCCGTCGGCTCGCTGTGCCACGCCCCCAGCGCCGCCGCCGACGGGCGCTGGACGCTGCGATGCCCCGCCCCGTCGAGCGCCGCGCGCAGCCCGCCGACGATCAGCCCGCGCACCAGCCCCGGATCGCGGAAGCGCACCTCGGTCTTGGCCGGATGGACGTTCACGTCGACCTCGGAGCCCGGCAGATCGACGAACAAGGCGACCACCGGATGCCGATCGCGCGCGAGCATGTCCTGATAGGCGGCACGCACCGATCCGACGAGCAGCCGATCCTTCACCGGGCGGCCGTTGACGAACAGATATTGATGGTCGGCGACCCCGCGGTTGAACGTCGGCAGCCCGGCGACGCCGCCGAGCCGCACGCCCTCGCGCAGATGATCGACGACGATGCTGTTGTCGCCCAGCGCGCGGTCGGTCAGCGCCGCGACGCGCTGCGGGCGGGTCTCGCCCGGTGAAACGGAAAGCGTGCGGCGGCCGTCATGCTCGAGCGAGAAGCCGATCTCCGGCCGCGCCATCGCGAGCCGCTTCACGATGTCGACGCACGCGGCATATTCGGAGCGCGCCGAGCGCAGGAACTTGCGCCGCGCCGGCACGCGCTCGAACAGGGCTTCGGCGCGCACCCGGCTGCCCGGCGGGATCGCCGCCGGCCCCTCCCCCGCCGGCTCGCCGAACAGCATTGTCCGCGCCCAGCCGTCGCTCCCGCGCGGCCGGCTCTCGAGCGTGAGCCGCGCCACGCTGGCGATCGAGGGCAGCGCCTCGCCGCGAAAGCCGAGCGTCTCCACCGCATCGATCGCCTCATCGGGCAGCTTCGAGGTGGCGTGCCGCTCGAGCGCCAGCGCGAGCTCGTCGCGCGCCATGCCGCAGCCGTCGTCGGTCACCTCGATCAGCGCGATTCCGCCCTCCGCCAGCCTGATCGCGATGCGCGTCGCGCCGGCGTCGATCGCGTTTTCGACGAGCTCCTTGAGCGCGCTCGCCGGCCGCTCGACCACTTCACCGGCAGCGATGCGATTTACCAGCTGCTCGGGGAGGCGGCGTATTGACATGGTTGGCGCTCTAGCCCAATCGACGCGTTCCCGCGACCCGACAAATCGCCGATTTCAGCGGCAGTTACCCTCTGGTCGCGTTCAGTTCAGGTGATCGGGCGGCGCGGCTCCCGATGTCGGCAGGCGAGACGGGCAAGGCATGTTTTTCACGCGCTGGTTCAAATTCATGTCGCATGACATGGCGATCGATCTCGGCACCGCCAACACCGTCGTCTACGTCCGCGGCCGCGGCATCGTGCTCAACGAGCCGTCGGTGGTGGCGATCGAGACGCTCGACGGCGTCAAGCGCGTCCGCGCGGTGGGCGAGGACGCCAAGCTGATGATGGGCAAGACGCCGGGCTCGATCGAGGCGATCCGGCCGCTGCGCGACGGCGTCATCGCCGACATCGACGTCGCCGAGCAGATGATCAAGCACTTCATCCTCAAGGTCCACGGCAGCAAGATGCGGATGTTCCGCTGGCCGCAGATCGTGATCTGCGTGCCGTCGGGCTCGACCAAGGTCGAGCGGCGCGCGATCCGCGACGCCGCGTCGAACGCCGGGGCATCGCAAGTCTTCCTGATCGAGGAGCCGATGGCCGCCGCGATCGGCGCGGGCATGCCGGTGACCGAGCCGATCGGCTCGATGGTGGTCGACATCGGCGGCGGCACCACCGAGGTCGCCGTGCTGTCGCTGCGCGGGCTCGCCTATACCACTTCGGTGCGCGTCGGCGGGGACAAGATGGACGAGGCGATCGCGTCCTACGTCCGGCGCAACCACAATCTCCTGATCGGCGACGCCACGGCCGAGCGGATCAAGAAAGAGGTCGGCATCGCCAAGGCGCCGGCCGACGGCATCGGCCAGACGATCCACATCAAGGGCCGCGATCTCGTCAACGGCGTGCCCAAGGAGATCATGATCAACCAGGGCCAGATCGCCGAGGCGCTGAGCGAGCCGGTCGGCACGATCGTCGAAGGCGTGCGCATCGCGCTCGAGAACACCGCGCCCGAGCTGGCCGCCGACATCGTCGACCAGGGCATCGTGCTCACCGGCGGCGGCGCGCTGCTCCAGGGGATCGACGAGGTGCTGCGCGACGAGACCGGGCTGCCGGTGACGATCGCCGACGATCCGCTGACCTGCGTCGCGCTGGGCACCGGGCGCGCCCTGGAAGATCCGATCTTCCGCGGCGTGCTGCAGACGGCCTGATCTCAGGGTCCAAACTCGATCGGGAGGCAGCCGTGACGGAGCCGATGGTGGCGCCAGGCGAGGAGCAAGGAGGGAGCGATGGTTTGCCCATCGTGACCGACGCGCGACGCTGCCTGGCGCCACCATCGGCCCGCCGCTTCGCGCTCGCCCGCCTCCCGATCGAGTTTGGACCCTAGGGGCCGCCCGACCATGGCGCCGCCCCAACATCGGCGCCCCGGATTTTCCCGCCGCGCGCAATACGGCCTGTTCCTCGGCTATGTCGTCGCCATCGCCGGCACGATCGCCGGTGTCGGGCTCGTCCTCATTGCCCATCTCGATCCGCCCGGCTTCGCGCTGCTGCGGGGCGCGTTCCTCGATCTCGGCGCGTCGGTGTCGGCAACCGGACGCGCCGGCGTGCGCGCCGGGGCGGCGCTGGTCGACGGCGCCGACGCTTATTATCAGGCGGCGTCGCAGAACCACGCGCTGCGCCGCGAGCTCGAGGTCGCACGCACCCGCCTGCTCGCCACCCGCGCGGTCGACTTCGAGAACCGCCGGCTGCGCCAGCTCGTCCGGCTGGTGGCGAAATCGCCGCAGCTCATCGTCACCACGCGCGTGATCGGATCGACCGCCACGAGCAGCCGGCGCCTCGCCACGATCGGCGCCGGCTCGCTCGTCGGCGTGCGGATCGGCCAGCCGGTCCGCGCGACCGAAGGCGTGATCGGCCGCGTCGTCGAGCTCGGCCATTTCGCCGCGCGCGTGATGCTGCTGACCGACGGCGGCAGCGTCATCCCGGTGCGCATCGTCCGCAACGGCGCCGCCGCGCTCGCCGCCGGCCGCGGCGACGGCGCGATCGACCTGCGCCCGCTCGGCGCCGGCGCCAATCCGTTCCGCCGCGGCGATCTGGTCGTCAGCTCGGGCGTCGGCGGGATCTTCCCGCCCGACGTGCCGGTGGCGGTGGTGACCCGCCTGACCAACGACGGCGCGATCGCCTGGCCGACCGCAGATCCCGCGCGGCTCGACTTCGCGATCGTCGAGAACGTGTTCCAGCCCCCTGCCCCCGCCCCGACCGCGCCATGAGACGCCTGCATGGCCAGCAGAGCGATCTGCGCATGCTCCGTGCCCGCGCGCAGATCGTGCCGGTCGTCTCGACGCTCGCCGGCTCGGCGGTCGCGCTGCTCCCGCTGGTCGCGACCTCGGCCTGGCTGCCGCCGTTCGGATTGCTCGTGCTGCTCAGCTGGCGGCTGCTGCGGCCCGAGCTGTGGCCGGTGTGGATCGGCCTGCCGCTCGGGCTGGCCGACGATCTCGTCAGCGGACAGCCGCTGGGCAGCGCGGCGAGCCTGTGGACCCTGTCGCTGATCCTGCTCGATCTGGTCGACGTCCGGCTGATCTGGCGCAATTACTGGCAGGAATGGCTGATCGCGGCGGCGCTGATCGCGCTGGCGATCATCGTCGGCTGGGCCTTCGCCTGGGTGACGGGGGGCGGCGGATCAATCGTCATGATCGCGCCGCAGCTGTTCGTCGCGATCTGCT
>CAXSHP010000193.1:0-5484 GCA_964236935.1 uncultured Sphingomonadaceae bacterium
CGATCGCCTGCATCACCTCATATTGCGTCGCCCCCGGGACGGCCGACGCCTCGCCCCAGCCGTGCGGCAGGAAGCGCAGCGGCCGCGCGGCGGTGACCGCCGGATCCTTCTGGCGCAGCGAGCCGGCGGCGGCGTTGCGCGGATTGGCGAACTGGCGCGCCTTGGCGGGATCGTCGGCCTCGGCGAGCAGGCGTGCATTGAGCGCGGCGAAATCGGCCTTGGCCATATAGACCTCGCCACGCACCTCGAACACCGCGGGAATCCCTTCCGCCACCGCTGTCCCGAGCGAAGTCGAGGGACGTTCGCCGGTCGGAACGTGTCTCGACTTCGCTCGACAAAGCGGTGGCGGAAAAACTTGGGGAATGTCCCCGATCGTCGCGACGTTGGCGGTAACATCCTCGCCGACCTCGCCGTTGCCGCGGGTCAGCGCGCGCACCAGCCGCCCGTCCTCATAGCGCAGCGAGCAGGACAGCCCGTCGATCTTGGGCTCGGCGGTCAGCGCGACCTCCTCGTCGGCGGAGAGCTTGAGGAACCGCCGCACCCGCGCGACGAACTCGGCGACCTCCTCGTCGGAAAAGGCATTGTCGAGGCTCGTCATCGGCCGCGCGTGCGCGACCTTGGCGAGGTGCGCGGCGGGTGCTGCGCCGACCTGGCGACTGGGCGAATCGGGCCGGATCAACTCCGGATGCGCCGCCTCGAGCGCGGCATTGCGGCGCACGAGCACGTCATAATCGGCATCGCTGATCTCGGGCGCGTCGTCGGTATGGTAGAGCGCGTTATGCCGCGCGATCTCGGCGGCGAGCAACGCCAGCTCCGTGGCGGGATTCATCTTCCCCTCCCTGCAAGGGAGGGGACTGAGGGGTGGGTGCGAGCGACGAAGCCGCGAGCCTCCCCGGCCGACCCACCCCCGACCCCTCCCTTGTCCAGGGAGGGGAGCTCGTGTGTCGATCCCTGGCTCACGCCGCCTCCAGCAGCCGCACCGCCTGCGCGCGCGCCTCGTCGGTCACCTCCGCCCCCGACAGCATCCGCGCGATCTCCTCGCGCCGTTCCTCGTCGCCGAGCGCATGGACGCTGGTGCGCGTGACGAGCCCGTCGTGCGCCTTGGCGATCAGCCAGTGGCGATCGGCGCGCGCGGCGACCTGGGGGCTGTGCGTCACGACCAGCACCTGCGCGGTGTCGGCGAGCCGCGCGAGACGCTCTCCTATGGCGCTCGCCACCGCGCCGCCGACGCCGCGATCGATCTCGTCGAACACCATCACCGCGGCCCCGCCCTCCTCCGCCAGCGCGACCTTGAGCGCGAGGATGAAGCGGGACAGCTCGCCGCCGCTGGCGATCTTGAGCAACGGCGCGAACGGCGCGCCGGGATTGGTCGAGATCTCGAATTCGACGCGATCGGTGCCGCTCGCGCTCCACTGCGCTTCGGCGAGCGCCTCGATCGCGACGCGGAAGCGTGCGGCATCGAGCCGGAGCGGCGCCAGCTCGCCCGCCACCGCCGCGTCGAGCCGCTCGGCCGCCGCCTTGCGCGCGGCGGAGAGAGCGGCGGCGGCCGTCTCATAGGCATTGCGCGCGGTCCGCTCCGCCGCCTCGAGCGCCGCCAGCCCCTCGCCGCCCGCCTCGATCAACGCCAGCCGGGTCGACAGCTCCTCGGCCAGCACCGCCAGCGCATCGGGCGCGACGCGATGCTTGCGCCCGAGCGCGCGCAGCTCGAACAGCCGCGTCTCGATCGCGTCGAGCCGCTCGGGATCGGCGCTCAGCGCCGCAGCGGCGGCGGCGAGCCGGTCCTCGCCGTCGGACGCCTCGATCACCGCACGATCGAACGCCGCGAGCGCCTCGCCGAGCGCGGGATGCTCGGCTGCGACCCGCTCGAGCCGCCGCGCCGCCTGGCGCAGCTGCGCGAGCGCGCCGTCCGAACCGTCGAGATGGCGCGCGACCGCGACGAGATCGTCGGTCAGGCGCGCGCCTTTCTGCATCGTCGCACGCGCTTCGGCGAGGCTCTCCTCCTCCCCGGCGACAGGGGCCAGCCGGCGCAGCTCGGCGACGGCATGGTCGAGCCATTCGCGATCGCGCGCGGCATTGTCGAGGTCGATGCTCGCGGCCGCCAGCGCCTGCTCGGCGGCACGCCAGCCGCGATAGGCGTCCGCCGCCGCCGCGCGATCGATCCGGCCGAACGCGTCGAGCAGGTCGCGGTGGCCCTGGCGATCGAGCAGGCCGCGATCGTCGTGCTGGCCGTGGATCTCGACCAGCGTTCCGCCGAGCGCGCGCAGCAGCCCGGCCGACGCCGGCTGGTCGTTGATCAACGCCCGGCTGCCGCCGTCCGCCTTGACGATCCGCCGCACCACCAGCGGCTCACCGGGTGCGGCCTCGAGCCCGTTCTCGCCGAGCAGCGTCGCCGCGGCGTGGCCGGGCGGCAGATCGAAGCTCGCGGTGACCACCGCCTGCACCGCCCCGCGCCGCACCAGCCCGGTCTCCGCACGCACGCCGAGCGCAAGCCCGAGCGCGTCGAGCAGGATCGATTTGCCCGCGCCGGTCTCGCCGGTGAGTACGCCGAGGCCACGCCCGAAATCGAGATCGAGCGCCTCGATCAGCACGACGTCGCGGATGGCCAGCGCGGTGAGCATAAGATTTAATAGAGGAACAAGCTTCCACCGTCACCCCGGACGGCGCGTCAGGTCGCCGCGGGCATCTTCTTCCGGATCAGCTCGTAGGCATGGCTGTACCATTTGCTGCCCGGATAATTGGCGCCGAGCACCGCGGCGGATTTGCGTGCTTCCTCGGGCACGCCGAGCGCGAGATACGATTCGACCAGCCGCATCAGCGCCTCGGGCGCGTGGCTGGTCGTATCGTATTTGTCGACCACGGTGCGGAAGCGGATCACCGAAGCGAGCCACTGATTGCGGCTCTGGTAGAAGCGGCCGATCTCCATCTCCTTGCCGGCGAGATGGTCGCGCACGAGATCGTTGACCAGATCGATCTTGAGCCGCGCGTCGGCCGCGTAACGGCTCTCGGGATAGCGCCGCACCACCTCGCCGAGCGCGCTGAGCGCCTGCGCGGTGGCCTTCTGGTCGCGGGTGACGTCGCCGACCTGCTCGTAATAGTCGATCGCGACGAGATAGAGCGCGTAGGGCGCGTCCTTGTTGCCCGGGTGGATCGACAGGAAGCGCTGCGCCGACTGGATCGAGCTCGAATAATCGTGCTCCAGATAATAACTGAACGCGCTCATCAGCTGCGCGCGGCGCGCCCAGACCGAATAAGGATGCTGCCGCTCGACCTCGTCGAACAGCTGCGCCGCCTGCTTGTACTGGCGCCGATCGAGCCGCGCCTTCGCGCCATTGTACAGCGTGTCGACGTCGCGCGCGACGAACGAGGTGTCGCCCTTCTTCTTGCCGCCGGTGGCGCATCCGGCCAGCGGGACGAGCAGAGCGGCGACGAGCGCCAAAGCGAGCGGGCGGGTATAAGAGCGCATGGCGCGCTTCTTAGCCGAGCGAACGGCCAAGGGAAAGCGGGCTTAACCCGCCGGCCAGCTTTGTCTGGCATGACGGCGCACGATGTTGCGCGTGCTGACCCTCTCGACGCTGTTTCCCGACGCGGTCCGGCCCGATTTCGGCGGCTTCGTCGGCCGCCAGACACTGGCGCTCGCCGCACGCGACGACGTAACGGTCGAGGTCGTCGCGCCGCTGGGTCTGCCGCCCGGTCCATTGCGGCATCATCCACGCTATCGCGCGCTTGCCGCCGTTCCCGCGCGCGAGACGTGGCGGGGGCTCACGGTGCATCGCCCGCGCTTTCCGATTCTGCCCGGCATCGGCGGACCGCTCAACCCCTGGCTGATGGCGCGCGCATTGCTCCCGCTGCTGCGCGAGATCCGCGCACGGTTCGCGTTCGACGTGATCGACGCGGAGTTCTTCTATCCCGACGGTCCGGCGGCGGCGCGGCTCGGCGCGGCGCTGGGCGTGCCCTGGTCGATCAAGGCGCGCGGCAGCGACATCCATTTCTGGGCGCGGCGTCCGCTCAGCCGCCGCCAGATCGTGCGCGCCGGGCGCGACGCGGGCGGAATGCTGGCGGTCAGCGCCGCGCTCAAGGCGGACATGGTCGCGCTCGGCCTGCCCGCCGAGGCGATCCGCGTCCACCATACCGGCGTCGATCTCGCCGCGTTCCGCCCGGCCGACGATCGCGGCGCGGCGCAAGCGGCGCTCGGCGTGGCGGGGCCGCTGCTCGTCGCGGTCGGCGCCTTGGCCGAGCGCAAGGGGCACGCACTGCTGATCGAGGCGATGCGCACGCTGCCCGACGCGACCTTGCTGATCGCCGGAGCCGGACCATATCGTGCCGCGCTCGAGGCACGGATCGCCGCCGCCGGCCTTGGCGACCGCGTCCGCCTGCTGGGAGCGCAGCCGCACGACGCGCTGCCGGCGCTGTTCGCCGCGGCCGACGTCTCGCTGCTCGCCTCCGCCGCGGAAGGGCTGGCGAACGTCTGGGTCGAATCGCTCGCCTGCGGCACGCCGCTGGTGATCAGCGATGTCGGCGGCGCGCGCGAACTGGTCGACCGGCCCGCGGCGGGCCGTATCGTCGCGCGCGATCCGGCCACGATCGCCGCGGCGGTGCGTGCGTTGCTCGCCGATCCGCCGCCCGTCACAGCGGTACGGGCAGCGGCCGCGCGCTTCACCTGGCAGGCGAACAGCGCGGCCTTGTTCGATCATTTGCGCGCCGTGAGCGGCCGGACGCGCGCATAGACCGGCCCCTGCGCGCACCGCAGCCTGCCCGGTTCCGCTGCGGCCAGTTGGAGTCTTGCCGGCCGTTGCGCGATGGCCTATATCGGCGGCGTCTTCGACATCGGTAACTTTGCCGAGGTCGGTTCCTCCCGGAGCCGGCGCGCGAAGACGCATGGTGTGAAGGACCGCATGACCGATACCGACGCATTGGCCAGATTGATCGAGCCCGAGGCGCATGCGCTCGGCCTCGCGCTGGTGCGCGTGCGGATGAACGGCGGGACGAGCGATCCGACGCTGCAGGTGATGGCCGAGCGGCCCGACACGCGCCAGCTCGACCTCGCCGATTGCGAGGCGCTCAGCCGGCGCATCTCGGAGCGGCTCGACGAGGCCGATCCGATCGAGAGCGCCTATCGCCTCGAGGTCAGCTCGCCGGGAATCGACCGGCCGTTGACCCGCCGCCAGGATTTCGAGGACTGGAAGGGCTTCGACGCCCGCATCCGGCTCGCCGTCCCGCTCGACGGGCGCAAGCAGTTCGAAGGGCGGCTCGACGGGCTGGTCGGCGAGCACGTCCTGCTCCACGCCGACCATTTCGGCGAGGTCTCGATCCCTTATGCGTCGGTGGCGAGCGCCAAGCTCAAGCTGACCGATGCGCTGCTCAAGGCCACCGCGCCGATTTCGTCGGCGGGAGCGGACGAAATCATCATGGCGCCCGCTGAAGGCGCGGATAATATTCTAGAGGAAGGATGATCGACTGATGGCCACCGCCATTTCCGCCAACAAG
>CAXSHP010000194.1:0-5471 GCA_964236935.1 uncultured Sphingomonadaceae bacterium
CCGGCGCGATCGCCGTCGCCACCGTCGATCACGGTCTGCGTCTCGCCGCGGCGGATGAAGCGCGTCGCGTCGACGAGCTTTGCGCCACGCTCGGCGTCGCGCACGCTACCCTGATCGCCCAAGTCGCATCGAGCGGCGACGGCCTTCAGGCCGCGGCCCGCGCCGCGCGCTATCGGCTGCTCGGCGAATGGGCACGGCGCGCGGGCCTCGCCGCGATCGCCACCGCGCATCACGCCGACGACCAGGCGGAGACCTTCCTGATGCGCGCGGCGCGCGGTTCGGGCGTGGCCGGGCTGGCCGGCGTGCGCGCCCGCAACGCCGCGGGCGCGATCCCGCTCGTCCGCCCCCTGCTCGGCTGGCGTCGCGCGGAGCTGGCGCGGATCGTCGCCGACGCCGGGCTGGTCGCGGCCGACGACCCGTCCAACCGCGACGAGCGCTACGACCGCACCCGCTTCCGTCGCCTGCTCGCCGGCGCGCCCGAACTCGATCCGGTGGCGCTCGCCGCATCCTCGGCGCATCTCGCCGCAGCCGATGCCGCGCTCGATTGGGCGGCCGCGCGCTTGTGGGACGAGCGGGTCGTGCCGCAAGGGGAGGGGGCTCTGACGCTCGATCCGGCCGGTGTGCCGCGCGAATTGCTCCGCCGGCTGCTCGTCGCGATCGTGCGCCGGTTCGATCCGCAGGCCGTGCCGCGCGGACCCGACATCATGCGGCTGGCCGAGCGGCTGGATGCCGGGCGGGCGGGGACGCTCGGCGCGATCAAGGCCAGCCCGGGTCCACTGTGGCTTTTCGAGCGCGCTCCGCCGCGCCGCGCGATCCGCTGAACGCCGTTGCATTGCCATTAACCGCGGATCGCCTATCTATGCGGTGGTCGAAAGGCGGAGCCGAATGAACGACGAGAAAGAGCCGCAGGGCAATCCCTGGATGAAGAGCATGCTGATCTGGGTCGGCATCCTGCTTGCGCTCGTGCTGATGGTGTCGCTGTTCGACTCGGGCACTCGCCCGCGCGCCGGCGAGGCGATCGCTTATTCCGAATTCCTGTCGCGGCTCGACGAGGGCAGCGTCAAGGATGTCGAGATCGCCGGCGACGTCGTCTCGGGCAAGCTGACCAACGACACCGCGTTCCGCACCTATGCGCCGCAGGATCCGCAGCTGGTCGAGCGCCTGACCTCGAAGGGCGTGCGCTTCCGCGCCAAGCCCGAGGACCAGCCCAATATCTGGATGTACCTGCTCTACCAGTCGCTGCCGTTCCTGCTGTTCATCGGCGTCGGCTTCTTCCTGTTCCGCCAGATGCAGAAGAATGCCGGATCGGGCGCGATGGGCTTCGGCAAATCGCGCGCCAAGATGCTCACCGAGAAGCAGGGCCGCGTGACGTTCGACGACGTCGCCGGCATCGACGAGGCGCGCGAGGAATTGCAGGAGATCGTCGATTTCCTGAAAGATCCGACGAAGTTCGCGCGGCTCGGCGGCAAGATCCCCAAGGGCGCGCTGCTGATCGGCTCGCCCGGCACCGGCAAGACGCTGCTCGCCCGCGCGATCGCCGGCGAAGCGCACGTGCCGTTCTTCACCATCTCGGGCTCGGACTTCGTCGAGATGTTCGTCGGCGTCGGCGCGAGCCGCGTGCGCGACATGTTCGAGCAGGCCAAGAAGAACGCGCCGTGCATCATCTTCATCGACGAGATCGACGCGGTCGGCCGCCATCGCGGCGCGGGCTTGGGCAACGGCAACGACGAGCGCGAGCAGACGCTCAACCAATTGCTCGTCGAGATGGACGGTTTCGACGCCAACGAGGGGATCATCATCGTCGCGGCGACCAACCGGCCGGACGTGCTCGATCCCGCGCTGCTGCGCCCCGGCCGCTTCGATCGCCAGGTGATCGTGCCGCGGCCCGACATCGACGGGCGCGAGAAGATCCTGCTGGTCCACATGAAGAAGGTGCCGCTCGCGCCCGACGTCGACGCGCGCGTGATCGCCCGCGGCACGCCCGGCTTCTCGGGCGCCGATCTCGCCAACCTCGTCAACGAGGCGGCGCTGCTCGCCGCGCGGATGGGCAAGCGCCTCGTCGCGATGAGCGAGTTCGAGCACGCCAAGGACAAGGTGATGATGGGCGCCGAGCGCAAGTCGATGGTGATGACCGACGACGAGAAGCGCATGACCGCCTATCACGAGGCCGGCCATGCGGTGATCGCACTCCACGAGCCCGCGTCCGATCCGATCCACAAGGCGACGATCATCCCGCGCGGCCGCGCGCTCGGCATGGTCATGCGGCTGCCCGAGCGCGACAATTATTCGTACCACCGCGACAAGATGTACGCGAACCTGTCGGTGTCGATGGGCGGGCGCGTCGCCGAGGAGGTGATCTTCGGCTACGACAAGGTCTCGTCGGGCGCGTCGAGCGATATCCAATACGCCACCGGGCTCGCGCGCGACATGGTCACGCGCTGGGGCATGTCCGATGCGCTCGGACCGTTGCAATATGCCGAGCCCGACGAGGAGGTGTTCCTCGGCTACTCGATGAACCGTGCGCGGCAGATGTCGAACGAGACCTCGCAGGCGATCGACAGTGAGATCCGCCGCATCGTCGAGGGCGCCTACGAGCGCGCCAAGCAGCTGCTGACCGAGCATATCGACCAGCTCCATTCGCTCGCCAAGGCGTTGCTCGAGTATGAGACGCTGTCGGGCGACGAGATCAAGAAGGTCATGGCGGACGAGCCGCTCGACCGCGGCAGCGCGGACAAGGGCCGCCCGGCGGCGCTCGGCATTGGCGGCTCGTCGATCCCGAAGACGCGGCGGCCGGGCATTGGTGGAGCGGCGCCGGCCGGGGCTTGAGCGTTATTTCTTGCGACCTCAAGCCGCACAGCCCCTGATCCCATGACTTGCAGCGTCTTCGATCTGTTCAAGCTGGGTATCGGGCCGTCAAGTTCGCATACGATGGGTCCGATGTCGGCCGCCGCCGACTTTGCGGAACGCTTGCGGGCCGGCGGCGCGCTGGCCAATGTCGCTCGTGTCCGCGCCGAGCTGTACGGATCGCTTGCTTTGACCGGCAAAGGCCATGCGACGGACCGCGCCTTGCTGCTCGGCTTGTCGGGAATGCGGCCCGATGCGCTTTGTCCGGATGAAGCGGAAGCGCGGACGCAATCCATTCGCTGCGAGCGGCGTCTGCTGCTCGACGGGAGCCATTCCATCCCGTTCGACGAAACGGTCGACCTCCTGTTCCATCAACGCGAGCGGCTGCCGTTTCACTCGAACGGCATGCGCTTCAGTGCATTTGATGCGCGCGATGAAGCGATCGCAAGCCGGGTCTATTATTCAGTCGGCGGCGGCGCCATCGTCGACGAAGAGATGGTCTCCGCCAATGCCCCCCCCCGTGACGTTGAGCGATCTGCCTTATGCTTATTCCTCGGGCGCGGAGCTGCTGCGCAAGGCCGAGGCGGCGGGGGTCGATATCGCTGCGCTCGCTTTCGCGAACGAGTGCGCCCTTCGATCCGAGACCGAAGTTCGACAGAAGCTCGCAGCGCTGCGGGGCGCGATGTCCGCATGCGTCGATCGGGGCATGGGGCAAATCGGGGTCCTGCCCGGTGGCCTGAACGTCCGCCGACGCGCGCCTGCGGTGCGCGCCCTGCTGCTCGAGCGCCAGGAACGGGCGCTGTCCGACCCCTTGTCCGTGATCGATTGGGTCAACCTATGGGCGCTCGCGGTCAACGAGGAGAATGCCGCAGGCGGCCGTGTCGTCACCGCGCCGACCAATGGCGCGGCGGGCGTGATCCCAGCGGTGCTGCGCTATTACGAGCGTTTCGTCATCGGAGCCAATGATGACGGCGCCGATCGTTTTTTGCTCGCCGCCGCCGCCGTCGGGTCGTTGTTCAAGGAGAACGCCTCCATTTCCGGCGCCGAAGTAGGCTGCCAGGGCGAGGTGGGGGTCGCCTGCTCGATGGCCGCCGCAGGGCTCACGGCAGCGCTGGGCGCGAGCAACGCGCAGATTGAGAACGCCGCCGAAATCGGCATGGAGCATAATCTCGGCTTGACCTGCGATCCCGTGGGCGGGTTGGTTCAAATCCCCTGTATCGAACGCAATGCGGTGGGTGCAATAAAGGCGATCGAGGCTTCCCGACTGGCGTTGCTCGGCGATGGAACGCACCGCGTCAGCCTGGATCAGGTCATCGAGACGATGCGCAAGACCGGTGCCGACATGAGCGATCGCTATAAGGAAACTTCGCTCGGCGGGCTCGCCGTCAATGTCGTTGCCTGCTAGTTCCAGGCCCGCGCGCTTCGTCGTGAGAACCTACCATATGTCCGATGATCCCGCTGCCATCGAAGCATATGTCTCTGCCGCGGCGCGCCGGGCGCGGGTAGCCGCGATTCGCCTGGCTGCCGCCCCGAGCGCGCAAAAGGCCGCTGCATTGAATGCTGCGGCTGCGGCGCTGCGTCAAAATGCCGATGCGGTCCTCGCCGCGAATGCCGCCGATATGGCGCGCGGCGAGGCGAGCGGCCTCTCCCCGGCGATGCTCGATCGGCTGCGGCTCGATCCCGCGCGCCTCGAAGGCGTCGCGGCGGCGGTCGCGGCGGTCGCGCGGCTGCCCGATCCGGTCGGGCAGACGATCGACACCGCAACGCGCCCCAACGGGCTCGTGCTCGAGCGGCGGCGCGTGCCGATCGGGGTGATCGCGATCATCTACGAGAGCCGGCCCAACGTCACCGCCGACGCCGGCGCGCTCGCGCTGATGGCGGGCAATGCGGTGATCCTGCGCGGCGGATCGGAAGCGCGCGAGAGCAATGCCGCGATCCACGCCGCATTGGTCGAGGGGCTGCGTGCCGCCGGCCTGCCCGAGGATGCGGCGCAGCTCGTCGGCACGACCGATCGCGCGGCGGTGGGCGCGCTGCTGCGCGCCGCCGGGCTGATCGATCTCGTCATCCCGCGCGGCGGCAAGAGCCTCGTCGCGCGCGTCCAGGAGGAGGCGCGTGTGCCGGTGCTCGCGCATCTCGACGGATTGTGCCACACCTATGTCGACGCCGCCGCCGATCCGGCCAAGGCGCGGGCGATCGTGGTCAACGCCAAGATGCGCCGCACCGGCGTGTGCGGCGCGACCGAGACGCTGCTGATCGACCGGGCCTTCGCCGATCCCCGCCCGCTCGTCGCGGCGCTCGCCGACGCCGGCTGCGAGCTGCGCGGCGATCGCGCGGCGCGCCGGCTCGACGACCGCATCGGCGAGGCGAGCGAGGCCGACTGGGACACCGAATATCTCGACGCGATCTGCGCGGTGGCGGTGGTCGACGGCGTCGCCGGCGCGATCGACCATATCGCGCGTCACGGCTCGCACCATACCGATGCGATCGTCACCGAAGACACCGCTGCCGCCGAGCGCTTCATCGCCGAGGTCGATTCGGCGATCGTGATGTGGAACGCCTCGACCCAGTTCGCCGACGGCGGCGAGTTCGGCTTCGGCGCCGAGATCGGCATCGCCACCGGCCGCATC
>CAXSHP010000195.1:0-5455 GCA_964236935.1 uncultured Sphingomonadaceae bacterium
GAGCTCCAGCTGCTCCTCGGGCAGGATGCGGGTCTTGTTGTCCGGGTGCCCGACGAATTGCTCTTCGGAGCCCCAGTAGATGTCGCGCTCGGCCTCGAAGACGTCGCGGCGTCCACCACCGAAACCGAAGACGGGGCCGCCCATCGATTCGATCGCGACGTTGCCGGCGAGGATGAACAGATCGGCCCAGCTGATGTTCTTGCCGTATTTGCGCTTGATCGGCCACAGCAGGCGCCGCGCCTTGTCGAGGTTGCCATTGTCGGGCCACGAATTGAGCGGAGCGAAGCGCTGCTGGCCGCTGTTGGCGCCGCCGCGTCCGTCCGCGGTACGATACGTGCCCGCGGCGTGCCACGCCATGCGGATGAAGAGGCCGCCGTAATTGCCGTAATCCGCCGGCCACCAGGGCTGGCTGTCGGTCATCAGCGCGGTGAGGTCGGCCTTGAGCGCGTGATAATCGAGCGCGTTGAACGCTTCCGCATAATCGAACTCGGCGCCCATCGGATCGGGCGAGAGGCCGCCCTGATTGAGGATCTCGAGCGGGAGCGCGTCCGGCCACCAGTCGCCGTTCGTGCGGCCGAGCAGCGAGCGAACTGTAGTCGAACGGTCTACCGGGCAGCCACCTCCGATATCGCCAGTCTTCGCGTCCATGCCTCATCTCCTAGTCTGGTTTTGCCGCAAGCTAGGGCAGATGGCACGGCGGCTGAAATGATTAAACTTCGTCAGCAACCCTCGAAAAATCGATCAGGGGCGCCGCCATCGTCTAGGAAATCGATGGGGGCGGTCCAGCAGCATAGTCCCGCAACGCGGTGGTCACCGTTCTGCCCGGACGGCTTTTGCCCGATCTTCGAGTGGCGCGGCACGCTCCTTCGCCTGGGCGCGGATCGCGTCGGCCTGCTGCTCCAACCGGTCGGCGTCGATATCGGCTTCCGCCTTGACGGCGCGGGCCTGCTTGCGCAGCGCGGCGGCTTCGGCGTTGCGCGCATCCTTCGCCGCATCGGCCGCGCGATCCTGCGCCTCGCCGATCTGCTCGTTCGGACCTTCGCCTTCATACGGCAGCCCGGCGGCCGCCGCGGCTGCCTTGTCCTTATCCTCGCCGGCCTGCTCGTTGGGACCGTTGCAACCCGCGAGCAAGATTGCGGGCAGCAGCATGAGTGGCAGCAAGCGGTTCACCGACGCAGTCCGCCGAGGATCTCGTCCAGCGGGTTGGAGCCGCCGCCTCCCAGCAGCCCGCCGAGACCGCCCAAGCCGCCGCCCGGTCCGCCCATGCCGGGCAAGGCCGCTGCGCCGGTGCCGCCGCCGCCGAGCATCGCTGCGACCATGCCGGCGAGACCACCGCCCGCGCCGCCGCCGTTTGAGGCGAAATGGCGTGCGACCATGGCGGCGGCGACCGGCAACATCGCCTTCAGTACGGTGCTGGAAACGCCCGACTGCCCGGCGGCATGGTCCGCGACCTGCCGGCTGACGTCCTTGCTGCCGAAGATGCGGCCGAGGATGTCATTGCCGGCGCTCACGTCGGGCTGCGCGATGCTGTTCGCGGCGGCCGCCACGCCGGCGGGGTCGCCGGCCTCGGCCTGCTTGTGGAAGCCGCCGACGACCGCGGGCAGCAGCGCGCCCATCGCCGACCGTGTCTGATCGGGGCTGAGCCCGAACCGCGCACTCAGCCCGCCGAGATCGACGCCGCTGGAGCCCAGTATCTGATCGAGACCTTGCATATCGCTCTCCTTGATCGATCAACGCCTGCGCGGGCTTACCAGCCTTCGTGGACCGCGCAAAAAAAGGTCCGGCAACCTTCCAGCCGCCGGACCTTCACCACTCTACGACCGTCAGCTCTACGGCCGTCAGCACGCGTTCGCGAGCCCGCGCCGGTTGCGCCGACGCAGGCTCGGAAGCGGTCAGCGCGGCTTGTCGGTGCTCCCGAACGACGAGCCCGTCTCGGAATCGCGATCGCGATCGACTTCGACGTCGGTGCGACGCACCGTGTCGCTCACGTCTTCGATCCGCTCTTCGGCGGTCTTGGACACGACGACTTCCTCGACGACGCGCGCGGTCTTGCCGACCACCGCTTCCTCGCCGGTCGCGGTCATGTCGATCGTCCGCTCGCGAAACGCGTCGCCATCCGCCGCGGACAACGGCTGGTCGACGGCACGGCGCTCGACGTTGATCCGTTCATCGCGCAGGCGGACCTGCTCGTGCACCGGCGTTTCGGTGACGTAGGAGCGGACGCGGACGCCGCCGCGGCTGACGTCGCGCTTGCCGACGACCAGATTCTCCTCGACGATCGGGATGACTTCCTCGCGTTCGCCGCCGACGGCCAGGCGGTCGGTCGAGGTGTCGGTCGCGCCCAACCCGAGTGCGCCCTTGCTGGCCGCATAATCCCAGCCCTCCGAACGCCACTGGCTCGAACGATCGTCGATGTCGATCGAGTTGGCGTCTTCGAGCACGCGGACCGCCTCATCGAGGCTGTCGTCATCGACATCGGCGGTAAGCACGGCGCCGCCACGGCGGACGCCTTCCTCATAGGTATGGCGATCCTCATCGGGCAGGAACGCGTTTTTGACCGATTCCCAGATGCCTCGATCCTGATGGGTCGAATAGCCTGCTTCCTTGTAGCCGGACGAAGTCTTGTCATGAACGTGAACGTGGTTGAGATCGACGGCGGCGGCCTTGAGGCGTTCTTTCGCGGCCTCCGCATCCGCGCGGCTATCGAACAATGCGGTGATGGTACTGGACATGGGATACTCCTGTGCTCGGGGGGTCAAAGTTATCGTGCCGTCACGACCAGTTCGGTCCGGCGGTTCTCGAAGCGACCGCCGGCGGTCGCATTGCTGTCGACGGGATCCTGCTCGCCGCCGGAGACGGTTTCGATGCGCCCGGCTTCGATGCCCTTGCCGACCAGCGCCGTCTTGATGCTCTCGGCGCGTGCCTTGCCGAGCGCCATGTTGGCGGCATCGCCACCACGAGCGTCGGCATAGCCGGCGATGCTGATCTTGGCGGTCGGGTATTGCTTCAGGGTCGTCGCGACGTCGTCGACCTCAGCCGCGTCCGCCGCGCGGATGTCGCTCTTCGCCGTGTCGAAGTTGAGCTTTTCGAACACGAATCGGCCCGGCGTGGGCGCCGTCCCGGCCAGATACGTGCCGAGGCCCGACATTCCGACCAGCGCCGCCGAAGAAGCCGCCGTCGGGGTCGTCGCGACGACTTCGCCGGCGGGAGGCGTGGCGGGCGCGACCGCCGTCGTCTCGTTCCGGTGACACCGGCTGAGCGCGAGCAATGCCGCGAGCAGCCCGAGCGCCAGCAGTACCCAGGGCAACCAATTGAATTTCTTCTTTTCGATGTGGATGTGGGTCGGGGCGCCCTCGGGTCTGTCGTCGTTCGGTCCGGCCATCAGTGCTTCTCCTCTGGATCCAAAACTTCGTGTTTGATTTCGACGCGCGTTCGCCGCACCGTCGTGGGAATTTCGACGGGCTCACTGTGCGTGGTTCGCCGCACGTGGAGTTCCTCCACCAGGAACAGCCGCTTTTCGAGGACGACCCGCTCCTCGAGGACGGGGACGATCGTGAGGTCGCCCTCGGTGCGGATCTGCGGCGGCTCGGCGACCTCGCGATCGATCGGCACGCGGGTGACGTCGAGATGCTCGCGGCTGACGTGATCGCGCAGGACGATCTGCTCTTCCTCGGGCAGGGTGCGCACGGTGACCCGCTCGGCGTGTGCCGTGCGCTTGATGACGTACGCCTCCTCCGCGACGATCGGGATCCTGGTCTCGCCGGGGCTGACGGGGAGCGCGCCATCGGGGCTGAGTTCGGAAGCGGGCATGACTGTTTACTCAACCGGGCGGGAATAACCCCAACATGTCGCCGTGCTGGCCGTTCCGTGCCCTGCAAAACAAGGGTCGGTTATGGTCATATTTGCGGCGAACCGATTGTGCCTAATTGTGCGCGGGTGGCGGGGGTGGCGGCTGGCAGGGCACGAACCGACCCTTCTCGTCCTTGCAACGGTGCGGCGCCGGTTTCGCAGCCGACTTCGCGCAGGCGATAATCCGACCGTCCTGATCGCGGCACGGCTTCGTGGATGCGGGAGCCGGCGTGGCGCAAAGCATGGCGAGACAGCTTAGGAACGGCAAGGCAAGCGAGCGCATGGGCAATCCTCCGGCATGACCAATGTCGCTGCGCGGCCTTCGTTCCCGCGCGACGTGATCGAAGCTCTCATCCAGCGGATGACCGTCGTTTCGATCACGCGAGCATCATCAGACTTGCGTTGCCGCCGGCCGCGGTGGTGTTGATCGAGGTGGAGACCTCCTCGAGCAGCCGATCGCATTGATAAGCCAGTATTTGATCGGCCTGCGCGGCGTGGACCGAGACGATCGGCCCGGATACTTCCGCGACCATATCGACCGTCCTGGCCACCATGGCTGCGTCGCCCTCGACCAACGCGGCCGCATAGGGCGTCGTCCCCTCTTCCGAGAAGGCCGCAGCCACGCTCGCCGGCAGGCCGGCAGGCACTGCCATGCCTGTCACGACACCCTGATTGCCCGTCGCGAGCACCGCCGCCATCTGCTCGAACAGCCCGGCGCGCGTCGCCGGCGCCAGCAGGATCCGGCCGCGCGGATGCAGCGCATAGCGGTTGCGCTCTCCGACCGGTCCGGGAAGCGTGACGTCCACCCCCAGCGCCGACGCATCGCCATAGCGTCGCGCGATCGCAGCGCTTGCCCGTTCGCCCGCGCGCTCGAGCCAGTCGGCGAAAGCTTGAAGCGGCGTAGCGGTACGCTCGGGGCGGAAGCCGTGGGCCGGCGCCCGATCGACCAGCCGACCGAGATAGAGCGGCCCGCCCGCCTTGGGACCGGTGCCGGAGAGGCCGCGACCGCCGAAGGGCTGGACGCCGACGACCGCGCCGATCACGTTGCGGTTCACGTACAGGTTGCCCGCCTTCACCCGCGTCGTGACACGCGCGATCGTCTCGTCGAGCCGGGTATGGAGACCGAAGGTGAGGCCGTAGCCGGTCGCATTGATCGCATCGATCAAGGCGTCGAGCCGCTCGCGGCGATAGCGGACGACGTGCAGCACCGGCCCGAACACCTCGCGCTTCAGCTCGGCGATCGCAGCGATCTCGATGATCGTCGGCGCGACGAACGTACCGTTGGCGGCGTCGGCCGGGAGCGCCTGCTGCTCGATGCGCGCGCCGCCGGCCTGCATCGCGGCGATGTGCCCGTCGATCGTCTCCTTCGCCTCGGCCGTGATTACCGGGCCGATGTCGATCCGGAGCGCGTCGGTGCGGCCGATCCGCAACTCCTCGAGCGCGCCCCTGAGCATCGTGAGCGTCCGATCCGCGATCTCCTCCTGCAGACAGAGGACGCGCAGTGCCGAGCAGCGCTGGCCGGCGCTGTCGAACGCCGACGCGATCACGTCCGCGACGACCTGCTCGGCGAGCGCGGAGGAATCGACGATCATCGCGTTCTGCCCGC
>CAXSHP010000196.1:0-5437 GCA_964236935.1 uncultured Sphingomonadaceae bacterium
GAACAGGGTCGTCTTGCCCGCGCCGTTGGGGCCGATCACGCCGACGATGCCGCCGGGCGGCAGGTTGAAGCTCAGATCCTCGAACAGCAGTTTGTCGCCATAGCTCTTGGTCAGGCCGTTTGCCTCGATCACGTTGCCGCCGAGGCGCTCGGGGATCTGGATGAGGATCTGGTTCGCGCCGGGGCGGCGATCGTTCTGCTTCTCGACCAATTCGTCGAACGCGCGAATGCGCGCCTTGGACTTGGTCTGGCGCGCCTTGGGGCTCTGGCGGATCCAGTCGAGCTCGTCCTTGATCGCCTTCTGGCGCCCCTCCTCCTCGCGGTCCTCCTGCGCCATGCGCTTGGCCTTGGCCTCGAGGAAGCCGGAATAGTTGGTGTTGAACGTATAATAGCGGCCGCGGTCGAGCTCGAGCACCCAGTTCACCACATTGTCGAGGAAGTAGCGGTCGTGGGTGACGAGGATGACGTTGCCGGCATATTCCTTGAGATGGTTTTCGAGCCACTGGACGCTCTCGGCGTCGAGATGGTTGGTCGGCTCGTCCAAGAGCAGCACCTCGGGCTTTTCAAGCAGTAGCTTGGTCAGCGCGACGCGGCGCTTCTCGCCGCCCGAGAGATTGTCGATCGCCGCATCGCCGGGCGGGCAGCGCAGCGCCTCCATCGCGATCTCGAGCTGGTTGTCGAGCGTCCAGCCGTCGACCGCGTCGATCTTCTCCTGCAATTCGCCCATCTCGGCGAGCAGCGCGTCGAAATCGGCATCCTCGGGGGGATCGCCCATCATGGCGGAGATGGCGTTGAAGCGGTCCATCATGTCGGCAACGGGGCGCACGCCGTCCATGACGTTCTCCTTGACCGTCTTGGCTGGATCGAGCTGCGGCTCCTGCGGCAGATAGCCGACGCGGATGCCCTCGGCGGCCCAGGCCTCGCCCGAATATTCGGTATCGATCCCGGCCATCACCTTCATCAGCGTGGACTTGCCGCTGCCGTTGACACCGATGATCGCGATCTTCGCATCGGGCAGAAACTGGAGACTGATATTGTTGAGCACGGGCTTGGGCGCGCCGGGGAAGGTCTTCGTCAGGTTCTTCATGACGTAGCTGTACTGGACGGCCATCGGGGGTCGCTCCGGGTTCGGACTCTGGGGATGCGCGCGCTCTAGCGGAGGGGGCGCGGCTTGGCAACGCGGGGTAAGGGCGACCGCGCTCAGCGCATCGAGGCGAGCAGCGATTCGATCGGCACGAAGGCGAAGCCGACCGAGCTGTCGGCGACGCCGTAGGGCACGAACAGCAATTTGTCGTGCCGGATCGCGCCGCAGGTGTAGACGACGTTGGGGACATAGCCCTCGCGATCCTCGTCAGCAGCGGCGAGCAGCGGCTCCTTCATCCGGCCGATGATCTTCGACGGATCGTCCTTGTCGAGCAGCACCGCGCCGATCGAATATTTGCGCATCGCGCCGACGCCGTGGGTCAGCAGCAGCCACCCCTCGTCGAGCTCGATCGGCGAGCCGCAATTGCCGATCTGGACCATCTCCCACGGAAAACGCGGCACGAGCAGCAACTTGCCTTCGGTCCAGCGCGTGAGCGTCTTCGACTTGAGCAGGAACAGATTCTCGCCGTCCTGCCGGCCGATCATCATATAGTCGTTGCCGACCTTGCGCGGGAACAAGGCCATGCCCTTGTTGCGCGCCGCCGGCCCGCTCATCGGCGCGAGCGTGAACGTGCGGAAATCGAACGTGCGGAGCAGTTCGGAGCGGATCGTCGAGCCCGAATAAGCGGTGTAGGTGCCGAGCCACTCGACCTGGCCGTCGTCGTGGGTGAACTGGACCAGGCGGAGATCCTCGAGGCCGTTGCGCTGCGCCGAGGTCATCGGGAACAGCACGGTGCCCGACAAGGTGCTGTCGCGATGGCGATTGACCTCGATCGCGCCGTCGCCGAGCTCGCGCGCGGTATCCGCCGCGGTCGCGAACGGCGGCTCGGGCGCCAGCTCGAAATGCGCGCCCGGGCTGAGGATCCCCTCGCGGAACGCGACGGAGGAGATGTGCCCCTCCCCCACCGCGCGCAGCGACATCGCGATCCGCGTCGATCCGGCCGACAGCCCGCTCTGATCGGGGTGCGCGACGATGCTCGGGTTCATCAGCGCGGCGGCGGCATAGCTGTATTCGTGGCAGAAATAGGCGCCGATCAGCTGCTTCTTGGTTTCCGACAGCGCCGCGTCGTCGAGCTTGAGCGCGAGCTGGATCTGATCGTAGCGGATCATGAAGACGCTGCGCGTCTGCCAGTGGCGAGCCTCGAAATCCTTGAGGACGATCTCGAGCTCGTCCAGCGCGCCCCGCTCGTCGAGCGCCAGCACCGCGTCGACGATGCGCCGCACGCGCCCCGGACGCCCGTTGGTCGTGCGCACCTCGATCGGAATGTGAAACGGACGGACCACCACCCGCGACGGATCGGCCTGCAGCCGCAAGGGCCAGTGAATGATATCCTCGCGCAACCCGCCCGTCCCCCAAAACAGGCGGCACGTCCTAAAGGCGGGACGTCGCCGCTTCTCCTGCCAGCGCCAAATCGCCGGCCGCGACCGCCCTGCCCGAATTTTGCGCCATGGCGCAACAGGCAAACTGGAACGAGAGGATCGATTCTGCCCCCTGGTTGAGATTGGCGCGATCGCTCATCAGGCCGTCGTAGCACCCGCCGTCGGCCGGGGTCGCGATCGGCAGCGCCAGATCATTGCCGCCGAGAAACCAGCGGTAGGCGCGCAGGGCGCTGTCATGCCAGCGGGTCTCGCCGGTCATGGCGTGCGCCAGCAACGCCGCATCGATCGACGCCCAGGCCTCGAGCGGTTGCTGGTCGAACAGCGACGGCTGGCCGAACGGGATCCCGAAGCTGTCGCTGCCGACCGCGCGGAATTCGCCGTTCTCGTTGGTGTGGATCGCATCGAGCCAGCCGAGCGTAGCGAGTCCGTCGGCGACCATCGCGGCGTCGTCGAGCACGCGGCCGGCGCGCAGCAGCGCCTCGGGCAGACGCGCATTGTCATAGCCCAGCACGGTCTCGAACCACGGCCAGTCGGGCCGGTTCACGCCCCTCAGTTCGCTCTGCAACCGCGTGGCGAAGTCCTGGATCAGCGAGCGCGCGAGCTTGTGGCCGGGATGCGCGCGGAGCACTGCGTCCGCGCCGAGAATGGCGAACGCCCAGCTGCGCAGGCTATTGAGGAAGCCGACGTGCGGCGCGACCTGATCGAACAGATGGAGCGCCCAGCGGCGCATCTCCTGACGGCGCGCCTCGCCCGCGGTCACCCCGATCGACCATAAGGAGCGCCCGAAGCTGTCCTCCGAGCCTTCGCGCTCGAGCCAGCTGCGATCGAACGCCATGAAATTGCGAAAGCGACCGATCTCGCCGTTCCAGGCATGCTGGACGAACGAGGCATAGGTCACCGCCAGCTGATCGGCGCGGTCCGCCTGCGCCCCGCCGATCCGGTGCATCAGGATCAGCGCGCGGCAATTGTCGTCGACGCAATAGCCATGCTCGCGATCGGGGACGTGGAAGATCGCGTGCTGGATCATGCCGCAGCCGTCGGTCATCCGGTCGATCGCATCGAGCCGCGGCGCGATCGGCGCGGAAAGATTGGCGGTCGGCCGGACGAGCCGCGCCGGACGCGCGCGCGCCGCTTCCTCGAACAACGCGACATAAGCATGCGCGAGCTTGCTCCACGTCATCGTCCGCCCGACCTGCCAGGCGCGTCGTCCCATCGTCTCGATCCGCGCGGGATCGTCCAGCAGCCGAACGATCTCGCGCGAGAAGCCGGCGATGTCACCGAACGGGACGAGGATGCCGACGCCATCGGCCAGCAACTCGGCCGCGTGCCAGTAAGGCGTCGAGACGACCGGCTTGCCCAGCGCGACGGCGTAGGACAAGGTTCCCGAGGTGATCTGCGCCTCGTTGAGATAGGGCGTGACGTAGACGTCGGCCGCGGCGAGATATTCGAGCAGCAGCGATTGCTCGAGGAAGCCGTCGATGAAGCGGACGTGCCGCCCGACGCCCAGCTCGACGGCGAGCATCTCCAAGCTCTCGCGATAGCTTTCGCCCTGTTGCGCGACGAGATGCGGATGGGTCGCGCCGAGCACGACATAGAGCATGTCGGGATGCGCCGCGGCGACCGCCGGCAGCGCGCGGATCATCGTCTCGATGCCCTTGTTGGGCGAGAGCAGCCCGAAGGTGAGCAGGACTTTGCGGCCCGAAAAGCCGAACCGCTCCTTCAGCGCGACCACGTCGGCCGGCGAGCCATCGGGAACGCCGTGGGGCACCACGGCGATGCGGTCGGCGGCGACATGGTGGACCCGCTCGAGAATCTCGCGGCCCTTTTCGGCCATCACGATCAGCTTGGAGGCGCGGCGCATCAGTGCTTCGACCACCGCGCGCTGATCCGGGTCGGGATCCTCGAGCACGGTATGGAGCGTGACCACGACCGGCGCGTCCACCCGATCGAGCAGCTTGAGCAGATGCGCGCCCGCCGCTCCGCCGAAGATGCCGTATTCGTGCTGGACGCAGACGACGTCGGCGCCGCTGCGATTGATCCGGCGGGCGGCCGCCTGGTAAGACGCGAGTTCCTCCTGCGCGATGGAACAGACCACTTCGGGCGGATATTTTTGCCCGTGGCGATCCTCCATCGCATACAGATCGATCGCGATATCGGGAAATTCCGCGGCGATCGCGATGCGCACGTCGGCGGTGAATGTTGCGATGCCACAGAGACGCGGCGGGCTGTTTCCGATCAGCGCGATCCGCTCCAGCCGTTTTCCCTGTGCCGTCGAATTCATAGACCGATCCGTCGTTGGCGTGCCGATTCCGTGCTGCGCACCGGCTGCCGCCGGGCGATCCGCCGGTCTTTGTCAAATGCATCGTCCGGCGAAAGGTTGCGCGGCTTTCTTGTGCAGTGCAACAATAAACGCCGAATCATGTTAATCTTGTGTCAATTTTCGATTGACGGGCAAATCGCGGCCGTTATGGGTCGATCAGGGACGGCGTTCGGGCCGGGCCCTGTTTATCCAATGGGAGCTGCTCGAATGAAGAAGCTTAGCTTTGTTCTCGCTGCCGCCGGCCTGATGACCCTGGCCGCGTGCAACAAATCGCCTGAGGCCCAGGCCATCGAGAATGCCGGCGACAACGCCGCCATGGCGCTCGACAACCAGGGCGAGGCGCTCGAGAACGCCGCCGACATGACGTCGAACGATGCCGCCTCGGCTGCTCTCGACAACGCCGCCGACAACGCGCACGACGCCGCCGACAATGTCAGCGACGCCGCCGACGCGAAGGCGGATGCCGTCGACGACGCCAAGAAGTAAGCGGCGAGGCCCTCGGGCTTCTGCGAATCAAGAACGGGCGCCCCTCACCGGGCGCCCGTTTTCTTTTGCGCGCGGTTGCGCGTTGACCCGGCTCACCGACCGGGCGTAA
>CAXSHP010000197.1:0-1174 GCA_964236935.1 uncultured Sphingomonadaceae bacterium
ACGTATCGCAGGGCGACAAGCGCATCGTGCTGATCGACGGCCGGGCGACCGGCGCGATCAACCGCCTGCCCAAGGCCGGCGAGATCCGCTCGAACCTCGCCGCGGGTGGCAAAGCGGCGGCGGCCGAGCTGACCGACCGGGAACGCGAGATCTGCGACACGCTCGGGCCGGAACTGGCGAAGCGCGGGCTGCTGTTCGTCGGGATCGACGTGATCGCCGGGCATCTCACCGAGATCAACGTCACCTCGCCCACCGGCATCGTCGCGATCGACGCATTCGACGGCACCGATACGCCGGCGATCATCTGGAATGCGATCGAGGCGAAGGCGCGTCTCTGACGGATCGGGATTCCACGCAATTCACGTCATGGCGCCGACGCGTCGCCTAGGCGCGTGTTGACGGAGCAAGGCTAGACCATCCCCCTCGCCGCTGGGACCTGGCATGAACCGCACCCGTCTCGGATTGCTCCTCTTCGCGCTGGTCGCCTTGCCGCTCGGCGTGGTCAGCGTGGCGCCGCCCGCGACGGACGATAGCGCGCGAACCATGGATTATGGCGCGCTTGGCTGAAATCCGACGGCGTCACTCCTTGGTCAGCGCCGCGGCCTTGTGGGCGGCCGTCTTGCCCTCGGCGGTTTCGACGATGAATTCGGGATTGTCCTTCGACGCCGCCACCTTGTGACCCTTGATCACAGTCGCGCTGGTTTGCTTCTTCTTGACGGTGCCATGCGCCTCGCCACCGTGGCTGCGCCATTTCACCTTGTCGCCCTGCTTCAGCTTGTCGGCCATCGAATCCTCCTTGCCTTCGCGAGGAAATGCGCGGGGCCGTCAAACGGTTGCAGCTAGGCCCGCGGATGCGCGTGGCGATACACGTCCATCAGATGCGCGGCATCGACCGCGGTGTAGATCTGGGTCGACGACAGGCTGGCATGCCCCAGCAGCTCCTGGAGCGAGCGCAGGTCCGCCCCGCGCCCGAGCAGATGCGTCGCGAAGCTGTGGCGCAGCGCGTGTGGGGTGGTCCGCTCGGGCAGGCCCAGCCGGACGCGCGCATGCTGGACCGCACGGCGCACCAGCTCGGCGCGCAGTGGACCGCCTTTCGCACCGCGGAACAGCGGCTCGTCCTTACTCACCGGCCAGGGGCAGAGCGCGACATAATGCTCGATCGCGGCGCGCACCT
>CAXSHP010000197.1:1184-5425 GCA_964236935.1 uncultured Sphingomonadaceae bacterium
GACGCGAATCGCCTCGCCGAGCGGCAGCGCCGCACCGGTCAGCGCCATCGCCTCGCCCACGCGCAAGCCGGCGCCGTAGAGCAGCAGCAGCACCGCGAGGTCGCGCGCGGCGATCCACCGCTGCGCCTGCGCGTCGGCGGCATCGTCGGCGAGCGCGATCGCTTCGTCGGGCGAGATCGGGCGGGGCATGCCGCGCTTGACCCGCGGCCCGCGCACCCGCGGCACCGTGCCCCCGGCGAAGGTCAGGAACCCCTTGACCGCCGACAGCTCGCGCGCCGCCGAGGTGTTGACCAGCCCCTCGCCCCGCCGCCGGGCGAGAAACGCGCGCAGATCGGCGATCGTCAGCGCGCGCAGCACCTCACCGTCGACCGCGCCGCCGCGATGCTCGGCAAGGAAGGCGATCAGCCGGTGCGCGGTGGCGAGATAGGCGCGCACGGTATGTGCGGAGCGCATCCGCCCGCGCGCCAGATGCTCGCCCCATTGCACGGCGAGCGCGGTGGCCGGGTGTCCGTCAGGGAGGATCAGGGCAGCAGCCACCGCCCCATCATGCGCGAAAGGCTCGCGCCGAGGAAGACCAGCAATTCGGAGCCGTGGCGCGTCTCGAACCGCTGGACCGAACGCTGGCCGAGCGCGAGCAGTCCCGACGGCAGCGGCGCGGCATTGTCGAGCCGCACCAGCGCCTCCGCGCGGATCAGCTCGGACGCCGGGCCGAACAGGGGATGCCCCCGCTCGGTCCCGCGCAGCAGCACGCCGTCGATGCCTTCGATCGAACGCTCGATCATTCGCCGCTCGACGAATTGCAGCCCGGAAAGATCGGCGCGCAGCCCCCGGTCGCCCGCGAACAGCGCCAGCGCGACTGCGTCGACCCCGAGCATGTCGGGCCAATCCTGCGTGACGATGTGGATCAGATGGTCGAGCCCCTCGGCGTCGATCGCGGCGAGCACCGCGCCGTGGATCGCGCTGACCGCGCCCGAATGGCCGCGCGCGAAGGCGATGAGATCCTGGTTGGCCTCTTCGACTTCGGCCACCCGCCGCTGGAGCGAGGCGACCGCCCGGTCCTGGAAATCGATCACCCTGCCCATGACGGAAGGTTAGCGCGGATCGGTTAAAATGAAATGGCCAACCTGCGTCAGCGGTCGCTTAGCGATCGCTTAACCCGCGCGCGCCTATGTTCCGTCGCCGCCAGACGCGGCCGAACACGCCGGGAGTGCTGCCATGTCCGACGACGCCTCACGCTTCCGCCGCGACTCGGCGAACGCATGGCAGGTTCCCGCTGGCGAGAGCGAGCCGGACGAGCCTGCCGCGCTGCCTGACAAACCCCGCTTGGACGAAACACGTAGCAAAGCCGTCAAGTACCAAGCTGTCGCCGCGGCCTATTTCGGGATCGTCTCGTCTAGCTAAAGCGGAATGACACGAGCTTGAATCATTCCCCCGCGAAGGCGGGGGTCCAGCCCAGACCAAAACTGTTTGTCGGGGGCTGGACCCCCGCCTTCGCGGGGGAACAAATCAAGGCAAGCTAAAGTCATCAGGCGCTGGATGGTCTGGCCGGTCGCGGCCCAATCGGCCATGAAGCCCGCGATCCCCTGGATGGGAGGTCGGGAGATTCGATCGTGGCAGCGAAGCTCAAGGTCTATCGGACGCCGACGGGCTTCCACGACGCTTATGTCGCCGCCCCCAGCCAGAAGGCGGCGCTCGCGGCCTGGGGGAGCGAGCATGATCTGTTCGCGCGCGGCATTGCGGAGATCGTCACCGATCCGGCGCTGACGGCGGCACCGCTGGCGCAGCCGGGGACCGTGGTGAAGCGCCTGCGCGGCACCGCCGCCGAGCAGCTCGCCGCGCTGCCATCCCGCCGGGAGCCGCCGCGTTCCGGAAAAGCCGAGGCCGACGAGGTTCGTCCCAAGCGCGCCCCGCCGACGCCCAGACCCGTTCCACGCCCCGATCGGCGCGCGCTGGACGAAGCCGAACAGGCACTCGCGCAGGCGGAGACGCGCCAACGCGCCGAGGACACCGCGCTGCGCGACGAGGAAACGCGGCTCGCCGCCAAGCGACGCGCGCTCGACGAAGCCCATGCCGCCGAGACCGCACGACTGGAGCAGGCCCGTGACCAGGCCGAAGCGCGCTACGAACGCGCGATGACGAAATGGCGCCGATGATTCCTTTTCCCATCGCGCATCCCTAATTAGGCCGAGTGAACCGCGCCCGCGTCCTCCTGCTCAATGCCGCGCTCGGGCCGCTCGATTATCGGGTCGATCGCGAGCATGACGTCGTGCCCGGCAGCATCGTCCTCGCCCCGCTCGGGCCGCGCCAGCTCACCGGCGTCGTCTGGGAACCCGAGCGGATGCCGTCCGACGCCGAGGTCGGCGACAACCGGTTGCGCCCGCTCGCCGGGGTCTACGATCTGCCGCCGCTCGCCGCGCCGCTGCGCCGGCTGATCGAATGGACCGCGAATTATTATCTCGCGCCTCCGGCCGCGGTGCTGCGCATGGCCTTGTCGTCGGCGAGCGCGCTCGACGGCGGGCGGACGGTGATCGAGTATCGCGCGACCGGTCGCGTGCCGGAGCGGCTGACCCCGCAGCGCGCGCAGGCGCTCGAGCGGATCGCCGATCGGCAGGGATTGATCCGCGAACTGGCGATCGCCGCCGGGGTATCGGACGGCGTGATCCGCGGGCTGGTCAAGGCCGGCGCGATCGAGGCGATCGAGGTCGCGGTCGACGATCCGTTTCCCGCGCCCGCGGCGGACTATGACCCGCCCGCGCTGTCGCCCGAGCAGGAAGGCGCCGCCGCCTGCCTGGTCGAAGCGGTCGCTGCCGGCGAATTCCAGCCGTTCCTGCTCGATGGCGTCACCGGATCGGGCAAGACCGAAGTCTATTTCGAGGCGGTCGCCGAGGCGATCCGCCGCGGGCGCCAGACGCTCGTGCTGCTGCCCGAGATCGCGCTGACCGAGCCGTTCCTGCGGCGCGCCGGTGGCGTGGCATTCGGATCTGCGCCAGTCGCAACGCCGCCGCGCGTGGCGGGCGATCGCCAGCGGCGAGGCCAGGGTCGTGGTCGGCGCGCGCTCGGCCTTGTTCCTGCCCTATCGCGCGCTCGGGCTGATCGTGGTCGACGAGGCGCACGAGACGAGCTTCAAGCAGGACGACGGTGTAATGTACCATGCGCGCGACGTGGCGGTGATGCGCGGTTCGTTCGAGGGCGTGCCGGTGGTGCTCGCCTCGGCGACGCCGGCGATCGAAACACGCCAGATGGTCGAGATCGGCAGGTATCGCGCGCTCAAGCTACCCGATCGCTACGGCCAGGCGACGATGCCCGCGATCAGCGCGGTCGATCTCCTCGCCGATCCGCCCCTGCGCGGGCGCTGGCTCGCCCCGACGCTGGTCCGCGCGATCACGGAGACACTCGCGCGCGGCGAGCAGTCGCTGCTCTTTCTCAACCGCCGCGGCTATGCGCCGCTCACGCTCTGCCGCACCTGCGGCCACCGCTTCCAATGCCCGAACTGCACCGCCTGGATGGTCGAGCATCGCCTCGTCCGCCGGCTGCAATGCCACCATTGCGGCCACGTCATGCCGCCGCCGCGCGCCTGCCCCGAATGCGGCGAGGAGGACAGCCTCGTCGCCTGCGGGCCCGGCGTCGAGCGGATCGCCGACGAGGTCGCCGAGCTGTTTCCCGAGGCGCGCGCGGCGATCGTCACCTCGGACACGATCTGGTCGCCGGCCAAGGCAGCGGAATTCGTCGCGCGGATGGAGGCGGGCGAGATCGACATCGTCGTCGGCACGCAGCTCGTCACCAAAGGCTATCATTTTCCCAACCTCACGCTGGTCGGCGTGGTCGACGCCGATCTCGGGCTGGCGGGGGGCGATCTGCGCGCCGCCGAGCGCAGCTTCCAGCAGATCGCCCAGGTCGCCGGCCGCGCCGGGCGCGCCGCGAAACCCGGCACCGTCCTCGTCCAGACGCGCGAGCCGGACGCGCCGGTGATCCGTGCGCTGGTCAGCGGCGACGCCGAAAGCTTCTACGCCGCCGAGACGGCGGCACGGCGCGAGGCGGGCGCGCCGCCGTTCGGCCGCTTCGCCGGGATCATCGTCAGCTCGGAAGATCTGGCCGAAGCGGTCGAGACCGCGCGGCGGATCGGCCGCACCGCGCCGCGCGTCGAGGGGATGAATGTGTTCGGCCCCGCCCCCGCCCCGCTGGCGATGCTCCGGGGCCGCCACCGCCAGCGCCTGCTGGTCCACGCGCGCCGTGCGCTCGAC
>CAXSHP010000198.1:0-1029 GCA_964236935.1 uncultured Sphingomonadaceae bacterium
AGCGCCAGCCCTTCGGCCTGCGCTTCGGCGATCGCCAGCGGGTCGAGCGACTGCGAACCCGCGAAGATGTGCAGTCCGCGATAATCCGCCCCCGCGGCCACGATGTGCCGGACCAGCGCCGCCGCGCGATCGGCATCGACGCCGAACGGCCTGGCGCCCCCGCCCATCCGCATCCCCGAGCCGCGCAGCTCGAAATCCGGGTTGATCCGCACCGCGAGACGCGGACGGACGGAGAGCCGACCGGCGACCGCCAGCGCGCGCGCCGCCTCGCCCGCCGATTCGAGGTTGATCGTCGCACCCGCGGCCAGCGCCGCTTCGAGCTCGCGGTCGAGCTTGCCGGGGCCGGCGAACGAGATCGCGTGAGGAGCCATGCCGGCCTCGAGCGCCAGCGTCAGCTCGCCCGCGGAGGCGACATCGAAGCCGTCGACGCGCGCGCCGATCGCACGCAGCAGCGGCCCGAAGGGGTTGGCCTTGATCGCATAATGGATCGCCACACCGGCAGGCAGCGCGCCACGCAGCCGTGCCACGCGCGCGGCCACGATCGAAAAGTCGTAGACGAACAAAGGGGTGTCGCCTGCCTCGGCGATCAATGAATCGATCGCGCGGCCGCCGATCGCGAGCTGGCCTGCGCGCGCCGTGAAATCGGGCGGGATCGGGCCGATCGGCTTCACGCGGCGAACTCGGCACGCAGCGCCGCTCGATCGATCTTGCCATTGGCGTTGCGGGGCAGCGCGTCACGCCAGATCAATTCGCGCGGATACATAAATCCGGGCAGTTCACGCTTGAGATAGTTCGATAATATTTCTGCCGCATGCTCTCCGCGGGCCACTCCCACGACGACGATCGCCGCGCCCAGCCGCGCGTCGGGCACACCGAGGGCGACCGCCTCGGCCACGACACCGCTCGCCATCGCCGCTTCCTCGATCTCCAACGGGCTGACGCGATTGCCGCTGGTCTTGATCATCTCATCGTCGCGGCCGACGAAGCGGAACAGGTTGAGGAGCAGGATCGGCTCGCGCCGTTCCGCGC
>CAXSHP010000198.1:1039-2128 GCA_964236935.1 uncultured Sphingomonadaceae bacterium
GCCGCCGGTCTTGATCATCTCGTCGTCCCGTCCGATGAACCGCAGCAGCCCCGCCGCATCGCGCGTCACGGTATCGCCCGACCACACCGCTGTGCCGCCACAGCGCGAACCCGCCGGTGCCGGCCGGAACCGCGTCGCGGTCCGCTCGGCGTCGCGCCAATAGCCTTGCGCGACCAGCGGCCCGGCGTGGACCAGCTCCCCCCGTTCCCCCGCCTCGGCGAGCGAGCCATCGGGCCGCACCACCATCACCTCGGCGAAGGGGATCGCCTGGCCGATCGATTGGGGGTGCGTGTCGATCAGCGCGGGATCGAGGAAGGTCGAGCGGAACGCTTCGGTCAGGCCATACATCGAGAACAGCTTCGCTTGGCGGAAGCGCGCGCGCAAGCGGCGGATCAGCGGCACCGGCAGCCGCCCGCCGCTGCTCGTCAGCCGACGCAGCGGCGCGATCGCTTCCGCCGGCCACGCGGCCTCGGCGAGCTGGACCCACAAGGGCGGCACGCCGGCGAGCGTGGTGATGCCGTGCTGCGCGACCGCCTTCACCACGTCGCGCGGCACGAGATAGTCGAGCGGATGGACGCAGCCCCCCGCCGCCCAGGTCGAGAGCAATTGGCTCTGGCCGTAATCGAACGCGAGCGGGAGCACCGCCAGGGTACGATCGTCGCGCGCGAGACCGAGATAATGCGCCACCGCGATCGCGCCGAGCGCGAGATTGGCATGGCTCAGCATCACCCCCTTGGGGCGCCCGCTCGATCCCGAGGTATAGAGGATCGCGGCGAGATCGTCGGGCCGGGCCGACGAGGGGGGGAGGCGCTCCCCCGCCGTCAGCTCTTCCGCCGCCTGGTCGTCGAGCATCCGGCAGTCGTCGGGGACGTCGCCCGGTGTCAAGGTCGCCGCCCGGGCGGCGCCGGCGATCAGCAGCCTCGCGCCGCTGTCGGCGAGAATATGCGCCGCCTGGCCGCGCTTGAGCAGGGGGTTGATCGGCACGTGGACCAGCCGCGCGCGCGCGCAGGCGAGCGGCATCAGGCAGGCCAGACGGGTCTTGGCGAGCCAGCTCGCGACGCGATCTCCGGCGGCGAGCCCCTGCCCGAT
>CAXSHP010000198.1:2144-4809 GCA_964236935.1 uncultured Sphingomonadaceae bacterium
AGGTGATCGAGCGGGAACGGCGTTTCGTCGAGGACTTGCACCCAGGCTCCTTCCCGCGCCAAACCGCGGCGGGACGGGATAGCGCGATGACGATCGAGGTGGAACTGTTCGATGATCTCGACGCGATCGCGCGCGATGCCGCGGGCGCGCTCGATCGCTCGGCGCAGAAACACCTCTACGATCGGCTCGACTGGTTTCGCCTGACCTGTGCGCACGTGCTCGAGCGAGCGAGGATCGTCGTCGCGCGTGCCAGCGATGGGGACCGGCGCGGCTGGCTGTTCCTGATCGACCGCGGCGGCCGCCGCGCCGAAGCGCTGGCGAGCTGGTATACCCTCGCGTTCCGCCCGATCTTCGCCGGCGCTCCCGATGCGCCGACGCAAACCGCGCTTATCGCCGCGATCGGCGGGGCGCTGGCATCGCACTTCGACCGTATTTCGCTCCTGCCGGTGCCCGGCGCGGACGCCGCGCTCCTGCTCGACGGCCTCGCCGCCGGCGGATGGGCCGGGCGGCGGCAGGCGCACACCGCCAATTGGCGCGTCGCCGTGCGCGACCTGTCTTTTGCCCGATATTGGGCGGCGCGCCCCGCCAGGCTCCGCAACACGGTTCGCCGCAAATCCGCGTTAACCGAGGTTAACTCGAACATTATCAGTGACTTCGACATGGATAGTTGGAGTATCTACGAGGATATTTATGCCAAGAGCTGGAAGCCGGCGGAGGGATCCCCGCGCTTTCTCCGTGCCCTCGCCGAGCAGGAAGGGATTGCGGGCACGGCGCGGCTGGGAATTCTCTACGACGGCGCCGTTCCGGTCGCCGCGCAATTCTGGCTGGTCGAGAATGGCGTGGCCACCATCCATAAGCTGGCCCACGTCGATGACGCCCGGGGGCTTTCTCCCGGCACCTTGTTGAGCGCCGCGATGTTCGAGGCGGTGATCGACCGCGACCGTCCTGCGACGATCGACTTCGGCACGGGCGACGATCCGTACAAGGCCGACTGGATGGACCTGCGATCAAATCTTTATCGGCTCGACTTCGCACGGGGGAAGAGCATTGCGGCGATCGCTTGGCGCGTCAGCCAGGGCGTGTCGCGTCTTGTGCGGCGCAGCGGAAGTGCTAATCGCGGACCTGACGCGTGACTGGGGGGATGATGGGCAAGAATGATGTCGTGGTGGAAGCCACCATCCGTGCGATCCTGGTCGACGTGCTTGGCCTCGATCGGGCGCGGGTCGCCGCGTTCGACGCCGACAGCGGATTGTTCGGTTCTCTGCCCGAACTCGATTCGCTCGCGGTCGCCGGGCTGCTCACCGAGATCGAGGATCGTCTCGGCATATTGATCGATGACGACGAGGTGGACGGCGACATGCTGGCAAGCTTCGGCAATCTCGTGGCCTTCGCGCGGTCCAAGCTGTCGTGACCGATGCCGACGCCCGGCCGACGCGCTATCGTTGGGCCGGGCGCGATGAATGGATGCTCGTAAGCGATAGCGACAACGTCCATCATGTCCTTATCGTCCAACCACTTTTCGCGGAGCTCAATCGCACGCGCAGGCTCTTGCGCGATGTCATGCGGGCGCTGCGGTGGCGGGGGATCGGCAGCACCCTGCCCGATCTTCCCGGGCTCGGCGAAAGCGCGCGGCCGCTCGCGGATATCGCGTGGGCCGACTGGCGGGGAGCTCTCGCCGGCGCGGCCGCGAAGATCACCGAATCCGTCACCCGGCTGCATGTCGCAAGCTTTCGCGGCGGCGCCTTGCTCGATCACGAGCTGAGCGCTCGATCGCACTGGCGGATGTCCCCCGTCACCGGCGCCGCGGCGTTGCGCGACCTGCGCCGCACGCAGACGATCGGGGGCGGTGCCGCGCTCGGTGGCTATCGGCCCGCAGCCGGCCTGATCGCCGCGCTGGAAGCGGCGGCACCGATGCCGGCGACGGCGTTGCGAACCGTCCGGCTCGACAGCAGCACCGAGCCGGGCGATGCGATCATCGCGGGGCCGGCGCTGTGGCGGCGCGCCGAGCCCGGCCCTTCGCCGGCCTTGGCCGAAGCCATCGCCGGAGACATTGCCGGCTGGATCGCCCGATGCGACGGCTGACGAGTTTCACCTGCGCCGATGCGCTCCTGTTTGCCAGCATCGACGACGGCGCCTCGCCGATCGGCGTGCTGATCGTCTCCGGCGGCACCGAGATCCGCGCGGGCGCGCACGGCGGGATGGCGGCGCTGGCGCTAGCGCTGGCGGCGGCGGGCCACCCCGTATTGCGCTTCGATCGACGCGGCGTGGGCGACAGCGGCGGCGAGGATCCCGGCTTCGCCGACAGCGGCGAAGACATTGCGGCCGCGGCCGATGCATTGCGCGAAGCTTGTCCGGAGATCAGCCGGATCGTCGGCTTCGGCCTGTGCGACGGCGCCACCGCGCTCGCCTTGCACCATCGCGCCGCCGCGATCGACGGCCTCATCCTGGCCAACCCGTGGGTGGTCGAGCCGTCCCCCGGCCTGCCCCCGCCCGCGGCGATCCGCCGACGCTATCGCGAGCGCCTGGCCAGCAGCGCGGCGTGGCGGCGCGCCTTGAGCGGCCGCATCGATTATCGTCGCGCGCTGCGCGGGCTGGCGGAAACCCTCCGACCGAGCCGCGCCAGCCTCGCCGCGGACGTCGCGACGGCATTGGCGGCCGGCACCAC
>CAXSHP010000198.1:4819-5421 GCA_964236935.1 uncultured Sphingomonadaceae bacterium
GAGCGACACCGTGCGCGTCGGCGGCATCCCGGGGCTCGGCGAGCTGCTGGCGGCGCTCGGCGAGAGCCTGGAATGACGAGCAAGTCGGCCGGGCTCGTGCATGCCACCACGCCGGCGGCCGGCACCACGCCGACGACGATCCTGCTCGCCGGCGGGGACGCCACCGCGATCGGTTTCGATTCGTGCTGGTCGGGCCGCGCCTTCGCCGCCTTGCGCCCGTCGGCGGCGATCAGGATCGAGCGCCGCGACACGGTGTCGCACAGCTTCGCCGGCGCCGACGACGCCGCCTGGCTTGCCGCGGCGTGCCTCGCGGCGCTCGCCCGGCTGGGCGGCTAAGCCGCGACCGTTTCTTCGAAATCGACCTCGGCGAGGAACTTCTCGGCGTCGAGCGCGGCCATGCAGCCGGTTCCCGCCGCCGTCACCGCCTGGCGGTAGATCTTGTCCATCACGTCGCCGCACGCGAATACTCCGGGCACGCTGGTGCGCGTGCTGCCGCTCTCGACCTGCAGATAGCCGTCCTCGTCAAGCGTGAGGTGGCCGCGGAACAGCTCGGTCGCGGGCGTGTGGCCGATCGCGACGAACCCGCCGTCGACATCGATCCG
>CAXSHP010000199.1:0-4659 GCA_964236935.1 uncultured Sphingomonadaceae bacterium
GGCGATCAGCTTGTCGGCGATGTCGCTCGCGGTCGCGACGCCCATGTAGATCACGAGCGTGCGGCCCTTGCCCGCGAGGCCCGACCAGTCCTGCTCCGACAGCCCCTTGCACTGGCCCGCGACGAAGCTCACCGCGCTCGACCAGTCGCGATGGGTCAGCGGCAGCATCGCCTCGGCCGCGCAGCCCATCGCCGCCGACACGCCGGGGATCGCCTCGACCGGCAGCCCGGCCGCGCGCACCGCCTCGACCTCCTCGCCGCCGCGCCCGAACACGAACGGATCGCCGCCTTTCAGGCGTACCACGATCGATCCGGCGCGGACGTGGGCGACGATCAACGCATTGATCGCCTCCTGCGGCAATGTGTGGCGCGCGCGGCTTTTGGCGACCGAGATGCGCTGCGCATGATCCGGGGCATGATCGAGCACGCGCTCGTCGATCAGCCCGTCATGGACGACGACGTCGGCCTGGCGCAACGCTTCGACCGCGCGAAGCGTCAGCAGCCCGGGATCGCCCGGGCCGGCGCCGACGAGGATCACGCGCCCACGCGCGCCGGGATCGAGCAGACTGGCCATGGTGGCGAGATGGGGGAGGGCGCCCCCCGGCGCAATCCATGCTTTGTTGGGGGCCGGTTAGCGCAACTTGTCGCGCTCAGGTCTCGGTTTCGGTGCTGAGCTGGATGCGCAATATCCGCATCGCCTGTGCCACTTCGTCGCCCTTGCCGCTGCCGCTTTCGGTGGCCACCCCGGCAAGCTCGCCGAGCAGGATGTCGTCGATCACGCCGGCCCTGCCCAACGCGTTGGCGAGGCGAGCCACCGCGGCGGCGGCGAATCCGGCCTGCGCGATGGCGATTTCGGTCTTGCTGTCGGCCATGCGGTCACTCCTCGATCAGGCGTCCTTGAGCCCGATGCCGATCGACGCTCGGGCGCTTTCCGTTTCTGACGAAATCACGGGATAGGCGCAATGATCCGCCGCATAATATGCACCTGGCCGGTGATTGCCGGACAGGCCGACGCCACCCAGCGGCGCGTTGGCGGGCGAGCCGCTGGTCGGGCGGTTCCAGTTGATCACGCCCGCCCGGACGTTCGACCAGAAGCGCTCATAGAGCGTCGGCGCGCCGCCGATCAGCGCCGCGCACAGGCCGTAGCGGGTGGCGTTCGCCTCCGCCAAGGCGGCGTCGAAATCGGCGACGCGGATGACCTGGAGGATCGGGCCGAACAGCTCTTCGTCGGACCGGTTGGCGACATGCGTCACGTCGATCATCGCCGGGGTGAGAAACGGCCGGCTGTCGATCGGCCGCTCCAGATGCTTGAGCGCGCGGCCGCCCTTGAGGATCAGCTCGAGCCAGCTTTCCTGCAGCGCGTCGGCGGCGGCATTGTCGATCACCGGCCCCATGAACGGCGCGGGCGCGCTGTGCGGCTCGGCGACGATCAGCCGGTTGGTCAGCTTGCAGATTTCGTTCAGCAGCGGCTCGTGCATCCCGTCGCGCACGATCAGCCGGCGTGCCGCGGTGCAGCGCTGGCCCGCGGAGGAATAGACCGACTGCACGATCAACACCGCGGCGGAATGGAGATCGGGCGTGTCCCAGGCGATGATCGGATTATTGCCGCCCATCTCGAGCGCGACGATCTTGTTGGGCGCGTCGGCGAACTGGCGATGGAGCGCCAAGCCGGCACGCGATGTCCCGGTGAACAGCAGCCCGTCGATGCCGGCACAGCCGGCGAGCGCGCGCCCGATTTCCGGGCCGCCCGCGAGGAAACGCAGCACCACTGCCGGGACTCCTGCGGCATGGAAGCAATCGACCAGGAACTTGCCCGTGCCCGGCGTCTTTTCCGACGGCTTGAACACCACCGCGTTACCCGCGAGCAAGGCGGGCACGATATGGCCGTTAGGGATCTGCGCGGGGAGGTTGAACGGGCCCAGCACCGCCAGCACGCCGTGCGGCTTGTGGCGCAGTGCGTTGCGCGCGCCCATCGCGCCTTCGAGGCGGCGCTGCGCGGTGCGTTCGGAATAAGCGGCGACGGAGCTTTCGACCTTGCCGACGATCTGCTCGATCTCGCCGCGCGCCTCCCACAGCGGCTTGCCGGTCTCGCGCGCGATCAGATCGGCGAAGGCCTCGGCGCGCGCGCGGAACGTGTTGACCACGCGCCTGAGCACCTCGGTCCGTACTGCCAGGGGCCGCGCTGCCCATTCCGGCCACGCCGCGCGTGCGATCGCGACTTCGCTCTCGGGGTCCCCGACCGGACCCTGCCACACGGTCGCACCCGTCGCCGGCTCGGTCGAGATGAGGTCGGACATCGGCATTCGAGCGGGGCTCTCTAGCTCTCGGGTTAGTAACATAGTCGCCTCTGCTGGAACCGTTGCGGCGCAGCCGGACGAAAGGCCCGGCCGGGATCGACCCTAACCACGGAGCGTCAAGACTCGGTAAATCCCTCCTCATCCATCGCCTCGCCCATCCGACGGACGGCGGCGATCTTCGCCTCGAACGCGCTCCAGTCGTCGGCCTCGGCGATTGGCGCCCAGATCGCTTCGACCTCGTCGATATGCATCGAGCAGGGCTCGGCATCGGACCAATAAGGATGATCGAGTCGCCGCGACGGCCGATAATCGGCGATGTGGCGGAGAAAATCGGCGAACTCGGCCGCCGCATAAGCGGCATCGGCAGGGGAGGGCGCACGGCGGCAGCCGCCCGCCCAATCGAAGAAGAAGCGGTCGATCCCGACGCCGCTGCCGCTCAATCCTCGTTCGATGGCGGCGAGCAGGGTAAGGTCCGCATGCTCGCCGCGCGGGAGGACGCCCAGCCGAGCGAGCGTCATCTCGCGCAGCGCCGCCTCGTAGGTTGCCGGAAACGCCTCGAGCGCCGGCAGCAGCACGTCCTCACCGGCGATCGTCCGCAGCGCGGAGGCGAGTTGCGCGACGTCCCAATAGATCGCCTCGGCTTGACGGCCGAAGGCGTAAAGCCCGTTGTGATCGAAATAGGCCGCGGTGAAGCCGGGCTCCCACCGCGGCGTGAAGCGCCACGGGCCATAGTCGAAACTCTCGGTGGTGATCCCGATATTGTCGCTGTTAAGCACGCCGTGGACGAAGCCGGCGACGATATAGGATGCGGCCAGCCGCGCGGCGCCGCGGGCTACGTGGCCGAGCAACTGCCCCGCCGGATCGTCGCCGGGCGTCTCGCGGTAGAGCTGCGCGAGCGAGTAACTTGCCAGCCTGGCGATATTTTCCGGTTGGCGCAGATAAGCGAGCCGCTGGAACGCGCCGATGCGGATGTGGCCATGGCTGAGCCGGACGAGCACCGCCGAGCGGGTGGGGGAAGGCTCGTCGCCGCGGTAGAGCGCCTCGCCGGTCTCGATCAGCGAGAAGCTCTTCGAGGTATGGACGCCGAGCGCTTCGAGCATTTCGGTGGCGAGCACTTCGCGCACCCCGCCCTTGAGCGTCAGCCGGCCGTCGCCGAAGCGGCTGTACGGCGTCGTGCCCGAGCCCTTGGTGCCGAGATCGAGCAAGCGATCGCGATCGTCGCGCAGCTGGGCGAACAGGAAGCCGCGGCCGTCGCCGATATCGGGATTGTATGCGCGGAACTGGTGGCCGTGATAGCGCAGCGCGAGCGGCTGCGGCAGATTGTCGGGAAGCGGTTCGAACCGACCGAAATGCGCGATCCAGGCCGCATCGTCGAGCGCGGCGAGACCGACGTCGGCAGCGCGGCGGTCGTTGCGGAAGCGCAGGATATGTTTCGGAAAATCGGCCGCTGCGACCGGATCGTAGAAGTCCTCGCCGAGCGTCAGGATCTGCGGATCGGGCCGATAGCGCACGGCCCCTCGGCCGGGCTCGGGACATGCTTGCGGGGGCGAGGTCATGCCGCGATATGGGGGCGGTATTGCGGGAGGCGCAAGCGTGGCGGCATTTGCGGATGGCTATTGGTGGTCGAATGACGGCCTGCGCCTGCATTACCGCGATTATCCGGGCCGCCCCGATCGGCCACCGATCGTGTGCATCCCCGGTCTGACGCGCAACGCGCGCGATTTCGCGGCCTTGGCCGATCGGCTGGCGGGCGAATGGCGGCTGATCTGCGTCGATCTGCGCGGGCGAGGCGAGAGCGCCTATGCCAAGGACTCGATGACTTATGTTCCGCTGACCTATCTGCAGGATATCGATTCGTTGCTGGTCGAGCTGAGACTCGCGCGGTTCGTCGCGTTCGGCACCTCGCTCGGCGGGCTCGTCACGATGCTGCTGGCCTCGACCGGTCCGGGCCGGATCGCCGGGGCGCTGCTCAACGATATCGGGCCGGTGCTCGATCCGCGCGGGCTCGCACGGATCGGTACGTACGTCGGGCGTTCGTCGAACTGGCCGACCTGGCTCCATGCGGCGCGCGCGCTCGCCGAGAACAATGCGGCGGTCTATCCCGATTATGGGCTCGAAGATTGGCTGGCGATGGCCAAGCGATTGTGCCGCCTCAACAATTCGGGGCGGATCGTGTTCGACTACGACATGCGCATCGCCGATCCGATCCGCGCGGCGGACGCCACCGCCGGGTTCGACATGTGGCCGGCGTTCGAAGCGTTGCGCGGCGTCCCTGGATTGCTCGTCCGCGGTGCGCTGTCGGATCTGCTCGCGGAGGATGCCGCCGCCGAGATGATCGCGCGCCTGCCCGATTTCCGCCGGCT
>CAXSHP010000199.1:4695-5025 GCA_964236935.1 uncultured Sphingomonadaceae bacterium
GTCGCCGAAGCGATCGACCAACTCCTCGCGCGGGTCGTCGCGAACGGCTGATCAGCAGGAAATTTACTCTCGGCGCCTATATCCGGCCGGTGCCTCCGGTTCGGATCCTCCACTGTCACTCCACCTTCTCGCTGGGCGGCAAGGAGGCGCGCGCCGTTCGGCTGATGAACGCATTCGGCGCGAAGGCGCGCCACGTCGTCGTCTCGGCGAGCCCCGGCGAGCTTGGCGCGCGCCGCGGTCGACGCCGCCTCGATCTGCTCGGGCGTGACGCCGATCGAGCGCGCATAGCGCTTGGCGACCGCCGCGACCTCGCTCGCCGCGTGCTCCGGC
>CAXSHP010000199.1:5035-5357 GCA_964236935.1 uncultured Sphingomonadaceae bacterium
CGCGCTGGCGCGCTACATGGCCGGCTTCGATCTCGTACTGACCTACAATTGGGGCGCGATGGACGCGGTGATGGCGCATCGGCTCGGCGTCGGTCGCTTGCCGCCGCTGATCCATCACGAGGACGGTTTCAACGCCGACGAAAACCGAGGCCAGAAGGCCAAGCGCGTGCTGTTCCGTCGCCTCGCGCTGACCACCGCGCATGCCTTGGTGGTCCCGTCGCAGACACTCGAGGCGATTGCGCTTCACCGCTGGCACCAGCCCGCGCGCCGCGTCCACCGCATCGCCAACGGCATCGCGACCGCGCTTTATGCCAAGCCGCCG
>CAXSHP010000200.1:0-1154 GCA_964236935.1 uncultured Sphingomonadaceae bacterium
CGCTCCGGGCGAACCGGGCCCGCTCGTCGCGCGGCTGGCCGGGGACGAATTCACCCTGTTCGTCCCGCGCATCGCCCATTCGACCGCCGCGACCGAACTCGCCCGGCGTCTGTCGACCGCTCTGTCCGAGCCGTTCGACACCGGCGGAAACAAGATCGAGATCGGCGCCTCGATCGGCGTCGCGCTCTTTCCCGAGCATGGCCGCCGTCTGGCCGGGCTGATGCGCTCGGCCGACGTGGCGATGTATCACGCGAAGGCTCAGGGCGGCGGCCAGGTCCAGCTGTTCACCGGCCTGCTCGCCAGCCGGCAGGAAGACCGCGCCCGCCAGGAACGCGAACTGCGCGCTGCGATCGAGCGCGAGGAGTTCGCGCTCGCCTTCCAGCCGCAGGTCGATCTGCGCACCGGCGCGATCGTCGCCGCCGAGGCGCTGCTGCGCTGGCGTCACCCCGACGGCATGCGCCTGCCGGGCAGCTTCATCGCCACCGCCGAGGAATCCGGCCTGATCGTGGGGATCGGCGACTGGGTGGTGGACGAGGTCGCCGCCACGCTGGCGCGGTGGCACGAGGCGGGATGCGCGCAGCGGCTGACGCTCAACGCCAGCACGCGCGAGATTCAGAATCCGGGGTTCTTCGATAATCTGCGCGCCGCGCTCGAGCGTCATGCCGCCCCGGCGCATCTGCTCGAGATCGAGATCGGCGAGACGATGGCGATGACCTGCGAACCCGCCATCCTCGATGCGATCGCGGCGTTGCGCCGGGACGGCGTCGCCGTCGCGATCGACGATTTCGGGCGAGGCTATTCGAATCTTGCCCGGCTCAAGGACATGCCGCTCGATCGCGTCAAGCTCGATCGCAGCCTGATCCGCGATATCGCCGTGTCCGAGCAGGCACGTGCGATCGTCCACTCGCTGATCACCCTGATCCACGGGCTCGGCTATCAGGTCGTCGCCGAAGGCATCGAGACCGCCGACCAGGCCGATGTGCTGCGCCTGCTCGGCTGCGACGCGGGGCAGGGGTTCGGCATCGCCCGGCCGATGACCGAAGCGGCCTATTCCCACTGGCGCGGTCAGCCGCTCGAATTCAGCGCCGCGGCGATGCGCGCCGAGCTCAGCCGAGCGCGCGCCTGACGATACCGGCGTAGATCCGGCGCAGCAG
>CAXSHP010000200.1:1164-5336 GCA_964236935.1 uncultured Sphingomonadaceae bacterium
GCAGCAGATGAAGATCGGCAACGGCGACCGCCTCGTCGAGCTTGTGCATCGTCGCGTTGGTCAGCCCGAACTCGACCGTCGGCGCGAGTTTCGACAGGAAGCGCGCGTCCGAGGTGCCCCCGCCGGTGGACAGTTTCGGCGAAAGCCCCGTCGCTTCACCGATCGCGTCGGCGACGATCTCCGACAGCGGCCCCGGCTCGGTCAGGAAGGCTTCGCCCGCCATCCTGGCGGTGACGATCGCGCGCGGGGCCTCGGCGAGCACCACCGCGCGCACCCGCTCGACCAGCGCCTCGCCGCGATGCTCGTCGTTGAAGCGGATGTTGATCCGGGCACGTGCGCTGCCGGGGATGACGTTGGTCGCCGGATTGGCCGCCGCGATCTCGGTCACCTCGAGGTTGGACGGCTCGAACCAGATATTGCCGAGATCGAGCGCGATCCGCGCGAGCCGATCGAGCGCGCGGACCAGCCGCGTGGCCGGATTGTCGGCATGCTGCGGATAAGCGACATGGCCCTGCGTCCCCGGCACCTCGATCCAGATGTTGACCGAGCCGCGCCGCCCGATCTTGATCGTGTCGCCGAGCCGCTGGTCCGAGGTCGGCTCGCCGACCAGGATCATGTCGGGGCGGATGCCGCGCTCGCCCATCCAGCCGATCAGCGCGGGCGTGCCGTGCGTCGCCGGCCCCTCCTCGTCGCCGGTGATGATCAGGCTGAGCGTGCCGCGATGCTCGGGCACGTCGCCGGCGGCGGCGGCGAACGCGGCGATCGCGCCCTTCATGTCGACCGCGCCGCGCCCGTAGAGCAAATCCCCCCGCAACGCCGGCACGAACGGATCGCTTGCCCAGCCGTCGCCCGGCGGCACGACGTCGCTGTGCCCGGCGAAGGCGAAATGAGGCGCGCCGCGCCCACGCGTGGCGAATAGGTTGGCGACCGGTCCATCGGGCGGTCCGCCCGAGGTGAATCGCTCGACCGCGAAGCCGAGCGCGGTCAGCGCATCGCCGATCGCGCCTTGCGCGCCGCCGTCGGCCGGCGTCACGCTGGGGCAGGCGATCAGTCTCGCGCAGAGCTCCACCGGATCGATTGCGGCGTCCATCGCGGTCGCCTAGCCTTGTGCCGGGCGATTGACCAGCCGGAGCGGCTCAGGCGTGCGGCAGCGCCGCCTCATATCTGTCGATCACCCACGGCTCGCGCGCGGCGGCGGCATACCATTCGCGCATGAACGGGTGTGCCAATATCGCGGCGACATAATCGCGCGCCACCGGCGGCAGCGCGATCGCATAGGTATCGAAGCGCGTCGCCACCGGCGCGAACATGATGTCCGCCGCGCCGAACGCACCGAACAGATAGTCGCCGCCGCTGCCATAGCGCGTGCGCGCCTGTTCCCACAGCGTCGCAATCCGGGCGACGTCGGCGGCGACGGCGTCGGACAGGGGGCGGGCGGGGAAGCGCTTGCGCAGGATCATCGAATGCTCCGAACGCAGCGCCTGGTAGCTCGAATGCATCTCGGCAGCGATCGATCGCGCCAGCGCGCGCGCGGCCGCGTCCTCGGGCCAGAAGCGCGCGCGGCCCGCTCGCTCGGCGCAATGCTCGATGATCGCGATGCTGTCCCACACGATCGCGTCGCCGTCCGACAGCACCGGCACCTTGCCGTTCGACGCGGTGAACTCCGGGTTCGCGCGCTGCGCGTCCCATTGCTCGGTGTACATCGGCACGACCACTTCCTCGAACGGCAGCGCCGACTGCCGGACCGCGAGCCAGCCGCGCAGCGACCAGGACGAATAGGCCTTGTTGCCGATGAACAGCTTGATCATGCGCGTCGCTCCTTCAGCCGATCGCCTCGAGCACCGCGGCGCGCAATTCGGGAATGCCGAGCCCGGTCTCGCTCGAGGTGGTCATGATTTCGGGATGCGCGGCGGTGTGCTTGCGCGCCTCGGCGGCGACCGCCGCGTACACCGCATCGAGCGCGCTGGCCTTGATCTTGTCGGCCTTGGTCAGCACCAGGCGATAGGAGACCGCCGCCTCGTCGAGCATCGCCATCACGTCGCGATCGACGTCCTTCAGGCCGTGGCGGCTGTCGACCAGCACCAGAGCGCGCTTGAGCACCGCGCGCCCGCGCAGGAAATCGTTGATCAGGAAGCGCCAGCGCCGGACCAGGTCCTTGGGCGCCTCGGCGAAGCCGTAGCCGGGCATGTCGACCAGCCGGAAGCGCAGCGGCTCGCCGACGTCGAAGAAGTTGAGCTCCTGCGTCCGCCCCGGCGTGTTCGAGGTGCGGGCGAGCGCGTTGCGCCCGGTCAGCGCGTTGAGCAGCGACGACTTGCCCACGTTCGAGCGCCCGGCGAAGGCGACCTCGGGCACGTCGGGATCGGGCAGGAACTTGAGCTCCGGCGCCGATTTGAGGAACGCGATCGGCCCCGCGAAGAGCTTGCGCGCGGCTTCGATTTCGTCCTCGGACATTGCCGTTCCTCCCTAGCGAAGGTTCTGCCGAGCGAAGCCGAGGCATCGAGGGACTATACCGAGCGCAGCCGAGGCTCTTCCTGATCGGGAAGCCTTCTCGGCTTCGCTCGACACGAACGGGAATGGAAGGGAATCGATGCTCACAACGTCGCCGCCGGCTTCACCCCCGGATTGCGGCTGTAGAGCCATTTCTGCTGGCAGATGGTCATCGTGTTCGACACCACCCAATAGAGCTGCAGCCCGGCCGCGAACGGCGCCATGATGAACATGAACACCCACGGCATGACCGAGAACACCTGCTTCTGCGTCTCGTCCATCGGCTGCGGGTTGAGCTTGAACTGGAGAAACATCGTGATGCCGAGCAGGATCGGCAGCACGCCCAGATGGAGGATATGCGGCGGCTCGAACGCGAGCAGGCCGAACAGGTTGAACGGCGTCAGCGGATCGGGCGAGGAGAGATCGCGGATCCACAAGGCGAACGGCTGGTGGCGCATCTCGAGCGTCAGCATCAGCACCTTGTACAATGCGTAGAAGATCGGGATCTGGAGCACGACCGGCAGGCAGCCGGCGATCGGATTGACCTTCTCGGCCTTGTACAGCTTAAGCGTCTCCTCCTGGAGCTTCACCTTGTCGTCCTTGTAGCGTTCCTGCAGTGCCTTCATCTTCGGCTGGACCACGCGCATCGCCGCCATCGACTTGAACTGTTTCTGGGCCACCGGGAACATCGCGCCGCGCACGATGCAGGTCAGCAGGATGATCGCCACACCAAAATTGCCGACGGTGCGGAACAGCCAGTCGAGCAGATAGAAGATCGGCTTCTCGAACCAGATGAACCAGCCCCAGTCGATCGCCTTGTCGAACTGGGCGATGCCGAGATCGGCCTTGTAGCCGTCGAGCAGACGGACGTCCTTGCCGCCGGCGAAGAAATGCGAGGTGTAGGTCGCGCTTCTGCCCGGAGCGACCGGCATCGCGGCGGGGGTGAACTCGGCCTGATAGCGCTCACCCTCGCCGGCGCGGAATGCGGCATCGACCGGCTTGTTCTGGTCGGGGATCAGCGCGGTCAGCCAATATTTGTCGCCGAAGCCGAGCCAGCCGCCGGTCGTGGCATAGCGCTGGCCGTTGCTCCCGGCGGTGTCGAGTTCCTTGAAGCCGACGCTATAGTCGGCTGATCCGTTGAACGCGCCGATCGGGCCGGTGTGGATCGTCCAGGTCGCGGGGTCCTTCGACTTGCCCGTGCGCGACACCAGGCCGTAGGGCCGCGTCGCCACCGTGCCGGTGCCGCTATTGGTCACGCTTTGCGTCACGGTGAACATATAGCCGTCGTCGATGGCGAGGCCGATCGCGAACAGCTGGCCGGCGCCATTGTCCCAGCGCAGCGTCACCGGGCGCCCCGGCGCGAGCACCGTCCCGTTCGCGGTCCACGGCGTATTGCGGCGGGCACGCGCACCCCTTCGCCCGACCCGCCGAACCCGGCCAAATAGGCGTCCGCCGCGCCGGCGGGGGACAGCAGCCGGATCGGCGGCGAGTCCTTCGCGATCGTCTCGCGCTGCGTGGTCAGCACCAGATCGTCGATCCGCGCGCCGACGAGGTTGATCGAGCCGGCGAGGCGCGGCGCGGCGATCCGTACCCGCGGCGATTCGCCGAGCACGATCGCCCGATCGCGCAACGCCACCGGGCCGTCGGCGGCCGGATCGGCGGCGGGATTGGGCAGCACCACCGTC
>CAXSHP010000201.1:0-511 GCA_964236935.1 uncultured Sphingomonadaceae bacterium
CAGATCTGCGCGGTGCTGCTTCCCGGCGACGTCTGCGACCTCGACGCGCTTCGCGTCGACCGGCTCAATTGCGGGATCATCACGCTCACGCCGTGTCGCCTCGCCGTCCTGCCCCTGCCGTCGGCACGGCGGCTGGCCCGTACCTATCCCGGCATTGCCGCCGCGTTCGGCCGCCTGGGCTCGATCGAGAACCTCATGTTCGGCGAGCGCATGCTCTCGCTGGGCAGGCGTCAGGCGGATCAGCGGATGGCACATTTGATCTGTGAACTGCTGGTCCGGCTGTCGCCCGCCGGCATGGTCGAGGACAATGCGACCATTTTCCTGCCGCTCACCCAGGAGCAGTTGGGCGACGCGCTGGGGCTGACCCCGGTGCATATCAATCGGACCCTGCGATTGCTGCGGGGCGATGGGCTCATTGCCCCCGGGCGGAGCTCCCTGACCGTCCTCGACTGGGCCGGTTTGCAGCGGCGTGGCGGTTTTCTGCCTGATTATCTCGGCGTGGAGGAAGGTG
>CAXSHP010000201.1:521-5304 GCA_964236935.1 uncultured Sphingomonadaceae bacterium
ACGGTCTTGAGTAAATCAATCATCGATCCGCAAGGCGCGGACGCGGAACCCTTCCTCGCTCTCGGCAGAGTGCGTCACGCGCTCGATTTGAACCGCATCCGTACGATCGACCAGCTGTGCGAGTGGTCCATACCGCGGCTGCTCCACGTCGGTCTGCGTAAGGCCGATATCGCACAGCTGACGCATTTCCTCAGCGAGAGGGGACGTGCGCTGAGCGTCCAAGTGGAGCGTCGGACGAGAAATCATCCGGAAAGGAACCGCGGTCGACGGGCCAGCGACCGTGCCTATCCGATGCGGTCAGGGCGGTCGCAAAGGTCGCATCGATGACCCATGATGGGATCTGGCCCGAGGAGATCGAGGGTGCGTCGCTCGAAATCGAGATCGCTTATCATGAGCGGCGGGCGAGCGAGGAGATCCAGGCGGCGCAGCGCGACAAGCGACCAAAGGTGGCCCGGTGCCATTACGAGCTTGCCGTCCGGTATCTCGAGAAGGCCGATGCGCTTGTCAGAGTGCGACGGTCGCAGACGCGGCCGGTTTGCAGTGTCGATCAACCGGCCGGCGCCCGCCTGTCGCTCGTGTGCAGCGTTCTGGCGTCGAATCTCGTCGGCGCGGTCTGCACGATCGATGACGAAGGCAGCGTGATTTGCGCGGCGCGGGATCGCTGGGGCAACGTCCAGCGCGTCGCCGTCCCGGCGGATGCGGACGCGGTCAGCGTCCATCACCACGCCCGGCTGCTCCGCGAGCGGGTCCAGACCCGCGTCCGGTCGTCTGCGCTATGATGGTTTGTGCATCCGCTCGGGCAAGGCCACGCGCATGACCGGGGCGATGCCGATTGCGGGAAGCCTCATCGCCAACCTGGAGGGTGCCGTCGAAAGCGTGCGTCGCCACCGCGGTGAGCGTTTGTACCCCGAAACGCTCGAACGCTGGCGCCGCCTGCTCGATCACGCCCGCATCTCTCTCCGCAGCATCACCGACATCAGCTATCCCGTAGTACAACGGCTGACGGATGAGCTTGAAGATGAGCTTCGGGCAGTACCAGCGCCTACATCGCCACGGTAACGTCCCTTTCTACGCAAGACAGCGGCGCCTGAGCGCGAGGTCGGGCAGCATCGCCGATGCACATCACGCAGCTCCAGGCGTCGCGCTTCCGGTCGTGCGATCGAGGCCGCGAGCGACCACGACGTCAAGAATGGTCGCGCCGATCACGAACGCCAGACTTCCCCATATCGCGCGGTTGCGAGGCGCCCTGCGCGCAGCGGCCCCGAGCGCGGCGAGGTCCATCGCATCGCCCGCAACGCGGTTCCAGACAGCCGTCGAGTTGGCGGGCGCATTGAGCAGGCCAAGCCCGGCAACGACCTCCCGCGCACCGAAGCCGCGGACGATTCCCGTATGATCCTCTGCGTCGAGAACGCGGGCAATACGGCGGGAGCCGAACAGCTCGACCGCGCCAAGCGCAATCGAGAATATGCCTAAGCCGAGGCCGAGCGCCTTATAGTTCATGCGATCCTCCTACCGATCAATTGGCGGCCGAGCCGGGCTCGGACAGGCCGCGATGGATCTGGGCGGCCGTCGTATCGGGCAGCAGCTCGGCGATCGCGCCCATCACCTTGTTCTTGAACGTGGGAAGGACCTTATCCTTGTCGGCCTGGAGCGCCGCGAACGCCGCCTTGGCGACGTCGGCGGGATCATCCTTGTTTTTCATGGCCCCCGCCTTGGTGTCGTCCATGCCGGCGCGATGGAAGAAGTTGGTGTCGGTGACCCCGGGCATGAGCAAGGTCACGCCGACGTTGGTGTCTTTGAGTTCGTTACGCAGCGCCTCGCCGAACCAGCGCAGGAAAACCTTGGTCGCGCCATACACCGCCTCGAACGGGTCGGGCATCGTCGCCGCGATCGAGGAGGTGAAGAGCAGCTCGCCGGCATCGCGCGCCACCATGTCCTTCAACACCAGCTTCGTGAGCTGCACCGCGCCACGCACGTTAAGGTCGATCATCTTCAACTCTGTGATGAGATCGGTGTCGACGAATGCTCCGCCCAGCCCGACACCGGCGTTGACGGCGAGAATGTCGACCGGCCGGCCGATCCGTCCGATCGCCTCGTACAGACCGTTCACGCCCTCCTCGGTGGCGAGGTCGCCGGCGTGCTGCTCGAGCCTTGCGCCCCGGCTCGACAAGACCTGGGCGGCCTCGGCGAGGTGGGAAGCGTCCTCGGCCGCAATCAGCACGTCATAGCCGTTGGCGATGAGTTCGCGCGCGAGCTCAAGCCCGATGCCGTTCGAGCCGCCGGTCACCACGGCGAAAGGGTTTTCGGCAATATCCGTCATGATCAGTCTCCCGAAGTCATTTGCCTGTGCAGCGATGATTGGCGGCCCTGGACCGGCCTCACATCATCTTCAGCATCGCGATGTGGTGCTGCACCACCGGCACGATCTTCGCCGCCGCCGCTTTCAGCGGTGGCGCGGTGCCACCCGCTGCATAAGCTTGCTGCACGGAGAGCGCCTGGTTATGCGCCGCCTTCTGCTGAGCGACATAGGTCGCATCGCGGGCCGGCCCGGTCTCGGCGCGAAGCTCGGCGAGCAGTTCCGTCTGGAGCGGCATCAGCATCGGCGGCGGTGCCGACAGGCGCGACTTGGCTGCGGCGGCCTTGACGTTGGCAGTGCTCCTGCCGTGATCCTGCACCATCATCTGCGCGAATGACCGGACCTTCGGATCCTGCGTCGATTCCAGCACCAGCTGCGCTGACTGCTGCTCATAGAGGTCGCTCGCACCCGCGGTCGCCACATATTCGGCCGGGGCCATCACCTGGGCATAAGCCGGCGCGGCAAGCAGCGCGGCGGAAACGAAGAGAAAGGTTTTGGACATCTGATATCTCCCTGGAGCGCTTATTTCGCGAACGCAGTCTTGAGCGTGGCGACAGCATAATTTTCGGCGTCGTAGGCACCGCGCACGACCTTGCCGAGGCCGAAGAACTCATGCGTCACGCCGGGATAGACCTTGCGCTCGACGCGGTCGCCGGCGGCGCGCATCGCCTGCTCCAGGGTCTCGCCGTCGGAGCGCAGCGGATCGATCTCGGCGTTGATGATCGTAGTCGGTGGCAGGTCGTGGAGGTCCGCCTTCACCAGATTCACGCGCGGATCCATCTGGTCCGCCTTGGTCTTGGAGTAATAATAGCCGAACCACTTCAACATCGCCGTGTTGAGCGGCTTGGCGGTGGCCGAGTCCAGCTTGGACGGCAGGCTCATGTCGCTGTTGGCGATCGGATAGACCGCGAGGACGTGCACCGGCGTGGTCAGGCGGTTGTCGCGCGCGTAGATGGCGGTCGCGACGGCGAGGTTGCCGCCCGCACTTTCGCCGGCAAGCGCGACCTTGGATGCGTCGCCGCCCCACGAGGCCGCGTTCTGCAATACCCAACGATAGGCCGCCGCCGCATCCTGGTGCTGCGCCGGAAACTTGGCTTCGGGCGCGTGGCGATATTCGACCGATACCACCAGCGCGTTGAGCTGCTTGGACAGCATCCGCGGCGTGGCGTCATAGACATTGATGTCCGCGATCACCCAACCGCCGCCATGGTAATAGACGATCACGGGCATCGGCGTCCCGCCGCCGGCAGCAGCCGCAGGCTTGTAGATGCGCGCATATTGCATCGGATCCGGACCGTAGGGCTTCTCCATCGTCACCACTGCCGGATCGGGCGCGGTCGACATGCCCTGCTTGCGCATCACCGCGTGGGCGGCGTCGGTTGCCGTTGGCTGGATGCGCGCCTTGACCGGGGTCAGCGTCTCGATCGGCTTCGCGCCCAGCGCCATATGCGCGTCGAGCACCGCCTGCATGTCGGCGGCCGGCTGAGCCGGCTGCGTAGCGGCCGGCGGCGGGGGCGGCGGCGGGGCGGCGTTGATCGACGGCGGCGACTGCGCGAGCGCTGCGGTCGATACGCCGAGCAGCAATGCGATCCCGGTGGTCATACGGCGGTTCATCGGCGGTTCCCTGTTCAGCTTTGTCATCGGGAAACTCATGCCGCCCGAGTCGGTTCCGATTATGACCGAATATCAAACTCTTAACATGGATTAGACGGCGCGCGCCCACGGGAACACAGCGTCATTCGATGAGTTCGCATTCATTCATCGGGAGCGAAGGAGCCGGCCGGGTGCCCATTGTCGACACGACCGATCCCTCTGCTACGAGGAGCGGGGGACAGGATCGTGCGATATGCTGCTGCTGTTGCACGGTTGACCGGACGATGCCCCGACCTGAGATCAGGTGGCACCGGCGATTGCCGCGAGCGGGCGCCCCCGGCGATCCGCACCGAGCTCTTCTCCTTCACGCCCGCCAAGTGAGGTTCGTATGGCCTGTCTTTCCTATCGCCCCGACATTGAGCAACTCGAGCCCAAGGAGCAGGAGACGATCGACGGCATCGTCCGGCATGACGCAGCAGAGCGAAACGGTCGAGGAGCGCGAGCATCACGCAGTCCGCGCCAGTCATGCCAGGTCGAGCGCATTGGTGACCGGGACCCTGGAGATCGCCGACGGATTGCCGCCCGAGCTTGCCCCAGGCCTGTTCGCGGCTCCGGGCAACCACCCGATGGCGGTTCGCTTCGCGCAGGGACCGGGCGAGACGCTCGGGGATCGCGTCTCCACCCATCGCGGCATGGGCTAGGGCACCGCGAAGGAACAGCATCCGGTTTGTCCGTGTTCATCTCTGAACGAGAGGGAGAGGAAGATGACCGAGACGCTGTGGGCGGTGCTTCCCGAACGGGTCGAGCGAATGGCCGAAACATTGCTGAAAAAGG
>CAXSHP010000202.1:0-5297 GCA_964236935.1 uncultured Sphingomonadaceae bacterium
CGTCGACCCGCGTTGCCAATGGACGCAGGTCGAGCTCGAGCATCGCGCCGCCTGCCGGCACCCGTCCTTCGCAATTCTTGGCGATGATCGACAGGCAGCGCTGCGCCAGATTGCCGAGGCCATTGGCCAGATCGGCGTTGGCGCGGGTCACGATCGCCTCGTGGCTGTAGCTGCCGTCCTGCCCGAACGCGACCTCGCGCAGCAGGAAATAGCGCAGAGGATCGACGCCGTAGCGCTCGGCCAGCGCGATCGGATCGGCGACATTGCCGAGCGACTTCGACATCTTCTCGCCGCGCTCGAGCAGGAAACCGTGACCGAACACCCGGCGGGGCAGCGCGATCCCGGCCGACATCAGGAACGCCGGCCAATAGACCGCGTGGAACCGCACGATATCCTTGCCGATCACGTGCAGGTCGGCCGGCCACCAGCGCTTGAACGTCACGCTATCGTCGGGATAGCCCACGCCGGTCAGATAATTGGCCAGCGCGTCGACCCAGACGTACATCACATGCCCCGGGCTGCCGGGCACGGCCACGCCCCAGTCGAAGCTGGTGCGCGAGATCGACAGGTCGGACAGCCCGCCACGCACGAACGACGCGACCTCGTTGCGCCGGCCCTCCGGCCGGATGAAATGAGGTTCGCGCTCGTACAGATCGAGCAACGGCTGCTGATATTTCGACAAACGGAAGAACCAGCTCTCCTCGACGGTCCACTCGACCGCGGTGCCTTGCGGCGACAGCCGCGCCCCCCCTTCCCCGTCGACCAGCTCCTTCTCGTCGTAGAACGCCTCGTCGCGGACCGAATACCAGCCCTCGTAGCGCCCGAGATAGATGTCGCCGTTCGCTTCCATCGCCCGCCACAGCTTTTGGCTCGCGGCATGATGCGCCGGCTCGGTGGTGCGGATGAAGCGATCATGCGAGATGTTGAGGACGCGCGCCATCTCCTGGAAAAAAGACGACATTTCTTCGGCCAATGCGCGGGGTTCGACGCCCTTGTCGCGCGCCGCCTGCGCCATCTTCAGGCCGTGCTCGTCGGTCCCGGTCATGAAGAACACGTCGTGCCCGGTGAGGCGATGATAACGCGCGATCGCGTCGGCCGCGATCACCTCATAGGCATGGCCGACATGCGGCCGGCCATTGGGATAGGCGATCGCGGTGGTGATGTAAAAAGGGTCGGGCATTACTGTTCCTCTGCCCGTTCGCCCTGAGTAGGGGCTGAGCGAAGTCGAAGACCCGTATCGAAGGGCCCTTCGATACGCCATTTCGACTAGCTCAATGGCTACTCAGGACGAACGGTCAAGAGCAAGATCGGATCGCGCCAGCGAAGCGAGCAGCCCGGCGAGCTCGAACACCGTCGCCTGCGGATCGAGCGACAGCCGCACCGCGCTCTCGGCCAGCCCGCGCGCTTTCTCCCACAGCGCGAGCGCCTCGGCCAGCGCCGCGCCGCGGCGCCGCTTGGCCACGGCCGCGATGTGGCTCGGCGCGCGTTCGAGGAACATTTCGTAGCGCGCCTGCGCCGCCTTGCCCGACAGCTGCCGCGCCAGCGCGCTGCGCCGGGCATTGTCGGGATCGCCCCCCGCCGCCAGCGCATCGAGCGCGGCATCGAGCGCGGCGATCTCCAGCCCGGCAAACCGCATTGCCCGCCCCGGCGCGCCCTGCCCCAGCCGCGCCAGCACCGCATGTTCGGCGCGCTCGCTGTCCGGCAGCGCGAGTCCGAGCGCGGCGGCCATGTCCGCGTCGCCGAGCGAAGAGAAACGCAGCACCCGGCAGCGCGACCGGATCGTCGGCAGCAGCCGCCCCGGCGCGTGGCTGACGAGCAGGAACAGGCTGTCCGCCGGCGGCTCCTCGAGGTTCTTGAGCAGGGCATTGGCGGCATTGCGCTCGAGGTCGTCGGCCGCGTCGATGATCACCACGCGCCACGGCGACAGCCCCGGCGTGACGCCGAACAGCCCCTGGAGGCCGCGCACCTGTGCGACGTTGATGTTGCGCGCCAGCTCGCCGCTGCCCTCGCGCGCGAGCCGGGAAAGCGTGCGGATATCGGGGTGGCTGCCCGCCGCGATCAGCCGCGCGACCGGGTGCTCGTCGGGCACGCTTAGCCCCGGCGCGTCGATCCGCGGCCCGGCGGCGTCGGCGAGCAGCCGCAGCGCCGCCAGCGCCGCGAACCGCGCCTTGCCCACGCCCTGCGGCCCGGTCAGCAGCCAGGCATGATGCATCCGCCCCGATCCGCGCGCCTCGTCGAACGCGCCGATCGCCTCGTCATGCCCGAACAGGCTCACAGCAGGTCCTCGAGCGCGGCGAGCAGCCGCGCGGTCACCGCCGCCGGGCTGCCGGTTGCGTCGACCTTCCGGACGCGCTCGGGCGCGGCGCCGGCCAAGGCCGCGAACGCCTCGACCACGGCGGCGTGGAACGCCTCCCCCCTCCCCCCGAAGCGATCGGCGAGCCCGTGATCCCGCTCGTCCGCGCGGCGCGCCGCAGCGGGTATCGGCAGGGCCAGCAGCAAGGTGCGATCGGGCAGCAATCCGCCCGACCCGATCCGATGGAGCTCGAGCAAATCGGCGGCGGCGATCCCGCTCGCCGCCCCCTGATAGGCGAGCGACGAATCGAGGAAGCGATCGCATAGCACCCATTGTTCTCGCGCGATCGCCGGCCGGATCAGCTTGGCGACATGATCGGCGCGGGCGGCGGCGAACAGCAATGCCTCGGCCGTGGCGTCCCAGCGCTGCGCCTCCCCCTCGAGCAGCAATGCCCGGATCGCCTCGGCCCCCGCGCTCCCGCCCGGCTCGCGCGTGGTGACGACATCGTGGCCTCGCGCACGGATCGCCTCGGCGAGCAGCCCGAGCTGGGTCGATTTGCCGACGCCTTCGCCGCCTTCGAGCGTGACGAAGCGCCCGGCCATGCGATCGCTCAGGCGAGGCCGAGGATCGAACGCAGCCCCGCCCAGATCCGCCCGAAGAAGCCCGCCGTGCCCACGTCGCTCGCGGCGACCAACGGCAGTCGCTGCGGCGGCGCGTCGGCGGTCGCGACGACGAGGTCGGCGATGTGCTGCCCGGCCGTGATCGGCGCCTTGATCGGGCCGTCATAGACCACGCTGAGCTTCATCCCCGCGTCGCTCCCCGCCGGCACGGTCACCGTCAGGTCGCGCGGCGCGACCAGCCCGACATTGCTCGCATCGCCCAGCTGCACCTCGGCGGTCTGCACCTGCTTGCCCTTGGCGAACAGCGGCTTGGCGCGCCACGCGCGGAAGCCCCAGTTCATGAACCCGACCGATTCGGAAATCCGCTGGTTGAACGAGCTCATCCCCGCGAGGACCATTACGATCCGCCGCCCCTGCTGCTCGGCCGATCCGGTAAAGCCGTAGCCCGCCTCGTCGGTATGCCCGGTCTTGAGCCCGTCGGCGCCCGCGACGCGCCCGAGCAGCGGATCGCGATTGGCCTGGGTGATGTCGGCGCCCGCACCCAGCGTCTTGCCCCAGGTGAAGCTCGGCTTGCTGTAGAATGCCTTGTACAGCTGCGGATGATCGCGGATCGTCGCCTCGGCGAGCGTCGCGAGATCGCGCGCGCTGACGTAGGTCACGCCCGCGTCGGGCCAGCCGTTCGAATTGCCGAAATGCGAATTGGTCAGCCCGAGCTTCTTCGCCTGCTGGTTCATCAGCGCGACGAACGCCGGCTCGGTCCCCGAAATCCCCTCGGCAAGCACGACGCAGGCGTCGTTGCCCGATAGCGTGACGATCCCCGACAGCAGATCGGCGACGCTGACCTGCTCGCCGACCGACAGGAACATCGTCGATCCCGCGGCCGGCCCGTGCCAATGCTGCCACGTCTCGGGGCGCACGTCGAACTTCTGCTCGAGCTTCAAGTCACCGCGCTTGATCATGTCGAACGCGACATAGACCGTCATCATCTTGGCCATCGACGCCGGCGGCATCCGCCGGTCCGCATCCTTCGAATAGAGCACCGCGCCCGACGACAGGTCCTTCATGAACGCGACGGTCGCCGCGGTCTCGAATGGGGGCGCGGCGGCGACGGCGGGAACGGCGAGGCCGAGGATCGCGACGGGCAGCAGGGATAGCTTCATGGAATGCCTTCGATAGACGATGTGGAATGCGGTCGAGCGATACCCTCCCCGTCATTCCGGCGAAAGCCGGAATCCATGGACCCGCTCGCTCTCGGCTCCAGCTTCTCCGCATCCATGGATCCCGGCCTTCGCCGGAATGACGCGGCGCGTCTAATTCGCCACCGCATCGGCCAGCAGCCCGACCGACAGCGCATAGAAATTCGAGCAATTATAATCGAGGATCGCGCGATAATTGCCGGTCAGCAGATAAGCGGTCGCGCCCGGCCCGTCGGGCTCGATCAGGCTGACGATCTCGCTGTCGACGAGCCGCGCCGCCCCGATCGGCACCACCCCCAGCCGCCGCCATTCCGCGACGCTCAGCCAGCGGCTGTGGCGCGCGTGGACGCGCGGGCAGCGCGGCGACATCAGCCGGCTCGCCAGCGCCGCGCGGTCGAGCCCCGCCGGAACGACCGCAGCGACGCCCCACGGCACGTTGGGCTTCCACCCGGCGTTGACCAGGTAATTGCCAATCGAGGCGAGCGCATCGGCCTCGCTCGTCCAGATGTCGGCGCGCCCGTCGCCGTCCCCGTCGCGCGCGAGGCGCAGATACATGCTCGGCAGGAACTGCGGATAGCCCGTCGCCCCCGCCCAGCTGCCCTTGAGCTGCGAACGTGGGATGCCGCGATCGATCAGCTTGAGCGTGGCGATGAATTCCGCGGTGAACAGTTCGCGCCGCCGCCCCTCATAGGCCAGGCTGGCGAGCGCGCGCGGCAGATCGAAGTCGCCGGTGTAGGCGCCGTAATTCGTCTCGTGCCCCCAGATCGCGACCATCACCGATTCGGGCACGCCGGTCTCCGCCTCGATCCGCGCCAGGCTGGCGCGCGACCGCGCATAGGCCGCCCGCCCCCGGCTGATCCGGTCGCCGTCGACGTGACGCACCTTGTAGGGCGCGAAGCTCGGGACTGCCGACGGCGCCGCGGCCGCGCCGGGCTGCGCGCGGTCGAGCTCGACGACGCGCTGGCTGAACGTCAGCGTCGGCATTACCTGGTCGAGCGTCCGGCGGCTGATCCCGGCGGCGACGGCGCGCGCGCTCAGCACGCCGAGGAACGCCTGGAACCCCGCCTCCTCGGACGAAACCGCCGGAGCGAAATCCTGCGCCGGCGCGCTGCCGGGCGGGGCGAGTAGCGCGATCGAGGCGAAGAGCAAGGCGAGACGATGGATCACTGGCCCTCTGTGGCATAGCGC
>CAXSHP010000203.1:0-551 GCA_964236935.1 uncultured Sphingomonadaceae bacterium
GACCGAGTCCCCGCTGTCACCGACAAGTGACTATCCAGCCCTGGCGGGGGCGCGTTTCGTTTGGGCTGGGCTCCGGACAACCGGGGCCTTTTTTGTTGTCATGCTCCCTCGGCGGAGCCTCTGAAGTGGAAGGATCAGATCATGCGCACTGGCGTGATCGCGAAGAAGATGGGGATGACCCGCCTGTTCCAGGAAGACGGCCGCCATGTGCCCGTCACCGTCCTGGCGCTCGAAGGCGTGCAGGTGATCGCGCGCCGCGAGGCCGATCGCGACGGCTATGTCGCGGTCCAGCTCGGCGCGGGCAGCGCCAAGGCGAAGAACGTCGCCAAGCCGCAGCGTGGCCACTTCGGCAAGGCCGAGGTCGAGCCCAAGGCCTATGTCGCCGAATTCCGCGTCGACGAGGACGGGCTGCTCGATGTGGGCGCGGAGATCTCCGCCGACCATTTCGTCGCCGGCCAGTTCGTCGACATCTCGGGCCAGACGCAGGGCAAGGGCTTCGCCGGCGCGATGAAGCGCTGGAACTTCGGCGGCCTGCGCGCGACCCACGGCGT
>CAXSHP010000203.1:561-5187 GCA_964236935.1 uncultured Sphingomonadaceae bacterium
TCGAGATCGTCCGCACAGACAGCGAACGCGGGCTGCTGTTCGTCAAGGGCTCGGTGCCCGGCCACAAGGGCACCTGGCTGATGGTCAAGGATGCGGTGAAGGTCGATCGTCACGCCGACGCACCTTACCCAGCGGGCCTCAAGTCAGCGCACATCGTCCACGAGGAAGCGCCGGCCGGCATGGTCGAGGCGGCGGCGGTCCACGAGATCCCGCACGATCCGGGCGCCGAGGAAGTCGCGGCGGGCGTCGCGGCGACCGACGCGCACCTCGCTGCCGAGGCGCAGGCCGCCGACGCCGCGACCGATCCGACCGATGCCATCGGCGCACCCGACGACAAGCAGGAGGGCTGATCATGAAGGTCAAGGTTCAGACCCTCGACGGGCAAGCCGGCGCGGACATCGAGCTCAACGACGCAGTGTTCGGCGTCGAGCCGCGCGCGGACATCCTCCACCGCGTCGTCACCTGGCAGCTCGAGAAGCGCCGCGGCACCGCCCGCGGCGCGCGCGAGCGCTCGGATGTCGCGCGCACCGGCAAGAAGTTCGGTCGCCAGAAGGGCGGCGGCACGGCGCGTCACGGCGATCGCCGCGCGCCGATCTTCGTCGGCGGCGGCAAGGCCCACGGGCCGCGCGTCCGCGATTTCAATCCATCGCTCAACAAGAAGGTCCGCGCGCTCGGCCTGCGCATGGCGCTGTCGGCCAAGGCCAAGGACGGCAATCTGATCGTGCTCGACGCGCTCGACGTCGCCGACGGCAAGACCAAGGTGCTCGCGGGCCAGCTCGCTCAGCTCGGTTTCGGCAACAAGGCGCTGGTGATCGACGGCGATGCGCTCAACGTCAGCTTTGCGCGAGCGTCGGGCAATCTCGTCGGGGTCAATCTGCTCCCGGCGGTCGGCGCGAACGTCTACGACATATTGAAGCATGACACGCTGGTGCTGACGCGCGCCGCGATCGAGAAACTGGAGGCGCGCTTCAATGGCTAAGAAAGAGACCAAGGCGGTCGACACCCGCCATTACGACGTGGTGCTCGCGCCCCACATCACCGAGAAATCGACCCTGCTGTCGGAGCAGAATGCGGTCGTGTTCAAGGTCGCGAACGATGCGTCGAAGCCCGAGATCAAGGCGGCGGTCGAGGCGCTGTTCAGCGTCACCGTGACCGCGGTCAACACGATCACGCAGAAGGGCAAGACCAAGAAGTGGAAGGGCAAGCCCTACACGCGGTCCGATTTCAAGAAGGCGATCGTGACGCTGGCCGCGGGCCAGTCGATCGACGTCACGACCGGCATTTAGGGGGGATTTGAGGCGATGGCGCTCAAACATTACAACCCGACCAGCCCGGCGCGCCGTGGCCTGATCCTCGTCGACAAATCGTCGCTGTGGAAGGGTAAGCCGGTCAAGGCGCTGGTCGAAGGCAAGCGCAAGTCGGGCGGCCGCAACAATCAGGGCCACGCCACCGCGCGCGGCATCGCCGGCGGCCACAAGCAGAAATATCGCTACGTCGACTTCAAGCGGCGCAAGTGGGACGCGCCGGCGACGGTCGAGCGGCTCGAATATGATCCCAACCGATCGGCGTTCATCGCGCTGGTCAAATATGCCGACGGCGAGCTCGCCTACATCCTCGCGCCGCAGCGCCTTGCGCCGGGCGAGAGCGTGGTCGCGGGCAAGAAGACCGACGTCAAGCCGGGCAATGCGATGGAGATCGGCCAGGCGCCGGTCGGCACGATCGTCCACAACGTGGAGATGAAGCCCGGCAAGGGTGGCCAGATCGCGCGCGCGGCGGGCACCTACGTGCAGATCGTCGGCCGCGACAAGGGCATGGTGATGGTCCGCCTCAATTCGGGCGAGCAACGCTATATCCGCAGCGATTGCATGGCGACGGTGGGCGCGGTGTCGAACCCCGACAACGCCAACCAGAACCTCGCCAAGGCCGGCCGCAACCGCTGGCTCGGCAAGCGCCCGCTGACCCGCGGCGTCGCCAAGAACCCGGTCGATCACCCGCACGGCGGCGGCGAGGGCCGCACCTCGGGCGGCCGCCATCCGGTGACCCCGTGGGGTAAGCCGACCAAGGGTGCGCGCACCCGCCACAACAAGGCGACGGACAAGATGATCATCCGTTCGCGTCACGCGAAGAAGAAGAGGTAATCATGGCCCGCTCCGTCTGGAAAGGTCCGTTCGTCGATCTCCACCTTCTCAAGAAGGCCGAGACCGCGCAGGAGGCCGGCACGCGCACGCCGATCAAGACCTGGTCGCGCCGCTCGACGATCCTGCCGCAGTTCGTCGGCCTGACGTTCAGCCTCTATAACGGCCGCAAGTTCGTGCCGATCTCGGTCAACGAGGACATGGTCGGCATGAAGCTCGGCGAGTTCGCGCCGACGCGTTATTTCCCCGGCCACGCCGCGGACAAGAAGGGCAAGCGCTGATGAGCAAGCCCGCATCCCCGCGCAAGGTCGGCGACAAGGAAGCGTTCGCGGTCGACACGTCGGTGCGCGGTTCCGCGCAGAAGCTCAACCTCGTCGCGGGCCTGATCCGTGGCCGCAAGGCCGGCGACGCGCTCAACATCCTCGCTTTCTCGAAGAAGGCGATGGCGGTCGACGTGCGCAAGTGCCTCGCGTCCGCAATTGCCAATGCCGAGAACAATCACAACCTCGATGTCGACGCGCTGGTCGTCAAGGAAGCGAGCGTCGGCAAGGGCCTGCAGATGAAGCGCTTCGCCGCGCGCGCCCGCGGCCGTTCGAGCGTGATCATCAAGCCGTTCTCACGCGTGCGCATCGTCGTCCGCGAGCAGGAAGAAGCATAATGGGTCAGAAGAGCAATCCCGTCGGTCTGCGCCTGCAGATCAACCGCACTTGGGACAGCCGCTGGTATGCCGACGGCGCCGATTACGGCCGCCTGCTGCTCGAGGATCTCAAGATCCGCAAGCTGATCTTCAAGTCGCTGCCGCAGGCCGCGATCTCGAAGGTGGTGATCGAGCGTCCCGCCAAGCTGTGCCGCATCTCGATCTATGCCGCGCGTCCCGGCGTGATCATCGGCAAGAAGGGCGCCGACATCGAGAAGCTCCGTCGCACGCTCGGCAAGATGACCGCGAGCGACGTCAGCCTCAACATCGTCGAGATCCGCAAGCCCGAGATCGACAGCCGGCTCGTCGCGCAGTCGGTCGCCGATCAGCTCGAACGGCGCATCGCGTTCCGCCGGGCGATGAAGCGTGCGGTGCAGTCCGCGCTGCGGCTCGGCGCCGAGGGCATCAGGATCACTTGCGCGGGCCGACTTGGCGGTGCGGAGATCGCGCGGACCGAATGGTATCGCGAGGGCCGCGTGCCGCTCCACACGCTGCGCGCGCACGTCGATTATGCCGAGGCCGAAGCGCACACCGCTTATGGCGTGTGCGGGGTCAAGGTGTGGATCTTCAAGGGCGAAATCCTCGGCCACGATCCGCTGTCGCAGGAGCGGCTGATGATGGAAGCGCAGACCTCCGGCGTTCGCCCGGCGCGCGAGGGTGGCCGCTGACATGCTGCAACCGAAACGCACCAAGTTCCGCAAGGCCCACAAGGGCCGCATCCATGGCGATGCGAAGAGCGGCACCCAGCTCAATCAGGGGGCCTACGGCCTCAAGGCGATGGAGCCCGACCGCATCACCGCGCGTCAGATCGAGGCCGCGCGCCGCGCGATCACGCGCCACATCAAGCGCCAGGGCCGCCTTCACATCCGCATCTTCCCCGACGTGCCCGTGTCGTCGAAGCCCGCCGAGGTCCGCATGGGCTCGGGCAAGGGCTCGCCCGAGTTCTGGGTCGCGCGGGTCAAGCCCGGCCGGATCATCTTCGAGCTCGAAGGCGTGCCGGGTCCGATCGCGCGCGTCGCGTTCGAGCGGGCGATGGAGAAACTGCCGATCAAGACCAAGGTCGTGGCGCGTCTCGGCGACGCCAGCCACCTCGTCAGGGAATAGGAACATGGCGAAGATCGACGATCTCAAGACCGCGACCGACGACCAGCTCTCGGGCCAGCTCGGCGACCTCAAGCGCGAGGCGTTCAACCTGCGGTTCCAGGCGGCGACCAACCAGCTCGAGAAGCCGAGCCGCGTGCGCGAGGTGCGCCGCACGATCGCGCGGATCAAGACCCTGCAAAATCAACGGTCGGCCTCCGCCGACGGGGCGCAGCGCACCGCTGCGTCCGCTAAATAAGGACAGAGCACATGCCGAAGCGCGTGCTGACCGGAACGGTGGTCTCCGACAAGACCGACAAGACGGTGGTGGTGTCGGTCGAGCGCCGGGTCGCGCACCCGGTGTACGGCAAGATCATCAAGCGTTCGAAGAAGTATCACGCCCATGATGAGACCAACCAGTATCACACTGGCGAGACGGTCCGCATCGAGGAGTGCAAGCCGATCTCGAAGCTCAAGACGTGGACCACGATCGGCCGCGTCGGCGCTGAGATCGCCACCCCCATCCCCACCGACAACGCCTGAAGAGGAGGCTGAACCATGATCCAGATGCAGTCCAACCTCGACGTTGCCGACAATTCGGGTGCCAAGCGCGTCCAGTGCATCAAGGTGCTCGGCGGATCGAAGCGCCGTACCGCGACCGTCGGCGACGTGATCGTCGTGTCGATCAAGGAAGCGGCGCCGCGCGGCAAGGTC
>CAXSHP010000204.1:0-5166 GCA_964236935.1 uncultured Sphingomonadaceae bacterium
TTCCTCGTCCAGCCGCTGCTGCGCGCGGGGCAGGGCAAGATCATCTACACGCAGATCTTCGAGGCGTTCTTCGTCGAGATCAAGGTCGCGTTCTTCGCCGCGCTGATGCTCGCTTTCCCGGTGATCGCCAGCCAGATGTGGCAGTTCGTGGCGCCCGGCCTCTATCGCCGCGAGAAGAAGGCGCTGTTGGCGTTCCTGCTGGCGACACCGCTGCTGCTGCTGACCGGCGCGGCGCTGGCTTATTATGTCGCGATGCCGCTGGCGCTGCATTATCTGCTCGGCTTCCAGGGCAATCTCGGCGGCGTCCAGCAGGAAGCGCTGCCCGCGGTCGGCAATTATCTCAGCTTCGTGATGCAGTTCCTGTTCGGCTTTGGCCTGGCGTTCCTGCTGCCGGTGCTGCTGATGCTTCTCGAACGCGCGGGTATCGTTAACCGCGCGCAATTGGTCGGCGCGCGTCGTTACGCTTATGTCGCGGCGACGGCGATCGCAGCGGTGCTGACACCGCCCGATATCGGCTCGCAGATCATGCTCGCGGTGCCGCTGGTGCTGCTGTTCGAGCTGTCGCTGATCGGTATCTGGTTTACCGAGCGGCGGCGCGCGCGCGAGCGAACGGTCGAGCGCGACCTATAATGCAAAAGGCGGCGCGTTGCAGCGCCGCCCTCGCGAAATCCGGATCGAAGCTTATTTCGCCGCGTCGGACACGGCCCTGCCCGCGGACGAGACGTCCTTGCCGGCACCGTCGACGGTGTTGCACGCCGAAACCGCCAGCGCGCCGGCAACCAGCGCGAGCGTGAGGACTTTACGAACCATGATGATACTCCCTTGGTGAATTCCGCAGCGAGGATAGACCGCCTGCGACAATGCGCAACGCAGAGCGCTGGTTCCGTTTCGTAGGAGGAATTATCGCGCCAAACAAGTTGGGCCCGGAACGGTCGCCGGGGGGAGGTCGACGGTTCCGGGCCCATTGATGGTGGATAGCGAGAGCGGGGGGGCAAAAGGTCGCTATCCGAAGAGTAGAACGACGATCGCCACATCGGGTTCCCAGGCCGGTCGCTTTTTTTGCGTGAGCCATTGTGGACGCTCAGTTTTCTCCGGTCCCCACGACGGCGATCTCGATCGACAGGCAGCCCTTGTCGTCGTCCCGGACCAGCGGCGCGCGCAGCTGTCGTGCCAGGCCCTCGACCACGCGGCTGACCCGATCGCCGCCGCGTCCGGCGGGCGTGGCCGCGCCCTTCAGGCCGGTGGCGATGACCGAAAGCCTGGCCCGGCCATCGGTCGGCGTATCGGAGAGTGCGATCGTCAACGACCCGACCGTTTCCGCCAGCATCGCGGTCTCGACCAGCTCGGTCACGAGGAAGGCGACCGGGACGGCGACATCCTGCGTCACGTAATAAGGCCGGATATCGAGGCCGATCGCCATCGACGCGGCGGCGGCGGGCGCGGTGGCGCGCAGATTGGCGGCGAGTTCGCTGATCAGCGGGCGCAACGCCACGCCGCGGTTTTCCTCGAGCTCGGCATAATGATTGCGGTGAACCACCGCGAGCGCGTCGACCCGTCGCTGGATCGCGGCATAAGCGTCGGCCGCATCCGGGCTGGGGGCGCCGCGTGCGTGGAGATTGAGCAGGCTGGCGACGACCTGGAGATTGTTCTTGACGCGATGATGGACCTCGCGGGTCAGCTTGGTCTGGCGCGCCAGCCCTTCCTCGAGTTCAGTCTCGTGGCGCGCGATCGTCTCGGTGACGCGGCGAAACGCGTCGCCGAGTTCGCGGATCTCGTGCGACGGCGTGGTCAATATCGGCAGCGCGAGCCGGTTGTCGCCCGCGCGATAGGCCGAGACGGCGCCCTGCAACTGCGTCAGCGGGCGCAGCACCAGCCGATCGACCACCAGCCAGCCGATCGTCGCGGCGGCGATCAGCATCAGGATTGGCAGCAGCACGAGCAGGATCTCGGTGGCGGTGACCGGCACCTGGAGCGACGTCATCTCGAGGCTCAGCTGATTGTCGGCGAGCGGGAGCGTGGTCGTCATGCCTTCGCTCAGCATCGAGCCGTCGGCACGGGCGAGCGGCATCGACCGCGGACCTTGCCGCAGCGTCAGCCGATAGCTTCCTTCGATGGCGCGGGGATGACTGGTGTCGACGATGGTCGCGCGCGAAAGCTCCGCGACACCGCCGGCGACACCCCGGTCGGCGCTGACGAATATGCGCAGAATATCGCCGTCGGGTCCGATTTCGACGCGTCCGCCCGCGGCCGGCAGATCGGGCATCGCGGGCACGAAGCCGTGCGTGGCGCACAGCAGCTCCCCGTTTGCCGCGAAAATGGCGAAGTCGACCGGGAAACGATGCGACGCGGCGAGCGATTCGAGCGTGCGCTGGCAGTTGCGCGGATCGTCGGGATTGCCCGACAGCGCCGTCGCGGCGGCGCGCAGGGTGATCGCGGTGCGCGAGATCACCCCGTCCAGGCGGCGCCCGCTGTCGATCGCGAGAAAACGCGTTGCGGCCTCGCGGTTCAGACGGTTGACATGGGCGGATTCGATCGATGCGAACAAGGCGATCAGGCCGAGCGGCAGCAACGCCGTCGTCAGGATGATGAGCATCTTGATGCCGGTCGACAATCGTCCGAAGGGCGAGTTGAGGCGCTGTGGAAACGCGCTCATGTCACGCGCCCGCGGGTGCCGCGTGCCTCAATCGAGCTTGTTGAGCAGATCCAGCATCTCCGCCGGAACATCTTCCCCAATGGTTCGCTCGTAAATCGAGCGAAGCGCCGTGCCGACATCGTGGTCCGGTGCATTTTTCTTGGCATTCACGGGAAGAGTGGCGCCATCGGTCCTGCTTACACTTTTGCTGTTGTCGCTCAAGCTCATCGCCCCGTAACGCCATGGTACAATTTGTCGCCGGCCGTGCCGATGCCATCCAAACCCATCAGCAGGATCCGCGCGGATTATTTGCACGCGAATTGCATAATTTTGCCGGCACTGCGAGGGAAACAAAAAACTGAGATGTTGGTTCCCCGCCTGTGTGCCATTTTGTGCCCCCCGGGCGATGGTGGGCAAGGTTGTGTCGGTTGCTGGGCTAAGGCATGGACTTGCCGACATCCCACGTCCACATATCGCAGTTCGATCGAGGAGTTTGACGACCCATGTCGCTTGGCCAGGATCTCGCGCCGCATCTTCCCTTTCTTCGCCGCTATGCCCGCGCGCTGACCGGCAGCCAGGCGCACGGCGACACCTTCGTCCGCGCGTCGCTCGAGGCGATCGTCGCCGCGCCGTCCGATTTCCCGCGCGACGTCGACGCGCGGCTCGGGCTGTACCGCACGTTCCAGGCGATCTGGTCGTCGGCCAACGTCGAAACCGGGGTCGAGGATGGGGACGAAGGCGGCGACCAGGAAGCGATCGCGCGCGCCCGGCTCGCCCGGATCACCCCTTTGTCGCGCCAGGCGCTGCTGCTCACCGCGATGGAGGGCTTTACTCCCGAGGACGCCGGCTACCTCATCGACTCCAGCGCGAGCGAGGTCGAGGCGCTGGTTGCCGAGGCGCTGACCGAGATCGAACGCCAGACGCATGCCGACGTGCTGATCATCGAGGACGAGCCGATCATCGCGATGGACCTCGAGACGATCGTGCGCGACCTCGGCCATGGCGTTACCGGCGTGGCCGTGACGCGCGACGAGGCCGTGGCGCAGGCGATGGCCACCCGTCCGGGGCTGGTATTGGCCGATATCCAGCTGGCCGACGACAGCTCGGGCATCGATGCGGTCAAGGACATCCTCGCCCAATTCTCGGTGCCGGTGATCTTCATCACCGCCTTCCCCGAGCGGCTGCTCACCGGCGAGCGGCCCGAGCCGACCTTCCTGATCACCAAGCCGTTCCAGCGCTCGACGGTGAAGGCGGCGATCAGCCAGGCGCTGTTCTTCGATTCGGCCACGGTTCCGGCTTAGAGAGGATTTCATCGATGCCTGACGACGAAACACATTTGACCCGCACCGAGGCGCGGGGCGGCTCGAGCAACCACGTCACGCGTTACGTGCTGCCGATCTCGCTGGTCGCGGTGATCGTGATCTTTGCGGTGATATTATTGATCTGGCGCTGATTGTTCGTTCGAGCGGCGATCGCCACTGGCAAAGCGGGAAGCCAGCTCCTATCTGCTGGGCGGGCGCAGCGGAGCGCGCGGCATGGGGTTGGGATGACGCATAACGATTCCGGGCATGTCGATGCCGAGGACGATGACGACGAATATGGCGAGGAGCCCGTCGTCGAGCATGTTCCGTTGTCGGACGAGGATTTCAAGGTCCAGCTCGGTCTCGTCATTCCTCATTTGCGCGCCTTCGGTCGCTCGCTGTCGGGCAATCGCGATCTCGCCGACGATCTCGTCCAGGAAACCTTGCTGAAGGCCTGGGCGGCGCGCCAACGTTTTCAGGCGGGCACCAACATGCGCGCATGGACCTTCATCATCCTGCGCAACCTGTTCCTGAGCCAGATGCGGCGCGCGCGGTTCAAGGGCGAGTGGGACGAGCTGACCGCGTCCAAGTTGCTCGCCGCACCCGCAAGCCAGGATCGCCACGTCGAGCTCGGCGATATGCAGCGCGCCTTGCTGCATCTGCCGCAGCCGCAACGCGAGGCACTGATCCTCGTCGGCGCCGGCGGTTTCGCCTACGAGGAAGCCGCCGACATCTGCGGCTGCGCGGTGGGCACGATCAAAAGCCGGGTTGCCCGCGGGCGCGTCGCGCTCGAGGCGTTGCTCAGCGGCGGCAAGCTGCCATCGCGGCACGACCATAAATTCATCGATGGCCAGACGGCGCTGCAGACGATCATGAACGAAGTGGACGACCTCAGCCGCGATCGCTAAATCGTCGGCTAACGGATTTCGCGCAGCAAGGCAGCGAAATCGGCAGGCGGATCAGGCAATCTGTCCGACGCGAAGACCTGCCTGAGGGCATTGCTGAGGCCTTCACATGCCGACGGAATGGCCACGCGGTGGAAACGCGGGGGCACCCTTCCTTCGGACGTCTGCTCTAGTCGATCATCGCGGGTCATAGGCTAAGGAACGTACGGGTTGACCCAGAGTTGCCTTTTTTATGTCGTTTCTGCGCGTTTAACCGAGTTGTGACACGAATAATACAGTTGCCCGGCGAGGCCGTCGCAGCGGGGCTCGAGCGTGCCGATCGCCATTC
>CAXSHP010000205.1:0-603 GCA_964236935.1 uncultured Sphingomonadaceae bacterium
CGCGGCGGCGCTGCTGGTTGAGCACCATCTGCGTCAGCGTGATCGCGAGCACCGCGAGCGTGAGCATCGCCGCGTCGGGCGATCCTCCCAGCAATACCCATCCGATCACCGCCGCGATCAGGATCGACTGCGAAAACGGGTGGCCGGCAAGGCGGGCGCCCTGATCCGAGATGGTCTCGCCGAATCTGCGAATGCCTGGTCCCATTTCGTCTACTCCGCCGCGTTCGAACGCCTCAACCGCCGAGCGCGGACAAAGGGAGCATCGTTCTCACGTGATGCGGTAATGATCGGCCAGCCGGTCGAGCGCCATCGTCAGCACCACGCGTCCCGCCCGCGCCGGCCAGCCGAGCGCCTTTTCCGCGCTTTCCATCCCCTCGCCCGCACAGACCAGCCGCCAGGCGATGTCGCGCAGCCCCGGCCCGATCGCCTCGAGCGCCGCCTCCATCCGCCGTTTCGCCGCGATCTGCGCCAGCGTCGGATCGATCGCGCCGCCGGGCCCGCGCGCGCCGCGCGACTGCGGGGCGGCGTCCCACCGCATCGTCACGCGCGGCCCGAGGCCGCCGATCGTCCAGTCGCCGCGCAGCCGTTCGCCCGCGTCATATT
>CAXSHP010000205.1:613-5143 GCA_964236935.1 uncultured Sphingomonadaceae bacterium
CTGTTGGCGTAGCGATCCGCCAGCGCCAGCAACTGCCGCTCGTCGATATAGCCCCGCGCCCTCAGCCACCCCAACGGCGATTCGGCGAGATTGACGGTGACGCTGCGCGCGCGCTTCTCGTCGCGCGGTCCACCGGCCGCCGTTGCGGCGTGGCGCGCCTGCCCGTCGCGCGGCGCGGCGCGCTCGGCGAGCAGCCGCCCCGGGAGATCGGGCCGGGCATCGCGCGCGCTCCAGCCCCGCCCCGCGGCGGTCAGCGCGAGCATGCCCGCCTGCTCGCGCACCAAGTCGCGCCGCTTGAGCTCGTCGACCAGGCTGTCCGGCACGGCCAGCGCGCCCCCGCGCCACCCGCCTTCGCCGCGACGGATCGCGCGCCCGGCATCGAGCGCCTCGATCACGCGTCGGCCATGGGCGCTGATCGCATGCATCGTCACTTGTCCTTTCCGCCGAATCGGTTCGAACCGCTTGCCATAAGGGGAAAGATGTAGGACAGCAGCGAACCGAATGGGTTAGGGGAGCGCCGCCATGATCACCTGCATCCGCGATGTCCGCCGCGCCAGGCGCCTGACGCTCGCCGACGTCGCCGCGCGCTGCTCCCCGCCGACCACCGCGCAGACGATCGGCCGGCTCGAAACGGGGACGCGCACCGTCTCGGTCGGCTGGCTCAACCGCATCGCCGAAGCGCTCGACGTCGCGGCGGCCGATCTCGTCACTTTGCCCGAACGTGCGGACATTCCGCTCGCGGCCTTGCTCGCCGCCGATGGCGCGCACGCGCCGAAGCGCGCGGGGGTCGTGCTCGCGCCGATCGCCGGCCCCGATCTCGTCGCTCTGCGCGTCGAGGCGGGGATCGGCGATTACCGCGCGGGCGACGAGGTCTGGCTCGATCGCATCGGCCCCGAAGGTTTCGCCGCCGCGCTCAACCGCGACGTGCTCGTGCCCCGTCCCGCCGGCCGCTTCGCCTTCGGCCGGCTGATCGGGCGCGATCCCGGCAAGTTCCATCTGCTTCCGCTCGGCGCCGGCGGCCGTCAGATCGTGATCGCGGACCCGCCCTGGGCCGCCGTCGCGGTGAAGCTGATCCGCGCTCTCGCCTGAGCGTTCGTGCCTTGGCTCTCGCGAATCGCGGAGACTCGAGACATACTGATAGACGGGACCGGAGCGCGAGAAAGGTTCGGCAGCATGACCAATAATCCATCGCCGGCAGAGAAGTCGCCGTCTCAGTTGATCGACGATCGGATCGGGGAGCTGGGCGGCTGGCGGGGAGAGACGCTCGCCCGGCTCCGCCGCTTGATCAAGCAAGCCGACGCCGACGTGGTCGAAGAATGGAAGTGGCGAGGAGTTCCGGTCTGGTCTCACGACGGAATGATCTGCACCGGCGAGACCTACAAGAATGTCGTCAAGCTGACCTTTGCCAAGGGTGCCGCGCTCGACGACCCGTCGAGCCTGTTCAACGCAAGCCTCGACGGCAACACCAGGCGCGCGATCGACGTGCGTGAGGGCGAGGCGATCGACGAGGAGGCGTTGAAAGCCCTGATCCGCGCGGCCGTGGCGCTGAACGCGTCTCGCCCGAAACAAAAATAATCCGGAAGGTCTGGCGGCACGCCTGCCCGAACGGCCACGCGCGATCCTGATCGTCTCCGCCCATTGGGAAACGCGCATGCCGAGCCTCACCGCGGGTGCGGTCGACGAGACGATCCACGATTTCTTCGGCTTTCCCAAGGAGCTCTACGACATCCGCTATCCCGCGCCGGGGTCGCCCTGGCGGGTCGACCGGGCCGCCGCGCTGATCGAAGGTGCCGGGGGCGCCGTCGGCCGCGCTCCGGCGCGCGGGCTCGATTCGGCACCGCGTGAGCTGACCTGCAGGCTTCCTCGCCGGCGCTCGCGGCGGGACCTTGTCGGTTTCACGACAGGCATTTAAGGTTTCGTAATGGACCTTTTGGCTTTGAGCGACGATGATGTCCATGCGCTGGCATCGCCCAGATCCATCATATCGGCGGTGGAACGCGCCGCCTTGTCAGCGTACCAACTTGGCTTCGAAGCCCCCGATAGAACGCACATGAAGCAAAACGCCGCCGTCTTCCTGACGATGCCGGCAAGCAGCAGCGACATGTTCGGCGTCAAGCTCATTTCGGTGGTGCCGAGGCCAGGCCCCGGCGAGCCCGAGCGGCCCGCGATCCAAGGCCTGATGACGTTGCACGATACCTCCAGCGGAGCGCCGCTCGCCGTCATGAATGCCTCGGCCTTGACCGCGCATCGCACCGGCGCGATCAGCGCCCTTGCGATCAGCCGGATCAGCCCCCCCGATGCGGCCAAGCTCTGTATCATCGGATGCGGCTTCCAGGCGGTTTGGCAGGCGACCTATGCCTGTGCGGTTCGACCCATCGATCACATCTCGTGCGCGGGCGGATCACCCGCGCAACGCGTTCGCTTCTCCGAAGGGATGGCCCGACACAAGGCCGACGTGGAGGTCACTTTCTTCGACGAGCCGCTCCCTGCGATAGACGGCGCCGACATAGTGATTGCTGCCACGTCCTCGCGCACCCCGGTCTTGCCCGACGATCCCGCTCTGCTGAGGGGGCGGCACTATGTGGGCATCGGATCCTTCGAACCCGAAGCGCAGGAACTCCCCGATGCGATCTACCGTCTGGCCAAGACCATCGTGATCGACTCGGAAGCCGCCCGCTGGAAGAGCGGCGATATCTTGAACAGCGTCGCACGCGGCGTCGTGCGGGAACAGGACGTCTTCACGTTAGGCGCGTTGATCGCCGGCGACCGGACTGTCGGTGATCGCGAGACGACGGCATTCAAGTCGGTCGGGATGGCGCTGTACGACCTATACGCGGCGCGCGAGCTTTTTCAGCAGGCGACGCGCAGCGACGTTGGCCGAAATCTCATCCTCTGATCTAGCGCGGGACAGGAGCGACACATGGTCGACGCATCGACGGGTCTTTTCGGCAAGTGGGACTGGCGGCCGCCGGAAACGTGGCTGCGCATTGGGACGATCGATACGCATACGGGGGGTGAGCCGTTGCGCATCGTGACGTCGGGGCTGCCGCGGCTGGAAGGACGCAATGTCCTCGAAAAGCGGCGCTATTTCATGCAGCATCTCGATCACGTGCGCAGCGGGATATTACGCGAACCTCGCGGCCACGCCGATATGTATGGGGCAATTCTCACGCCTGCGGCGGACGACGCGGATCTGGATATCTTCTTCATCAACACCGTCGGCTACAGCCCGATGTGCGGTCACGGCATAATCGCGATCACCAAGGTGATTCTCGAGACCAATCTGCTTGGAGTCCGCAGTTCGAACGAATTGATCTTCAACGTCCCGCCGGGCCGCAACTACGCGCGCGGATCCAAGGTAGACGGCGTCGTGGATCATGTGTCGTTCCACAATGTTCCGTCGTTCGTGGCGCTTCGTAATGCGCAAGCGGCAGTTCCGGAACTCGGTCATGTAACATTCGATCTTGCGTTCGGCGGGGCCTATTATGCGATCGTGGAGGCGCCGCCGCTCGGGCTGGATCTCACGCCGGCGCATTACGATCGGCTGATAGACTATGGCCGGCGTATCAAGCGATCGGTGGTGGAGCAGTTTGTCGTCGAACATCCGTTTGAGCCGGATATGAGTACCCTGTTCGGGGTCATCTTTACCGGACCGGCCCATGATCCGGCTCATCACAGCCGGAATGTCACGGTCTACGAGGACGGAGAAGTCGATCGATCGGCTACCGGTACGGGCGTCAGCGCCCGCGCGGCGCTGCTCCATGCGACAGGCTCCTTGGAGATAGGACAGCGCATCACCATCGAAAGCATCTTGGGAAGCACGATGACCGTAAGGGCGACGGAGACGTTGAAATTCGGGTCCTACGAAGCGATCGTTCCCGAGGTCGGAGGATCGGCCCACATCATGGGCCGGAGCGAATTTTTCTTCGATCCGAAGGATCCCCTCGCGACGGGCTTCATATTGCGTTGAACTCGATTTCGTTTTGGCTGGATCGTTCCCCGGCGAAGGCCGGGGCCCAGATGGGGGACTCCGATTGGCGGGCGCCGGCCTCCGCCGCGGCCTTCCCGACTGGACCCCGGCCTTCGCCGGGGAACGGGATGGTTCGATCCGAGTGAAGCAAACCCGCGACTATCGTGAAGGCCCACGCGCATCGGCACCCGCCACCTCGATCAGCGCGCCGAACCGCCGGACCGGCTTGTCTCTCCTGTCGTCCCGTCCCGGTACAAGCCTGGATCGAACATCAGATCAACCGACCAGGCGCCGCTCTCGACGAGCGTCACGATTTCGTGGCGAACCATGCCGGCAAGGCGTTGCGCCGCGCGCGGAATCTCCGCCCCCGGCTGCGTGGCGAGCGCGAGCTGGCGCGTGATGCGGGGTTCGCAGATCGGCGCGTAGCACAGGCGTCCCGCGTCCGCGTCGCGGACGAACGAGGAGAGGGGAAGCGTGGTATAGCCCAGTCCGGAACCGACCAGCTCCTTCATCAGCTGGAACGAATCCGCTTCGAACCGCACGGTGAGTCGATGATGCGC
>CAXSHP010000206.1:0-5136 GCA_964236935.1 uncultured Sphingomonadaceae bacterium
GCCGCCCGACGCGATCGGCCCGCACCTGAACGAGCTGCTCGGGCAGCTGTCGGGGAATGATCCGTTGCTGATCGCGACCGGCAGCGACATCGTCGTCTTTCCCGGCGGCGGGCGCGCGCCTGTGGTCGAGAGTTTCAGGCTGTCGACCCGCGGCTTCATCGAGATCACCGCCGTATCGCATCTGGGCGTCGCGGTGCCGTATCTCATCCGCCTGCGCGAGCTCGGTTATGCGGGGTGGGAAGCGGATGCGCGGCGCTTCATCGCGCAGACGCGGCGCGTGCGCGCGGTCAATACCGAGGCGTATTGGCGCGATGTCGCGGCAGTCGAGGCCTGGCGCGGGCTGGAACGCAAGATCGTCGATATGGTCGATTATGCCTGCGTCACGACCATCGACTTCCTGGAGCAGGGCCTCGCCGATCCGGAGCGGTTGACCTTCCCGTTCGTGCGCGACAATTTCCTCGACGCCGTCGGGCCCGATGCCCCGGCAATCGCCATGAACGACATGATGGCCGCGACCTTCGCTCTGATCTTTCTCGATACCGGCTATCGCATCATCCGCTGGACGCGCGATCAGGCGCTCGACTGGGAGCGGACGATGGTCCTGATCAGCGGCCGTGCGGGGCGGCCGACGGCCGGCGTCACCTGGCAGACCAACAGCATGTGCAACCTGCTGTGGCAGGCATCCGGCCGCCGGCTCGATCCCGAGCGGCTGCTGATCGCGCCGCACGCCCCCGGACTGGTTCTGGCGGATCTGGCTGGACCCGACGGCGGCGCGGTGATCGAGGCGGAGTTTCGCCGCATCTGGTTCAGTGCGCGCGCGAGCGCCGAGATGGGCCGGCTGATGTATGCCGACTATCCGGCGTTTCGGCGCGACGTCGCCGCTGCGCCGGTGATCGACGCGACGACCGAGAGCATCAGCGAAATCCCGGTCGTGCGTTCCGGCGACGACCGGCGGGCGATCGTCACGCGGATGCGCTTCGTGATGGAAGACCCCGCGCAGCAGCTCGCCAATGCCGGCGCCCAATTCATCGTCGATCAGCTCGCCGACAACGGCAACCGGCCCGACGAGGTCTTTGTGCCCGGGCTGACGAACGTCGCATATCCGCGATCGACGGCAGGCGCGTAGCGCGCGCCCGGCACGATGTCGCGCGTCAGTCGCGCGGGCCGCTCAGCATCGCCAGCATCTGATCGAAGCGGCCCTCCGCCTCGGCGTTGCGCAGCGACTTTACCCGTTCGACCAGGATCTCGCCTGGCGTCGGCCGCTGCTGGAAGAGCGTCATCACCTCGTCGATGAAGACGTCGAGCGGCAGATAGCCTGCGCGCGTCGCCTGTCCGGGGGTGAGCTCGGTCTGCACCGCCGGCGGGGCGAGTTCGATCACTTCGATCCTGCCCTTCAGCTGCTCGCGCAGCGCGATCGTATAGGAATGCAGCGCGGCCTTCGTCGCCGAATAGGTCGGCGCCTTCACCTGCGGCACGAATGCCAGTCCCGAGGTCACGTTGACGATCGCGGCGTTCGTCTGCGCGCCGAGATGCGCGACCAGCGCATCGATGAGCCGGATCGGGCCGAGCAGGTTGGTGACGATCGTGGCATCGGCATCGGCGAGGTCGCGCGCGGCGGTCAGATCCTCGAAGCGCATGATGCCGGCACCGTTGATCACGACGTTCAGCGCCGGGTGACCCGCGATCAGGCGGGACGCGAAATCCGCGACCGCATCGGTATCTTCGATATCGAGGACCATCGCCGCCATGTTCGCGCGTCCCGCGATCGCCTCGTCGAGCGCCTCCTGCCGCCGTCCCGCGACGACGACATGGTTGCCGAGATCGTGGAAGCGATGCGCGAGCGCGCGGCCGATGCCCGATCCGCCGCCCGTGATGAGAATGGTGTTGTCTGTCGGATTCATGCTCGCCTCCTAATGATGTCGCCAGCCACCCATTTAAGCCATCGCACTCGACTTGAAAGAAGGCACACGATCGCGGGACCGCACCGAGCGGGCCATCGCGCGCCATCTGGGCGAGCTCGGCCTCTCGACCATCTCCGCTCGATCAGACGCCCGACGCCGCATGCCGCGGGAGCCCCAGCCAGCGCCGGACGGCGGGCAGGCGCCGCAGCAGCGTCCGCTCGACCAGCAGCACGACGAGCAGCGACACTCCGAACAGCGGCAGCAGCAGGGCGAGCGCCGCAATGGCCGCGACGAGCAGCGCCGACCAGCGGGGGGCGGCCGTCGACAATGGTGCCCCAAGCGCGCCGGCCGGCCGCCGTCGCCACCACATCGCGACGGCGCTGGCGGAGACGAGCAGCAGGCTGGCGGCGGTCAGCAGCAGGATGGCCTGATTGATCCGTCCGAACAGCTGCCCCTCGTGCGTCGCGATCGCGACGTTGACGATCCGATCGACGATGTTCTCCTGCGCGAAGGTCCTCCGGCCGGTGATCGCGCCGCTTGCCGGATCGACCCGATAGGTCACGCGCCGGGGCCGGTTCTGTACCTGCGACGAGATCGTCCAGGCGTGCACGCCCGGCGCCGCCGGCGCGATCCAGACCGGCGGCGGCACGTGCAGGCGCGCGGCGACCGTTGCGATCCGGTCCAGCGCCCCCAGGTCCGGCGCCGGCTGCTCATCGGCCTGACCGGCGCGAGCCGGCGATGGCGCCATCGCCGCCATCTCGGCCGCCCTCATGCCAGGCATGCTGGGCGTGGCGGCGGCGGCGGTCGCGTGCCCGGCATGGCGGTGCGCCGCCGGCTGGTCGGTCACGCCGACCGGCCAGTCGGGTGCGCCCGCGGTCACCGGCCACAGATTACGCGCCCAGGTCAGGTAATTGCCCCAGTTCGCCGACCACGGCAGCCCGCTCAACAGGAGGAACAACGCGATGAGCGACACCCACAGCCCGGCGACGGCATGGAGCTCGCGCCACAACGGCCGGCCCCGTCGCCCGAGCCGGGGATAGACGAGGCCGCCCAGGCGCCATGGACCGCGCGGCAGCCACAGGTATAGCCCGGTCACGATCATCACCACCGCCCAGGAGGCGGCGAGCTCCACGAGCATGGAACCGCGGTTGCCGAGCAGCAGCTGGCCATGCAGATGCGCAACGAGGTTCATCACGCGATGGTCCTCCGGCTCGACGCTCATCGCCGCGAGCGTGCGCGGATGGACATAGACCCGGATCAACTCGCCGCCCCGTGCGACCACGATCTGGGCGGCGCCGGTCGCGGTCGCGGGCGGCTGGTAGCGGCTGAACGTCGCGCCCGGCACGGCGGTCACCGCCGCGCGCGCCTCGCTCGACGGCGCGGCGCGTGGCCCGTCGAGCTGAAGCGATTCATAGGGCCGGTCGAGCCACGCCTCGATGTCCGGCCGGAACAGATAGAGGGAACCCGTGACGGCCAGCCAGCAGATGAACGGCAGGCAGAACAGCCCGGCGTAGAAGTGCCAGCGCCATACCGCCGCATGATCGGGCCACGCTCGCCGCCGGGCAGGCCGGCCGGCGGACATCAGAAATCCCTCCGCAGCGACACCGCGAAGCTGCGCGGCTCGCCGGGCAGCAACCCGGCCGAAAGCGATTGGAAGATCGGCGTGCCGACGTGATAGTGCCGGTCGGTCAGGTTCTTCAGGTTCGCCTGCAGGTGCCATTGACCGAGCGTGTAGCCGAGCGCCGCGTCGAACAGCGTAAAGGCCTTGAGATCGGGCGTGGCGAGCGCGGACGAGCGATCGTATGTCTTGACCGAGCCGGTGTGGCGCAGGCCGCCCCCGATCGAAATGCCGTTTTCGAAATCGTAGCTCGTGAACAGGGCGGCGGTGATCTTGGGCAGCCACGGTCGGGTCTCGCCGGCGTTCGCCGGATGGTTCGGATCGTCGGTGACCTTCGGGTCGAGCAGCGCGACACCGGCCTTCACCTGCCAGCCCCGCGCGATCCGCCCCGTCGCCTCGAGCTCGACGCCGCGGTGACGGACGCTGCTCGCGCGGTAGAGCGCTTCGCCGTCGACCATGACGTCGTAGACCGCGACATTGCGCTCGTCGATCCGGAACAGCGCGGCGGTGAGCAGGAGCTGTCGCATCGGCAGATATTTGGCGCCGACCTCATACTGCTTGCCCGTGACCGGCGGCAGCACGTCGCGGTTGATGTCGATGCGCAGGTTGGGCTGATAGGATTCGCTGTACGAAGCGTACAAGTTCAGTCCGTGGGTCGGCTCCAGGATCGCCGCCGCGCGGTAGCTGATCTGGTGGCCCGGGTTGAAGCGCGCGAAGTCGCCCTCGTAGATCTGCTGCCTGATCCGCGGGTCCGAATAGGCGATCCCGCCGACCAGCGTCAGCGGGTCCGCCACCTTGACGACCGCCTGCGTGGATGCCGTCAGATAGTTCATGCGCTGGTCTTGTTCGTAGCCGCCCGGCGTGACCTGGAGCGCGTTGAACAAATCGGCGACGGCCCGGTCGCCGTCGAAGACGTTGGCGGTGCCGACGGTGAAATTGCTCTCGTCGATGAAGTAGCGGTAGTGCTGATAGCGGACCGAGGCGACCAGGGAGCTGCCGGCGAGGCCGAGATCGTCGAGCTTGCGGCTCGCCTCGCCCGCGATGGTGAAATCGTCCACGTGCCAGGCATTGAAGTTCTCGCCTCCGACCGGGAAGCTGCCGTCGAACGCGATATAGTCGTAATTGTAGGCGTTGCCGCCGGCATGCGTCGTGTGCTGGTAGACGGCCTTGAGGTCCAGCGACCACAAATCGTCCGGGCGCCAGACGAGGCCGGCGTCGGCGCGCGTGGCCCGCGTCACATTGTCGAAGCTCGACCGGCCGAGGTAGAACGACCGGGGCAGCGGCACCGGCGTGCCGTCCGGAAAGGTCGGCAGGCCGTTGAACGGCGTGTCCGCGGTGCGCTGGTAGCTCCCGCGCAGATAAGCGGTGAGCGTGGGACTGAGGTCGAAGTCGAGGCCGCCGTACCCGATCGTACGGTTGAGGCGGACGAAGTCGACGAAGCTGCCGCCTTGTTCGTGCGCGGCGATGCCGATCGCGCGGATCGTCCCCGCTGCGTCGAGCGGACCCGCGACCTGTCCTTCGAGCCGCCAGCGGCCGAACGAACCGCCGAGCGCTGCGAGATAGCTTGGCGTGTCCGGCGCTGCGCTGGCACAGACCGGTACAGGCGTCGGTAGCGGC
>CAXSHP010000207.1:0-1554 GCA_964236935.1 uncultured Sphingomonadaceae bacterium
ACATCGACCTCACCACCCACGAGGAAGTCGATGCCGACGAGACGCAGCAGCCGCGTCCGCCCGTGGTCACGATCATGGGCCATGTCGATCACGGCAAGACCTCGCTGCTCGACGCGCTGCGCGGCACCGATGTCGTCGCCGGCGAAGCGGGCGGGATCACCCAGCATATCGGCGCCTATCAGGTGACGGTGAAGTCGGGCGAGAAGATCACCTTCCTCGACACGCCGGGCCACGAGGCGTTCACCGAGATGCGCTCGCGCGGCGCCAACGTCACCGATATCGTCGTGCTCGTCGCCGCCGCCGACGACGGGCTGATGCCGCAGACGATCGAGGCGATCAATCATACCAAGGCGGCCGGCGTGCCGATGATCGTGGCGATCAACAAGGTCGACAAGCCCGGCGCCAATCCGCAGAAGATCCGCGAGGCTCTGCTCCAGCAGGACGTCCAGGTCGAGGCGATGGGCGGCGAGGTCCAGGACGTCGAGGTCTCCGCGCTCAAGCAGACCGGGCTCGACGATCTGATCGAGAAGATCGCGCTCCAGGCCGAAATCCTCGAGCTCAAGGCCAATCCCGACCGCGCCGCCGAAGGCACCGTGATCGAGGCCAAGCTCGACAAGGGCCGCGGCCCCGTCGCGACGGTGCTGATCAACCGCGGCACGCTCAAGGTCGGCGACATCTTCGTCGTCGGCGCCGAGAGCGGCAAGGTCCGCGCCTTGGTCGACGACAAGGGCCAGCAGGTCAAGCAGGCCGGCCCGGCGATGCCGGTCGAGGTGCTCGGCGGCTCGGGCGTGCCGTCGGCCGGCGATCCGCTGTCGGTGGTGGAGAATGAGGCGCGTGCGCGTGAGGTCGCCGCCTATCGCGCCTCGGTGCTGACGTCGAAGCGGACGTCTTCGGGCCCCGCGAGCCTGGAGAGCATGTTCTCCGCGCTCAAGGAAAAGCAGGCGATGGAATATCCGCTGGTGGTCAAGGCCGACGCGCAGGGCTCGGTCGAGGCGATCGTCGGTTCGCTCAACAAGATCTCGACCGCGGACATCCGCGTCCGCATCCTGCACTCCGGGGTCGGCGGGATCACCGAGAGCGACGTCCAGCTTGCCGCGGCGTCGAAGGCGCCGATCATCGGCTTCAACGTCCGCGCCAACGCCAAGGCGCGCGAGTTCGCCACGCGCGACGGGGTCGCGCTCAAATATTACGACGTGATCTATTCGCTCACCGACGAGATCAGGGCGGCGATGGCCGGCCAGCTCGGCCCCGAATATCTCGAGCATGTCGTCGGCCGCGCGGAGATCCGCGAGGTCTTCTCGGCGGGCAAGCACGGCAAGGCGGCGGGGCTGCTCGTGGTCGAGGGCTATATCCGCCAGAAGCTCAAGGCGCGCGTGCTGCGCGACGACGTGATCATCTACAACGGATCGATCGCCTCGCTGCGCCGCTTCAAGGACGACGTGCCCGAAGTGCGCGCCGGGCTCGAGTGCGGCGTCACCATCGAGGGCTCGACCGATATCAAGCCGGGCGACATCCTCGAGACGTTCGAGGTCGAGGAGCGCGAGCGGACGCTGT
>CAXSHP010000207.1:1654-5125 GCA_964236935.1 uncultured Sphingomonadaceae bacterium
AAGCCGGGCGACATCCTCGAGACGTTCGAGGTCGAGGAGCGCGAGCGGACGCTGTGAGCCTGATCGTCTGAGGTGGAAGCGCCGCGCGCTTCCGCCGACGGCGTGAATCAGGCTCTCATCAGGATTTAGGCTGGCGAATGCGGCGCAACGAAACTCCCGAGGGCAAGTCCGTCCGCCTGCTGCGTGTCGGCGAGCAGGTGCGCCATGCCTTGTCCGACGTGCTGATGCGCGGCGACGTCCATGACGAGACGCTCGCCAGCCACCTCGTCTCGATCACCGAGGTACGCATGTCGCCCGACCTGCGCCACGCCACCACATTCGTGAAGCCGCTGCTCGGCGCGAACGAAGAGGCTGTGCTCAAGGCGCTGCGCACCAACACCGCTTATTTGCAGAGCGAGGTCGCGCGGCGGGTGAACACCAAATATGCCGCCAAGCTCAAGTTCCTCGCCGACGAGAGCTTCGACGAAGGCGGCAGGATCGACGCGCTGCTGCGCGAGCCCAAGATCGCGCGCGATCTGGGTGAGTGAGCCCCGCCTCGACGGCTGGCTGATCCTCGACAAGCCGGTCGGGCTTGGTTCGACCCAGGCGGTCTCCGCGGTCAAGCGCGCGCTGCGCCAGGGCGGCTATGCCAAGGCCAAGGTCGGACATGGCGGGACGCTCGACCCGCTCGCCTCGGGTGTACTGCCGATCGCGCTCGGCGAGGCAACCAAGCTCGCCGGGCGCATGCTCGACGCCGACAAGGCGTATGACTTCACGATCGGGTTCGGAACGGAGACGGATACGCTCGACGGCGAGGGCGCGGTGATCGCGACCTCGGACACGCGGCCGACATTGCGCGAGATCGAAGCGGTGCTGGCGCGTTTCACCGGCCCGATCGAGCAAGTGCCGCCGGTCTATTCGGCGCTGAAGGTCGGCGGAAAGCGCGCCTACGCCCTGGCGCGGGCGGGCGAGGAGGTAGCGCTGGCGAGCCGTGCCGTCACGATCCGGTCGCTTGCCGTCCAAAGCTCCTCCCCGGAACGGGGAGGGGGACCGCGCGAAGCGTGGTGGAGGGGGGCTCCAACAAGCGTCACGCCTGTTGGGGACCCCCTCCACCATCCTGCGGATGGTCCCCCTCCCCGTGCCGGGGAGGAGCTTGAATCGCTCACACTCTCCGCCTTGGTCTCCAAGGGCACCTATATCCGCAGCCTCGCGCGCGACATCGCGCACGCGCTCGGCACCGTCGGCCACGTCACGATGCTCCGCCGCACCAAGGGCGGCCCGTTCGGCCTCGCCCAGGCGATTTCGCTGGACAAGCTGGGCGATCTCGCTATGGCGCGCAGCCTTGAACAGGCACTCTTGCCGTTGACGGCGGGGCTGGACGACATCCCGGCCCTCCCCGTCACCCCCGATCAGGCAAGGGCGCTCCGCGAGGGGCGTGTTCTGATCGGGATCGCCGCAACACCCGGCCTCCATCTTGCGACCGATGCTTCGGTTCCGGTCGCGCTCGTCGAGCAAGGCGAGGAGGGCATCCGGGTCGTGCGGGGTTTCAATCTCCCGATGTCGAAGGAAGAGACATGACGATCACCGCCGAGCGCAAGCAGCAGCTCATCAAGGAACATGGCCGGGGCGAAGGCGACACCGGCAGCCCCGAAGTCCAGATCTCGATCCTCACCGAACGGATCGTCAACCTCACCGAGCATTTCAAGACGCACGCGAAGGACAATCACTCGCGCCGCGGCCTGCTGATGATGGTCAACAACCGCCGCAGCCTGCTCGATTATCTCAAGAAGCAGGATGTCTCGCGCTACACCGCGCTGATCGGCAAGCTTGGGCTGAGGAAATAGAAAAAGGCGCCTCCGGGCGCCTTTTTCGTGTCCCCGCGCAGGCGGGGATCCAGCCAGACAAAAATCTGGACCCCCGCCTGCGCGGGGGAACTGGGAGGGGGGCAATAAGGCCCATCCCTTCAGGGGCACATAAGGTCCCGCACCGCACGAGCCGGTTAGCTCGCACAGGCCCCGGCCGCATCGGGCGGCCGGAGACAAGGAAACCAACATGTTCGATATCAAGAAGCAGGAAATCCAGTGGGGCGGCAAGACGCTGACCCTCGAGACGGGCCGCGTCGCCCGCCAGGCCGACGGCGCGGTGCTCGCGACGCTCGGCGAGACGGTCGTCTTGTGCGCGGTCACCGCCGCCAAGTCGGTCAAGGAGGGCCAGGATTTCTTCCCGCTCACCGTGCATTACCAGGAGAAATTCTCCGCCGCCGGCCGCATCCCGGGCGGCTTCTTCAAGCGCGAGCGCGGCGCCACCGAGAAGGAGACGCTGACCAGCCGCCTGATCGATCGCCCGATCCGCCCCCTCTTCCCCGAAGGCTTCTACAACGAGATCCTGTGTATCGCGCAGGTCCTCTCCTATGACGGCGAGAACGAGCCCGACATCCTCGCGATGATCGCCGCCTCTGCCGCGCTGACCATCTCCGGCGTGCCGTTCATGGGCCCGATCGGCGCCGCGCGCGTCGGTTTTGTCGATGGCGAATATGTGCTCAACCCGACCAAGGACCAATATGTCGATGGCGACCTCGACCTCGTCGTCGCGGGCACCCAGGACGCGGTGATGATGGTCGAATCCGAAGCGAAGGAGCTGTCGGAAGAGGTCATGCTCGGCGGCGTGATGTTCGCGCATCGCGAGATCAAGAAGGTCGTCGACGCCATCATCGGCCTCGCCGAGAAGGCCGCCAAGAATCCGTGGGACCTCAAGACCAGCGACGACGGCGAGCTCAAGGGCCGGGTCAAGGCGCTGATCGGCGACGGCCTCGTCGAGGCCTACAAGCTGACCGGCAAGGCCGATCGCGTCGCCGCGATCGCCGCCGCGAAAGCCCCGATGAAGGAGCATTTCGCCGACGCCGACAGCGCGACCAAGCTCAAGATCGCCAAGCTCGGCAAGAAGGTCGAGGCGGATATCGTCCGCACCGCGATCCTCAAGGAAGGCCGCCGCATCGACGGGCGGGACACCAGGACGGTGCGCCCGATCGAATCGATGGTCCACTTCCTCCCGCGCGCGCACGGCTCGGCCTTGTTCACCCGCGGCGAGACGCAGGCGATCGTGACGACCACGCTCGGCACCAAGGACGCCGAGCAGATGATCGACGGGCTGACCGGGCTCAGTTACGAGAACTTCATGCTGCACTACAACTTCCCGCCCTATTCGGTCGGTGAAGTCGGGCGTTTCGGCGCGCCGGGCCGCCGCGAGGTCGGGCACGGCAAGCTCGCATGGCGCGCGCTGCGCCCGGTGCTGCCGACCAAGGAGGAGTTCCCCTACACGATCCGCGTCCTCTCCGACATCACCGAGTCCAACGGCTCGTCGTCGATGGCGACGGTGTGCGGCGGGTCGCTCGCCCTCATGGACGCGGGCGTTCCGCTCAAGCGGCCGGTCTCAGGCATCGCCATGGGCCTGATCCTCGAGGGCAAGGACTTCGCGGTGATCAGCGACATCCTC
>CAXSHP010000208.1:0-5105 GCA_964236935.1 uncultured Sphingomonadaceae bacterium
GACGATGAGCGACGCCTCGGGCCAGTTCATCGCGAGCTGCTTCGACGACGCGACGTGCGCCGATCTCGAGGGCGCGGCCAAGGCCGCCGGCTGCGGGCTGCTCAACGTCGAGCTCGACCGGCGCGCGGGCGAGGAGACGCCGCGCGTGACGATCCGGCGGATCCAGCCGTTCGAGGGGCTGTCGAACAGCATGAAGCTGCGGATGGAAGTCGAGGTGGCCGATCCGGCGGCGATCCATGCGCTCGCCGCGCTGATGGCGGGTGCGCGGGGCGGACGCGGCGAGCTGCGGCTGCTCGCGCGGCTGGGGGACGATCAGGTCGAGCGGGTGCTGCTCGGCAGGGATTTCCTGCTCGACGCCGAGCTGGCGCACCGGGTCGAGCATCTGCCGGGCGTGCTCGGCGTGCATCTGGCGCAGGCCGAGCCGCGGCTGGCACTGGTTTCCTGATCCTCCCCGTGCCGGGGAGGATCAGGTGCGCCGCTGGTTGCGCACCTCATAGGCCATCACCGCGGTCGCCACCGCGGCGTTGAGGCTGTCGGCCTTGCCCAGCATCGGGATCTTGACCAGCAGGTCGCATTCGGCCTCGTAATCGGCGGGCAGGCCCTGCGCCTCGTTGCCGACGAGGAGGAAGGTCGGCGCGGCGTAGCGCGGCGCTTGGTAATCGGTGTCGCTGCGCAGGCTGGTGCCGACCAGCTGGCCGGGGCCGGCGCGCAACCAGGCGATGAATTCATCCCAGCGGGCATGCGCGATCCGCTGCGTGAACAGCGCCCCCATCGAGGCGCGCACCGCCTCGACCGAGAAGGGATCGACGCAATCGTCGAGCAGGATCAGCCCGCCCGCGCCGACCGCGTCGCCGGTGCGCAGGATCGTGCCGAGGTTGCCGGGATCGCGCAGCGCCTGCGCGACGATCCAGATGTCGGCGGACGTGCGGTCGAGCGCGGCGAGATCGGTGGCGAATGCGGGATAGACGCCGATCACCGCCTGCGGATTGTCCTTGCCCGACAGCTTGTGGAGGATATCGCGATCGGTCTCGATCGCCTCGCCGCCGGCGGCTTCGACCGCGGCGGACAGGCGGCGGACGAGCGGATGCGCGGCGCTGTCGGCGGCGAAGAAGATATAGCGCGGCAGCCGCCCCGCCTCCTCGGCCTCGGCGAGGATGCGCAGCCCCTCGGCGAGGAACAGGCCTTCGTCGCGGCGATGCTTCTTGTCGCGCAGGCCGCGGACGCGCTTGATCAGCGGGTTGGAGAAGGCAGTGATCCGGCGGGGCATTCGTTCGGACACCTAAAGTTGTTCCCAGTGAGGCCGAAACCCCCGACCGTCATTCCGGCGAAAGCCGTAATCCACGGACGGCGTCCGTTCCCAGCTCCAGCCGTACCGTCTCCATGGATCCCGGCTTTCGCCGGGATGACGGCGATTCGATCCGATCAAGAACAAGTCTAGGACGGTATGAAGCGGGCGGGTCAATCCTCGCCGAACTTGCCCTCGACCAGCTCGGCGAGCGCGGCGACCGAAGTGTCGGCGCCGGCGCCCGCCGCGGTGATGGTGACGCTGTCGCCCATCGCCGCGCCGAGCATCATCAGCCCCATGATCGAGGTGCCGGCGACGCTCGATCCGTCCTTCTCGACCTGGATCGTCACCGGCTGCTGGCTGGCGAGGGTGACGAACTTGGCGCTGGCGCGCGCGTGGAGACCGCGCTTGTTGGTGATCTGCACGGTCCGTCGCACGGTCATGCCGCCGCCTCCCCGAGGATCTCGGACGCGACCGAGATATATTTGCGCCCCGCCTCGCCCGCGGCGGCGACGGCCGCTTTGACCTTCATCACCTTGCGCGCGCCATCGAGGCGGATCAGCATCGGCAGGTTGACCCCGGCGATGACCTCGATCTCATTGGCCTTCATCAGCGAGATCGCGAGATTGGACGGCGTTCCGCCGAACAGATCGGTCAGCAGGATCACGCCTTCGCCGCGATCGACGCGCTTGACCGCCGCGGCGATCTCGGTCCGGCGTGCCTCCATATCGTCTTCCGGACCGATGCAGACGGCGGCGATGGCCTCCTGCGGGCCGACGACATGCTCCATCGCGACGATGAATTCCGCGGCAAGCCGCCCATGTGTCACCAGCACCAGACCGATCATCTATTCCCCCGGTATCTCGATCCGGGCGACTGCCCGGCGATCTCGTTCCGACGATTCGCGCGAGCTCGAGGCGAGATCTCGATGCGCGATCGTGGGGGAAAATCCGGCCTCGCGCAACCTCTCGGCGACTCGTTCCGCGACATGGACCGAACGATGCCGCCCGCCGGTGCAGCCGAACGCGACCGTGACATAGGATTTTCCTTCGTCGGCATAGCGCGGCAGCAGCAGCAGGAGCAGCCCCTCGATCCGCTCGAGCGCCTCGGCATAGGCCGGGTCCTCGGCGATATAGGCGCCGACGGATGCGTCGAGCCCGGTCAGCGGACGCAGCCGATCATCCCAATGCGGATTGCGCAGGAAACGCATGTCGAGCACCAGATCGGCGTTGCGCGGCACCCCGCGCGCGAAGCCGAACGACATCACCGCCAAGGTCGTGGCGCCGCCGCCGGCGTCCTCGAAACGCGCGCGCAGTTCGTGCTGGAGCGCGTTGGTGGTCGTGTCGGTGGTGTCGATGACATATTCGGCCTCGCTTCTCAGCGGCGCGACCAGCTCGCGCTCGCGGGCGATGCCGTCGGCGGCGGGGCGGTCGAGCGCGAGCGGGTGCCGCCGCCGCGTCGCGGAGAAGCGCTGCGCCAGCTCGGCTCCCGCGCAATCGAGGAACAAGGTCGCGACGTCATAGCCCTGCTCGCGCAGCTTGTGGATGCGCGAGACGATCCGGGCGCCGTCGAAGCCGCGCGTGCGGCTGTCGACCCCGAGCGCGAGCGGGCGCTCGCCCTCGGGTGCGCCCTCGGCGGCCGGCGTGCCGAGCAGGCGGTCGAGCAGCGATAGCGGCAGATTGTCGACCACCTCCCAGCCGAGATCCTCGAACGTCTTGAGCGCGGTGGTCTTGCCCGCGCCGGACATGCCGGTGACCAGCAGGATGCGGCTCGGCCGGCTGGCGCCGCTCATGACGCCAAGCCATGGCGCGCGAGCGCGAGTTCGACCTTGATCGCCGCCGACGGCTCGAATGCGGCGAGCGCGAGCGCCGGGATGTCGATCCCGGCGAGGCGGCGACGCGCGGGCTCCTCGGGCATGCGCTCGACCGTGCCGTCGAGCGCGATCAGCAGCGCGACGGCGGCCTCCGGCTGATGCGCGAGCTCGACGATGCCGATGCCGCGCACCTCGAGTTGGCCGGCGATCGTCGCGGGCGGCCGGGCGATCAATTGATCGCCTGCCCGGTGGAGCAGGCTGTAATCGTCGCTGACCAGCTTCGCGCCGCGATCGACCAGGCGCAGCGCGAGATCGGACTTGCCCGATCCCGATGGTCCGGAGAGGAGCACGCCGCGGCCGCCGATCGCCACGCAGGTCGCGTGGATCTGTTCGGGGGGATGCGCATCCATCGTCAGATGCTGGCCGCGGGCAGGCGGATCAGGAACCGCGCGCCGGATTGGTCGGCGCCGCGATCGAGCGCCTCGATCGTACCGTCGTGGCCGGCGACGATCGCCCGCGCGATCGCCAGGCCGAGCCCCGAATGCCGCCCGAAATCCTCGCCGTCGGGGCGGACGCTGTGGAATCGCCGGAAGATCGCCTCGCGCTGGTCGGGCGGGACGCCGGGGCCTTCGTCGTCGATCTGGATGCGGACCTCGTCGTCGAGCCGCACCGCGCCGATCTCGACCAACCCGCCCGGCGGCGAGAAGGACACGGCATTGTCGACCAGATTCTCGATCATCCGCGCCAGTCGTGAGGGATCGCCGAACACCACCGCGGTATCGGCATAGGGCCGCGCAAAGGCAACGCGCGCATCGCCGTTCATCCGGCGCGTTTCCCGCGCGGTCAGGATCGGCTCGATCAGCGCGCCGAGATCGACCCGCTCGAAGCGCGCGCGCGACAGTTCGGCGTCGAGCCGCGAGACCTCGGCGACGTCGGTGATCAGCCGATCGAGCCGCACGACATCGTCGCGGATCAGGTCGAGCAGCTGGCGGTGCAGCGCCGGATCGTCGATCCGCCCGAGGGTCTCGACCGCCGAGCGCAGCGAAGCGAGCGGGTTCTTGAGCTCGTGGCTGACGTCGGCGGCGAAGGTCTCGACCGCGTCGATCCGCTGGCGCAGCGCGAGGCTCATGTCGGACAAGGCGCGCGCGAGCATGCCGATCTCGTCCCGTCGCGAGGGCAGACGCGGCACGATCACCTCGCGCGCGCGGCCGAGCCGGACGCGCACCGCGGCGCGCGCGAGCCGGCGCAGCGGGCGGACGATGGTCCGCGCGAGGAACAGCGACAGCAGGATCGAGACGAGCGAGACCGTCGCGACGACGACGCCGATGGCGAAGCGCTCGGCGCGGACCTCCCTGGTGATGTCGCGCGCGCTGCCCGTGACGAGCAGCAGCTCGCCGCTATGATCGGTCAGGCGCAGCGCCGTGGTCAGCACCGGCGTCTGGTCGGGCGCGCGCCGCAGCCGCGATTCGATCGGCGTGCCGGCCTCCACCGCGCGCGCCTCGTCCCACGCCGCCAGCGTATCCCGCTTCGGCTCGGCGAACGGATCGAGCGTCGGCGCGCCGACGACCGCGTCGAACGCGCGATCGAGGAAGCGGGCGATATGCTTCTGCCATGGCTCGACGGTGGGATCGCGCAGCCGATAGGTCGGCTCGCCGCGATCCCAGCTGTCGATCATGCGGCGGCCGTCGGGGTCGTAGATCCGCAAGCGCGCGCGCGTCGCCTCGCCGAGGCGGGTGGCGAGCGCGGCGCGGGTGTCGCGCGGCGCGGCGCTCAGCGCGACGGCGATCAGGGTCGCCTCGTCGCCCGCCTGCTCGAGCCGCTGTTCGGCCAGACGCGTGCGATAGGTATCGAGGTAGAAGAAGCTGCCCGCGAGCATCGCCAGCGCGAACACGTTGACCGCGAGGATGCGGTTGGTCAGCGACCAGCGCGCCGTCCAGGCGAGCATCAGGTCGCGCTCGGGCGGCGGATCAGTCCTCGGCAAAGCGGTATCCGACGCCATAGAGCGTC
>CAXSHP010000209.1:0-815 GCA_964236935.1 uncultured Sphingomonadaceae bacterium
CGAGAGCCTCGAACTGGTCCAGGCGGCCGGCGGCGGACGCAAGGGCAGCCTGCTCGACACGCTCGACCGCACCGTCACCGGCGGGGGCGCGCGGCTGCTCGCGAGCGATCTCGCCGCGCCGCTCGCCGCCCGTCCGCCGATCGAGGCGCGGCTCGATCTCGTCGCGCGGTTCGAGCGCGACGCGGCGACACGCGAGCTTGTGCGCGAACGCCTGAAGGCGCTGCCCGACATCGCCCGCGCGCTCGGCCGGCTCGCCGCCGGACGCGGCAGCCCGCGCGATCTCGCGCTGCTGCGCGACGGGCTCGACGGCGCGTGGCGGCTGCACGAGCGGCTCGCAGCGATCGACGACCGTCCGGCATTGCTCGACGCGCTGCTGCCCGCGCTGCGCGGCCACGGCGCGCTGATCGACCAGCTCACCCGCGCGCTGGTGCCTTCCCCGCCGATCGATGCGAGCGCGGGCGGCTATATCGCCGAGGGCTACGACGCCGCGCTCGACGATTTGCGCAATGCCGGCGGCGAGGGGCGGCGCGCGATCGCCGCGCTCGAGGCACGCTACCGCGAGCGCAGCGGCGTATCGAGCCTGCGCATCCGCCACAACGCCGTTCTCGGCTTCCACATCGAGGTGCCGGCCAGGCACGCCGACCGGCTGATGACGGCGGACTCGGGCTTCACCCACCGCCAGACGCTCGCCGGGGTGGTGCGCTTCAACGCGCCCGAGCTGCACGACGAGGCGCAGCGCGTGACCCAGGCGGGGAGCCACGCGCTCGCCGCCGAGGCCGCGCATTTCGAGGAATTGAGCGCGGCGGCGCTGGGGC
>CAXSHP010000209.1:825-5079 GCA_964236935.1 uncultured Sphingomonadaceae bacterium
CGCGTGCGCGAGATCGCGGCGAGCGCCGATGCGCTCGCGCGGCTCGACGTCGCCACCGCGCTGGCGGAGCGCGCCGCCGAGGGCGGCTGGTGCCGCCCGCAGCTCGCGGACCATGCCTGCTTCGAGGTCGTCGGCGGGCGGCATCCGGTGGTCGAAGCGGCGGTGGCGGCGGGCGCGGCGCGCTTCGTCGCCAACGACTGCAACCTCTCCGAGCAAGCCCGGCTGTGGCTGGTGACCGGCCCGAACATGGGCGGCAAATCAACCTTCCTGCGCCAGAACGCGCTGATCGCGGTGCTCGCGCAGGCGGGCAGCTTCGTGCCTGCCGCGTCCGCGCGCCTCGGGCTGGTCGATCGCCTGTTCAGCCGCGTCGGCGCCTCGGACAATCTCGCGCGCGGGCGATCGACCTTCATGGTCGAGATGGTCGAGACCGCGGCGATCCTGGCGCAGGCGACGCCACGCTCGTTCGTCATCCTCGACGAGGTCGGCCGCGGCACCTCGACCTACGATGGCCTCGCGATCGCCTGGGCGGTGGTCGAGGCGGTGCACGACAGGAACCGCTGCCGCTGCCTGTTCGCGACGCATTACCACGAGCTCACCCGCCTCGCCGAGCGGCTCGACGCGCTCAGCCTCCACCACGTCCGCGCGCGCGAATATAAAGGCGAGCTGGTGCTGCTCCACGAGCTCGCCACCGGACCCGCCGACCGCAGCTATGGCCTCGCGGTGGCGCGGCTCGCCGGACTGCCGCCGCCGGTGGTGGCGCGCGCCAAGGCGGTGCTGGCCAAGCTCGAGGCGGGGCGGGCCAAGACCGGGGGGCTGGCGGCGGGGCTCGACGATCTCCCGCTGTTCGCCGCGCTCCCGCCCGCACCGGAGCGCGATCCGCTGCGCGACATGCTCGAGCGGATCGACGCGGACCAGCTCAGCCCGAAGGAAGCACTCGATCTGGTGTACCGGCTGAAGCGAGCGACGGAAACGGGTGGGTCGTAGCGTCGATCTCGAGCGTATCGAAGCGAGAGCGGCGCTGCCATGGCTTCCGGCTTTCGCCGGAATGACGATGATTGGCCGAACGAGATCGATTCGAGCCTCGGCCATTGCGAACCACGGATGAATCGGCCAGCGTGGGGGCGATGATCGACGAGCTGCTCAAGGGCGCGGGCTTCATTTGTCTGGCGTTGGCGCCGATCGCCATCCCGTTCACCTTGTTCGGCCTGCTCGAACGCCGTTTCCCCGCGCATCGCCTCAAGTCGGCCGGCGGATGGGCGCTCAACATCAAGCTGGCGCTGCTGTATCTGGCGGTGCCGACCTTGTTCGGCGGCGTCCTCGCCGGCATCGTCGCCGCCGTTCGCCGCATCAACGGGGGCGGGCTGATCGACCTGGACGTCCGCCGCGGGGCGAGCTTTCCGGCGGTGGCCGCGGCCAGCTTGCTGTTCCTGCTCGCCTTCGATTTCTTCTATTACTGGTGGCACCGCGCCCAGCATGAAATCCCCGCCTTGTGGGCGATGCACAAGCTCCACCACATGGACGAGACGCTGGGCGTCTCGACCCAGCTGCGCTGCCACTGGCTGGAGGAAATCGGGCGCATTCCGTTCATCTTCGTGCCGATGGCGCTGTTGTTCAATTTGCCGCTGAAGGCGGGCCTGTCCGTCTTCCTGCTCACCGCCTGGACCGGCTTCGTCCACGCCAATCTGCGGCTCGGCCTCGGGCACGCCGGCCGGATCGTCGCCGGCCCGCAGTTCCATCGCCTCCACCACAGCATCCTGCCGCAGCATTTCGACAAGAATTATGCCGCGATGTTCCCGCTCTACGACCTCGTCTTCGGCACCTACCGGCACCCCGCGCGCGACGAATATCCGCCGACCGGGATCGCCGGCGAAGGAGAGATCACATCGGTCGCGCAGACATTCATGCTGCCGTTCCACAGCTGGAGCAGGCGCTGGATCAGCGCGCGCGACGCCGCCGGACCGACGCGCTGATCGCGCCGTCGTATTGACATTGTACAAGTCTTTGTCCATATTTATGGGCATGCAGACAGTCACTTATTCCGAGGCGCGCGATAATCTGAAAGCGGTGCTGGATCGGGCTGCCTCCGACCGCGCGCCGGTGATGATCACGCGCCAGCGCGGCGAGAATATTGTGCTCATCTCCGCCAGCGAGTGGGCGGGGATGGAGGAGACGCTGCACCTGCTGTCTTCGCCGGCGAACGCGAAGCACCTGCTCGAGGGCATCGCCCGGCTCGACGCCGGCGAAGGCGAGGAGCACGAGCTGATCCAGCCGTGAAGCTGACCTTCGACGAGGTCGCCTGGTCGCAATATCTCGAATGGCTGGATGAGGACCGCAAGGTCGTCGCGCGGATCAACGCACTGATCGGCGAGTGCCTGGGCGATCCGTTTCGCGGCACCGGCAAGCCCGAGCCGCTGCGCCGCAACCTGACGGGCTGGTGGTCGCGCCGGATCACCGGCGAGCTCCGTCTGGTATACCGCGTGCGCGGATTAGGCGAGGGACAGGCGCTGGAGGTGTTGAGCTGCCGGTATCATTATTGAAATTGGGTATTGTGTCCCCGGAATTGCTGAATTGTCCCAGGAATTACGAGCGATTCTATCGTACCGGCGAAGCTGTGGCTCGCCCGCCAGCCGGACGATCTAAGTTCAACGTCAGCGTCCGGATGCAGCCCTGCCGGCGAGGTTTCGACGAACGTGTCGAAACGGCGACCCATCTTCCAAACCGGCTTCGACTGCTGATATCCGCATAGGTCTCGCCCAACTCTTCCAATTGCGGAGCCGGGCCATTCAACGCCATCGTCATGACCGCTCCGCCGAAATGGGCTTTTCGCTTCAGGGCCCGTTCCAGCGAGACGAGCATCATGCATGGCCTGCCTGAGAGAGTCATCTCCATGCTGGCGCTGAGGGTGGGACCGCTACCACCGTCTGTCAGCCTTACCTCGGTCACTCCATATGAGTTGGACGGGAAATGCCACTGCGCCATCCGGCTCGTGCCCTCGGGCTGATCAGAGAACTTTTCGGGATTGCGCAGGGCAATGCGTGACGCGACACTAAACGCCTTCGGCCGATAGACCAGCTCGTCATGTACGATGCGAACGATGCCCTTCGCGAAGGTCTCGCTGAGCGGATGAGGCGGCGCGGCATCGCCAGCCGTAGGCAACGGCAGCGCTGCCAGGACAAGGAAAAGCCGCGCGCGCATCTTATTCTGCCGCCGGCAGATAAATCTCCCCGCCTTTCTCGCGGAACAGCCCGCTCATCTCCGCCATCCCCGCCTCGGCGTCCCCCTGCGGCGACGCCGCGATAAACGTATCCACCCCGGCATTCTGCTTCGCCGCGAAGTCGCGCACCTCCTGGGTGATCTTCATCGAGCAGAACTTCGGCCCGCACATCGAGCAGAAGTGCGCGGTCTTCGCCCCCTCCGCCGGCAGCGTCTCGTCGTGGTATTGCTCGGCGGTGTCGGGATCGAGCGACAGGTTGAACTGGTCGCGCCAGCGGAACTCGAAGCGCGCGCGGCTGACCGCGTCGTCGCGCAGCTTCGCCGCCGGGTGGCCCTTCGCCAAATTCGCGGCGTGGGCGGCGAGCTTGTAAGTCACCACGCCGACCTTGACGTCGTCGCGATCGGGAAGCCCCAGATGCTCCTTGGGGGTGACGTAGCAGAGCATCGCCGTGCCGTACCAGCCGATCATCGCCGCGCCGATGCCGCTGGTGATGTGGTCGTAGCCCGGCGCGATGTCGGTGGTCAGGGGCCCGAGCGTGTAGAACGGCGCCTCGCCGCACACCGCGAGCTGCTTGTCCATATTCTCCTTGATCTTGTGCATCGGCACGTGGCCGGGGCCCTCAATCATCACCTGGACGTCGCTCTTCCACGCGCGGTGGGTGAGCTCGCCCAAGGTGTACAGCTCGGCGAACTGCGCCTCGTCGTTGGCGTCGGCGATCGATCCGGGGCGCAGGCCGTCGCCGAGCGAATAAGCGATGTCGTACGCTTTCATGATCTCGCTGATCTCGTCGAAATGCTCGTAGAGGAAGCTCTCGCGGTGGTGGCTGAGGCACCATTTCGCCATGATCGATCCGCCGCGGCTGACGATTCCGGTAACGCGCTTGGCGGTCATCGGGATGTAGGGCAGGCGCACGCCCGCGTGGATCGTGAAATAATCGACGCCCTGCTCGGCCTGCTCGATCAGGGTATCGCGGAAGATTTCCCACGTCAGGTCCTCGGCGACGCCGCCGACCTTCTCGAGCGCCTGGTAGATCGGCACGG
>CAXSHP010000210.1:0-4981 GCA_964236935.1 uncultured Sphingomonadaceae bacterium
GCGCCGCGAGCGACAGCAGCACCGAGACGATCGCCAGCCGGGCCACCGCGCCTTCCGCGCCCGGCACCTGGAGCGCCGAATAGATCGCGAGCGGCAGGGTGCGCGTCTCGCCGGGGATGTTGGAGACGAAGGTGATCGTCGCGCCGAACTCGCCGATCGAGCGCGCGAAGCCGAGCACCGCGCCCGCCAGCACGCCGGGCAGCGACAACGGCACGGTGATCGTGACGAACGCGCGCCACGGCGTCGCGCCGAGCGTGCGCGCCGCGCTCTCGAGCCGCCGATCGACCGCCTCGATCGACAATCGGATCGCGCGCACCATCAGCGGCAGCGCCATCACCGTCGCGGCCAGCGCCGCCCCCGTCCAGCGGAACATGAAGCTGATCCCGAGCCACTCGGCGAACCAGCGGCCGGCCGGGCCATTGTTGCCGAATGCGAGCAGCAGCAGCCAGCCGGTCACCACCGGCGGCAGCACCAGCGGCAGATGGACCAAGGCATCGAGCAGCAGCTTGCCGCGAAACCGGCCGCGCGCGAGCAGCCAGGCCAATCCGAATGCCACCGGCAGCACGCCCGCCACCGCCACGACACTGACCTTGAGCGAAAGGCGAATGACCTCCCAGTCGTCGGGCGTCAGCAGCACCCGTTATCGCGCGATGAAGCCGTAGTGGGTGAAGATCGCCTTGCCGCGACGCGAGATGAGGAACGTGCGGAAACCCTCGGCGTCGGGGCTGGTGCTCGCGGTCAGGACGGCGACGGGATAGGTGATCGGCGGGTAGCTCGCGGCGGGGAAATAACCGACGATCACGACTTTCGCCGATGCCTTGGCGTCGGTTTCATAGACGATGCCGAGCGGCGCCTCGCCGCGCTCGACCAGCGCCAGCGCCGCGCGCACATTCTCCGCGCGCGCCACCTTGGGCGCGACGGCATCCCACACGCCGAGCTTGGTCAAGGCCGCCTTGCCATATTTGCCCGCGGGGACCGAATCGGGGTCGGCCATCGCCAGCCGGTTCTCGCCGAGCGCTTCGGCCAAGGCGAAACCGGGCTTGATCCTGAGCCTGACCGGCTTGGCCGCGGGTGCGATCAGCACCAGCCGATTGGCGAGGAACGACACGCGCGTCCGCGGGCGGATCATGCCCTTGCTCGCGACGTCGTCCATCCACGGCTCATCGGCCGAGATGAACAGGTCCGCCGGCGCCCCGGCGTCGATCTGGCGCGCGAGCGCGGAGGATGCGGCGAACGACAGCACCGGCTTGGTATGCCCCTGCGCGCTCCACCTCGCTGCCGCCTCGGTGAGCGATTCCTGCAGGCTGGCGGCGGCGAGCACCAACGGCGCCTGCTCCTGCGCGACCGCGGCCGGCACGGCGCCCCCGAACAGCAGCAACACGACGAGCAGACGGTTCAGCACGCGAGTCATGGCCCCTCCGCAAAGCATCATAGCCGGTCATATATAGCGCTCTCGGCGAAAGCCAGCGGGGATCATTCCGGCAGCAGCCAACGCGCCGCCTCGCGCGGCGTGCGCTTGTCGCGATCCCGATCGACCAGCAGGTTCGCCTGCCGCATGCGATCGATCGATATCCGCCCGATCAACGGCGACAGCACGGCGGCGAGCGGCGCATCCTGCGCGTGACGCGGCGACAGCAGGATCAGCGCATCGTAGCTCGGCAAGGCGCCGCGCGGATCGCTCAGCGTGACGAGATCCAGCGCGGCGATGCGGCCATCGGAGGAAAACGCCGAGATCACGTCGGCCGAACCGTCGGCGATCGCGCGATACATGAACGTCGGGTTGTACGACCGCTGCCCGGCGAAACGCAGGCCATAAGCGCCGGCGACCGAACGCCACTCGGGCCGGCTGAGGAATTCGATGTCGCTGGCGAGATCGAGCCGCGACGCCACGCGCGCGAGATCGTCGAGCGAACGGATGCCGAGCGCCTCCGCCCGGCTGCGCCGCATCGCCAGCGCATAGGCGTTCTCGAAGCCGAGCGCGCCGAGCAGGCGGACGCCGTCGCGGCGGCGCAGCTCGGCGTCGAGCGTGCGCCGCATGACTTGCGCGGGCGGCGTATCGCGGCGCGCGAGAACGTTGGTCCACAAGGTGCCGCTATAGTCGACATAGACATCGATATCGCCCGCCGCGAGCGCGCGATAGGCGACCGCCGAGCCGAGATCGTCGCGCCGTTCGGTGCGATAGCCGGCCTTGGCCAGCCGCTCCTCGATCGCGCTCGCCAAAATATATTGCTCCGAGAAGTTCTTCGCGCCGATCACGATCGTCCCGCGTGCCGGCGCCCCGCCGAGCAGCGGCAGCGCTGCCCCGATCAGCGCGGCGAGGAGCAGGCCGAGCCCGAGCCACAGCCGCCCGCGCGAACGCCGCGCCACCCCCGCCTCGACCAGCGCGAGCAGCCCGTCAGCGATCAGCGCGAGGGCTGCCGAGGCCGCGCAGCCGACGAGCACGCGCGCCCAATTCTCCGTCTGCAGGCCGGAGAAGATCAGATTGCCGAGGCTCGGCTGGCCGATCGTGGTGGCGAGGGTGGCAGCGCCGATCGTCCACACCGTCGCGGTGCGGATGCCCGCCAGGATCACCGGCGCGCCAAGCGGCAGCTCGACCAGCAGCAGCCGTTGCCGCCGCGTCATGCCGATACCGTCGGCCGCCTCGATCAGGCTCGGATCGAGGCCCTGCCGCGCCGCGATCGCGTTCCTCACGATCGGCAGCAGCGCATAGAGCGCGAGCGCGATCAGCGCCGGCAGGAAGCCGAGCGCGGGGATATGCAGCCGCGTCAGCCGGCCCAAGGCGAGCAGCAGCGGATAGAATAACGCGAGCAGCGCCAGCGCGGGGATCGTCTGGATCGCGCCGACGAACACGAGCAGCGGCGCCCGCACGCGGCGGCTCGCGACCGCCCACAAGGCGAGCGGGAGACCCACCAGCACGCCGATCGCGACCGCGCAGCCGCTGAGCAGGAGATGCGCGCCGATCAGCCCGGGCAGCTCGCCGATCGCCTCGCGGAACGCCGGATCGATCATGGCGCCGCCAGCGCGGTCAGCCGCCCCGCCTGCCGCCGCGGGACCGCGATCAGCTCGGCGACGAGCGGATCGGCATGGCCCTTGATCAGTTCGGCCGGCCGGCAATCGGCCAGGATCCGGCCCCCGGCGAGCACCACGATCCGGTCGGCGAGCAGCAGCGCCTCGGTCATGTCGTGCGTCACCATCATGGTGGTCAGCCCGAGCTCGTCGTGCAGCGCGCGATAGGCGCGGCCCAGCTCGTCGCGCGTGACGGGGTCGAGTGCGCCGAACGGCTCGTCCATCAGCATCAGCGCGGGCCGCGCCGCCAGCGCGCGGGCGACGCCGACGCGCTGCGCCTGTCCGCCGGAAAGCTCGCGCGGATAGCGCGCTGCGATCTCGGGCGGCAGCGCGATCAGCGCCAGCAGCGCCGCGATCCGCGTCTCGCGCTCGGCGGACGGCACGCCGGTCAGCCGCGGCACCAGCGCGATATTTTCCCCCACCGTCATGTGCGGGAACAGGCCGATCCCCTGGAAGACATAGCCGATCCGCCGCCGCAGCTCGGCGGGCGCAAGATCGCGCACGTCCCGGCCATCGAGCCTGACCGAGCCCGCGTCGGGCACGACCAAGCGGTTGATCGTCTTGAGCAAGGAGGTCTTGCCCGATCCCGAGGTCCCGACCAGCGCGAGCAACGTCCCCGACGCAACCGACAGGCTGACCCGATCGAGCACGACGCTGTCGCCGTAGCGCTTGCCGATATCGGCGAGCTCGAGCATCCGCACGGTCATGCGGCAAAGAGGTCGGTCACCGGATCCATCTCGCCATCGCATGCCCCACCTGCTCAGGCCACGCTATCGCCGATCGAGGATATTTGTCGAACTGTCCGGGAGCCGTGCCGGAAATGGTGCGCTGCGGAATCGTTGACCAGGGCGCTTGCTTCCATTAGCCCATCCCCGAGGACAAAGCGATGGCGGACACGACATTCGATTTCTGGGCGGGCATGTGGCGCAGCGGCGTCGCCATGGCCGAGACCGGGATCAAGCTCGCCGAGACGATGCAGGCGAGCGGCGCCGTGGTCGACAGCCGTTCGCGCACGATGGCGGCGGCGTCGCGCGATCCGCTCAACGCTGACTATGTCGAGCTGGCGAAAATGGTGCCCGAGAAGGTCGAGGCCTTTTCCAAGGCGGGGATGTCCGCAATGGCCGATCTGCATGAGATCCAGTCCCAGGCGCTCGCGCATTGGCAACAGGTCGTGGGGATCGCGCTGAGCGGCCGCATGGCATCGCCGGAGCAGCTCGGGGAAATGGCGTCGCGCTCTTCGCGCATGTTCGAGCGCGCCGCGCGCGCCGGCGGCCGGGCGCTCGCCCCGGTCCACCTCAGTGCGACCGGCAACGCGCGCAGGTTGAGCCGTGCGAAGCCGTCGTAGCCGGATCGCGCCCTCATCCTGCGGGCGGAACTTTACTCTCTTCCAAGCGGTTTTGCTGCAATGCACAATCTAGCCCAATCTTCCGCAGCGCAAGACATCGACGATCGCCCCGCGACCGCGGCGCCGCTCCCGACCGAGATCATCCTCGAGGCGATCGCTCGCCAGATCTGCATCGCCGCGGTCTATAATCGCAGCGCGGTCACCTTGGCGCCGCACATCCTCTATACCAAGCACGATGCCTTGTTCATCGACGCGGTCACCATCGAGCGCGACGGCAAGCCACCCAAGGAAATCAAGCTCGGCGCGTTCAAGCTGGTCGGACTAAGCGAGATCGCGCGCACCAGCCGACGTTTTTCGACTTCCGCGTTGTTCGACCCGGGCGACTCGAAATATGCGGGCGCCACCCTGTTCGCGGTCCAGGACTGACGGCGGCTTCGCGGCCAAGCCGCGGGACGCTCACTCCGGCGTCAGCATCCCCGCGATCATCGGCTCGTCCGCAGGCTCGTGGAACATCAGTCCGAAACGCTGCCCGTGCGACCAGGCGACCTTCGCCGCCCTGACCAACGGCCC
>CAXSHP010000211.1:0-4008 GCA_964236935.1 uncultured Sphingomonadaceae bacterium
ATCGCCAGTTCTCGGTCACCATTGTCTCGTCGATGGTGCTGTCGGTGCTGGTCGCGCTGATCCTGACGCCGGCGCTGACCGCCACGCTGCTCAAACCGCGCGCGCCGGAGAATGGCGCCGCGCCGCGCCCCGGGCTGTTCGGTCGCTTCTTCCTGTGGTTCAACGACCGGTTCGCGCGCGGCCGCGACTGGTACGTCCGCCAGGTCGAGGCCGGCTTCGCTCACCGCAAGCGGTTTCTCCTCGGCTATGCGGTGATCGCGGCGCTGCTCGTCCTGGCCTTCGTCCGCTTGCCCACCGGCTTCCTGCCGACGGAGGATCAGGGTGGCGCGGTGATCCAATATACCTTGCCGCCGGGCGCCACGCAGCCGCGCACGATCGCGGTCGCGAAAGAGATCGAAGACTATTTTCTCGGCAACGAAACGGGCAATCTGGCCGGGATCTTCACCGTCAGCGGCCAGCAGCAGGCAGGCGTGTCGCAGAGCGCCGGCCAGGGGTTCGTGGTGATGAAGCCGTGGGACCAACGCAAGGGCAAGGACAACGCCGTCCCGGCGATTACCGGCCGCGCCAACAAGGCGCTCGCGGGCATTCGCGATGCGAAATTCTTCGCGCTGACGCTGCCGCCGGTCCAGGGCCTCGGGCAAAGCAACGGTTTCACCATGGAGCTGGTCAATAGCGGAGGCCTCGGCCGCGACGAATTCATGGCGCGGCGCGACAAGCTGCTCGCGGCGGCGACGGCCGATGGTGCCTTGGCGTCGGTACGCCTCAACTCGCTCTCGGATACGCCGCAGCTCAACGTCGACGTCGATGAATCGCAGGCGGGCGCGCTCGGGCTGAACCAGGCGGACATCAATTCGACGATCAGCGCCGCCTGGGGCGGCGTCTACGTCAACGATTTCGTCGATCGCGGCCGGGTGAAACGCGTCTATGTGCAGGGCGACGGCCAATATCGCGCCACGCCGGAGGATCTCGCGGTGTGGAAGGTGCGCACCGCGAGCGGCGCGATGGCGCCCTTCTCCGCCTTCGCCGCGACGAAATGGTCGCTGGCGCCGACCGCGCTCACCCGGTTCAACGGGTTGCCGGCGTATGAGTTTCAGGGCGAGGCGTCGCCCGGGCACAGCTCGGGCGGGGCGATGGCGCGGATGATCGAACTGGTCCGCGATCTCGGACCGGGCACCGACGTCCAGTGGAGCGGCCTGTCCTATCAGGAGCGGCTGTCGAGCGGCCAGGCTCCGAAGCTCTACGCGATCTCGCTGCTGGTGGTGTTCCTGTGCCTCGCGGCGCTCTACGAAAGCTGGTCGGTGCCGATCGCGGTGCTGCTCGTGGTGCCGCTCGGCGTGATCGGGGCGGTCGCCGCGGTCGCGCTGCGCGGGCTCGAGAACGATATCTATTTCCAGGTCGGGCTGCTCACCACGATGGGCCTCGCGGCGAAGAACGCCATCCTCATCGTCGAATTCGCCGAAGCCGCCGAGCGCAAGGGCGAATCGCCCGCCAAGGCGGCGATCGAGGCGGCGCGGCTGCGGCTGCGGCCGATCCTGATGACCTCCCTCGCCTTCATCTTCGGCGTCCTGCCGCTCGCACTCGCCACCGGCGCCGGCGCGCAGAGCCGCATCGCGATCGGCACCGCCGTGGTCGGCGGGATGCTCAGCGCGACGGTGCTCGCCTTGTTCTACATCCCCTTGTTCTTCGTGCTGGTCCGCGGGCTGTTCAGCCGCGCGTCTCGCGCACCCGCACCGCAGGCTGCCTGACATGCGCTGCGCTCGTCTGTCGCTGCCGATCGCGCTGGCGCTCGCCGCGTGCAGCCTCGAGCCGCGTTACGACCGCCCGGCCGCCCCCGTGCCGCCCGTCTCGCCGCGCGGCCCGGCCTATGCCCCCGCCACCGACGAAAGCCTGCCCCGCCTGTCGTGGCGCGCGCTGTTTGGCGATCCCGCGCTCCAGGCCGTCATCGAGCAGGCGCTCGCGAACAATCGCGACCTCCGCATCGCCGCCGCCAACGTCGAATCCGCCCGCGCGCAATATCGCGTCCAGCGCGCCGCCCAATTCCCGCAGTTCGGGCTGGAGGGCGGCGTGTCCGCAACCGACAGCACGACGACGCGCCTGACCGCGGCCGCCGGGGGCGCGACGACGGGCGTCGGCGGGACGACCGCCGGTGCGGCCGACGGCAGCCGACGCACACGCACCGTCTATTCGCTCGGCCTCGGCCTGGCCTCGTTCGAGCTCGACCTGTTCGGCCGCCTCCACAGCCTGTCGCGCGCCCAGTTCGACCAATATCTCGCGACCGCGGCCGGCGCGCGATCGGCGCGGCTCGCGCTCGTCGCGGAGCTGGCCAACGCCTTTTTCGAACTGGCCGCCGATCGCAGCGCGCTCGCCATCGCCGCCTCCACCGCGCAGAACGCCGAGCGATCGGTGATGCTGACCGACAAGCGCCGCGCGGCGGGCATCTCGTCGCGCATCGATTTGAGCCAGGCGCGCACCGTGCTCGCCACCGCGCGCGCCGATGTCGCGAATTACACCACCGAGGTCGCGCAGGATCGCAATGCGCTCGAGCTGCTCGTCGGCGCACCGGTCGCCGACGCGCTGCTGCCGACGTCGATCGAGCGCGTCGATGGGCTGTTCGGCCCGGTCCCGGCCGGGCTCAGCTCGACGGTGCTGCTGCGCCGGCCCGACGGCGACCAGGCCGAGCTCCAGCTGATGGCCGCCAACGCCCGCATCGGCGCGGCGCGCGCGGCCTTCTTTCCGACGATCAGCTTGACCGGCTCGGCCGGTTTCGCCAGCACCGCGCTGTCCTCGCTGTTCACCGGCGGCGCGTTCAGCTGGAGCGCCGGACCCGGCGTCACCCTGCCGATCTTCGATGCCGCGGCGAACAGCGGCAACCTCGCCTTCGCCAAGGCGCAGCGCGATCTCGCGCTCGCGCAGTACGAGCAGGCGATCCAGACCGCCTTCCGCGAGGTCGCCGATGCGCTCGACAATTATCGGCTCGCCGACGCGCGCTATCGCGCCGGCATCGACAATTTCCTTACCAGCCTCGACGCCCAGCGCACGCTCTACGCCGCGCAGCAGTCACTCGCCGCCGCCCGCCTGCTGCGCGCCGACAGCATCGTCGCGCTGTATCGCGCGATCGGCGGCGACGAGCTGACCGATCCGGGCACGGTGCTGGCGAAATAAGGCCAGTTTATCTCTGCTGCATGTTCCCCGGCGAAGGCCGGGACCCAGTTGCAAGACCTATTGATTGGCGCCGCGCTCCGTGACCGCGGCCTTCCCAGCTGGACCCCGGCCTTCGCCGGGGAACGGAATGGTCCAATGTGAACAAATGGCGCACCTCACCGCCCCTGATGCCGTATTCCCGCGGGCCGCCCCCGCCGCCCCATCGGCCGGCGATCCTTGCCGCCACGCCGCAGCGGCAGGTGGTTGGCCCCCTCGGCCAGCTCGAAGCGCAGCGCCCCGCTCACCGGATTGGACTCGACCAGCCGCAGCTTAAGCCGCTGCCCGCTCGCGTAAGTGTCGCCGCTCGCCTCGCCGACCAGCGCCTGCGATGCCTCGTCATAGCGAAAATGCTCGGCGCCAAGCGTCGACACCGGCACGAGTCCGTCGCCGCCCAGCCCCTCGACCGTGGCGAAGAAGCCGAAATTGCGCACGCCCGTGATGCGCGTATCGAGCAATTCGCCGACGCGCGTCGAGAGGAACGCCGCGACATAGCGGTCGATCGTCTCGCGCTCGGCTTCCATCGCACGCCGCTCGGCCGAACTGATCGCCTCGCCGAGACGGTCCATCCGCTCGGCGTCCTCGTCGGTCAGCCGCGTCGCCTTGGCCGCGGGATCGAGCCCATAGGCGCCGACCAGCGAGCGGTGGACCAGCAGATCGGCATAGCGCCGGATCGGCGAGGTGAAATGCGCGTAGCTGCCCAGCGCGAGGCCGAAATGCCCGGCATTGCGCGGCGCGTAATAAGCCTGGGTCTGCGAGCGCAGCACCTGCTCCATGATCTGCGGCCGCGCGGCATCGTCGGTGACGCGC
>CAXSHP010000211.1:4030-4975 GCA_964236935.1 uncultured Sphingomonadaceae bacterium
AACTCGACCCCGAAAGTCTTGAGATAGTCCTTGAGCGCGACCAGTTTCTCGCGCCCCGGCGGCTCGTGGACGCGGTACATCACCGGCGCGGTCTTCGCCTCGAGCGCCTTCGCCGCGGCCACATTCGCGGCGATCATATAATCCTCGATCAGCCGATGCGCATCGAGCCGCTCGCGCGGGGCGACCGAGAGGATGCGACCCTGCTCGTCGAGCACGACCCGCCGCTCGGGCAGATCGAGCTCGAGCGGTTGGCGCTTGGCACGCGCCTTGGCGAGCAGCGCCCAGCAATCCCACAGCGGGCGGAGGACGGTATCGACCAATTCTCCCTGCACCGCTGTGTCGAGCGAAGTCGAGACACGTTCCAGCGTCGAACGTCCCTCGACTTCGCTCGGGACAGCGGCCTCTTTGCTTTCGCCGTCAATCGCCGCCTGTGCATCCTCATAAGCGATGTTCGCCGCGATCCGCACCACCGCGCGCGAGAAGCGCCAGCTCTTCAACCCCCCATTCGCATCGATCAAGAGGTGGCACGCAAGCGCCGCGCGATCCTCGCCCTGCTTGAGCGAGCACACGTCCGCCGACAGCAGCTCGGGCAGCATCGGCACCACGCGATCGGGAAAATAGACGCTGTTGCCGCGCTTCCTCGCCTCGCGGTCGAGCGCCGATCCCGGCCGCACGTAGAAGGCGACGTCAGCGATCGCGACGATCGCGCGATAGCCCCCCGCATTGCCCGGATCCTCGTCGCGCGCGGCCCACACCGCATCGTCATGATCGCGCGCATCGGCCGGATCGATCGCGACGATCGGCAGGGGGCGCAGATCCTCGCGCTCGCCGAGCGGCAGCTTGGCCACCCGGCCCGCCTCGTCGATCGCTTCTTCGGAAAAGACATCGGGAATGCCGAACTTGTGGATCGCGACCAGGCTGAAGCTGCGCGGCGCGAACGGATCG
>CAXSHP010000212.1:0-4957 GCA_964236935.1 uncultured Sphingomonadaceae bacterium
CGACTTGATCGCGTCGGGCGTGTACTTGACCTTGTGATGGTCCTCGAACGCGGTGCGCAGACCGGCGAGGATCTTCACCGTGTCCTCGATCGTCGGCTCGTTCACGTCGATCTTCTGGAAACGCCGCAGCAGCGCGCGGTCCTTCTCGAAATGGTTGCGGAACTCCTTGTAGGTCGTGGAGCCGATACAGCGGATGGTGCCGCCCGACAGCGCGGGCTTGAGCAGGTTGGACGCATCCATCGCGCCGCCGCTCGTGGCGCCGGCGCCGATCACCGTGTGGATTTCATCGATGAACAGGATCGCGTGCGGCAGCTTCTCCAGCTCGTTGACGACCGCCTTCAGCCGCTCCTCGAAATCGCCGCGGTAGCGCGTGCCGGCGAGCAGCGCGCCCATGTCGAGCGAATAGATGACGGCGGGCAGCAGCACCTCGGGCACGTCGCCCTCGACGATCTTGCGCGCGAGGCCTTCGGCGATCGCGGTCTTGCCGACGCCGGGATCGCCCACATAGAGCGGGTTGTTCTTGGATCGGCGGCACAGGATCTGCACCGTGCGGTCGACCTCCGGGCCGCGGCCGATCAGCGGGTCGACCTTGCCGCGTTTGGCCTTCTCGTTGAGGTCGACGCAGAACTGCTTGAGCGCGCTCTCGCCCTTCTGCTTGCCGTCGTTCTTCTGCGGCTTCTCTTCCTCGGCACCTTTCACGTCGCGTGTCTCCGGTGCCGCGCCGCCCTTGCCGACGCCGTGGCTGATGAAGCTGACCGCGTCGAGGCGGCTCATGTCCTGCTGCTGCAGGAAATAGACCGCATAGCTTTCGCGCTCGGAGAACAACGCGACGAGCACGTTGGCGCCGGTCACCTCCTCGCGGCCCGACGACTGGACGTGCAGGATCGCGCGCTGGACGACGCGCTGGAAGCCGCTCGTCGGCGAAGGATCGGTGTCGCCCTCGGTCTTGAGCGCATCGAGCTCGGTGTCGAGGTAGAGGGTGACCGCCTCCTTGAGCTCATTGGTGTCGACGCCGCACGCGGCCATCACCTTGGAGGCGTGCTCGTCGTCGATCAGCGCGAGCAGCAGATGCTCGAGCGTGGCATATTCATGGTGGCGCGTGGTCGCGTTGGACAGAGCGTTGTGCAGCGTCTGTTCGAGCTCGCGAGCGAATGACGGCATGGTCGATTACTCCTTCGGGCCCAGTGCGATCACCGACCCGTCACCGAATATGTCGGGTGCCGGGAGGCGTTGATCAAGCACGGCTTTTTCGGATCGTGCGAAATCGCGTCCTCCGCTCGCCGGTCCGGCCGCGCTCACCGCTTGAATATCGCGTCGGCGCTTGCGCGATGGTTAACGGCAGCTTCAATCTTTGCACGACAGCGCGCGATCTCGCCGGTCAGCGTGGCGATGCGTGTCTCGAGTTCGGCGACGGACAGCGGATCGAGGTCCTGCTTGAGGAGCGTCGACAGCGGGTCGCCGGGGCCCTTCGCGAACAATTCGTCCGGATCCATATTCCCAGCGTTGACCGCCGGGGCCGCGCTGTCAATAACGCGCTCGACCGGAGGACGAGCGTGACGGCGATTTCCCAGACGATGATCGCGATCGATCCCGCCGCGCCGGGCGGCCCCGACGTGCTCGTGCCGGTCGAGCGGCCGGTGCCGTCGGCCGGGCCGGGCGAGGTGCTGGTCCGCGTCGCCGCGGCGGGGGTCAACCGACCCGATCTGATGCAGCGTCAGGGCAAATATCCGCCGCCGCCGGGTGCCCCGTCGATTCCCGGGCTCGAGATCGCCGGCGAGATCGTCGCGCTCGGCGACGGGGTCGACGCGAGCCAGCTCGGCCAGAAGGTATGCGCGCTGGTCGCCGGCGGCGGCTATGCGCAATATGCGGTCGCGCCGTTCGGCCAATGCCTGCCGGTGCCCGATGCGCTGACGATGGTCGAGGCCGCGGCCGTGCCCGAGACTTTGTTCACCGTGTGGACCAACCTGTTCGAGCGCGCCTACGTCAAGGAAGGCGACGCCGTGCTGGTCCATGGCGGCACCAGCGGGATCGGGACGACGGCGATCCTGCTCGGGCGTCTGTTCGGGATCACGGTCATCGTCACCTGCGGGTCGGACGACAAATGCGCGCGCGCCCGCGAGATCGGCGCGGCGCATGCGATCAACTATCGCAACGGCGATTTCGTCCCCGACGTCAAGGCGATCACCGGCGGCAAGGGCGTTCAGGCGGTGCTCGACATGGTCGGCGGCGATTATGTCCCGCGCAATCTCGCCTGCCTCGCCGACGACGGGCGCCACGTCTCGATCGCTGGCCAGCGCGGCGGCACCGCCGAAATCGACCTGTGGGCGGTGATGCGCCGGCGGTTGACGTTGACCGGTTCGACACTGCGCGCGCGTTCAGTGGAGTTCAAGACGCTGGTGGCGGACGAGATCGGCCGCAATGTCTGGCCGCATGTGATCGAGGGGCGGCTCCATCCGATCATCGATCGCGTGTTCCCGCTGCGCGAGGCGGCGGCGGCGCATGCCTATCTCGAGGCGGGCGATCATGTCGGCAAGGTTGTGCTGGAGGTGTAGACGAAGCTAGGCGCTTGCCCTGCCGCGGCGCCGGGCGTACATATTCCGTCATGGTCGGCCGCTCCGCAAGGGGCGGCCCTTTTTATTGGTGGAGAATTCCGATGGCCCAGCCGCTCATGCCGCATGCGACCGCCTCGTGGCTGGTCGACAATACCGGGCTCAGCTTCGAACAGATCGCCGAATTCTGCGGGCTGCACATCCTCGAGATCCAGGCGATCGCCGACGATACCGCCGCGACCAAGCTGACCGGGCGCGATCCGATCCGCGCCGGCGAGCTGGCGCAGTCCGAGATCGACAAGGCGCAGGCCGATCCGGACTATCGCCTGGTGATGTCGAAGGGCCCCGACCAGGTCCGCCGCACCTCGGGCCCGCGCTACACGCCGGTGTCGAAGCGCCAGGACAAGCCCGACGGCATCGCCTGGATCATCCGCAATCATCCCGAGGTCAGCGACGGCCAGATCGGCAAGCTGATCGGCACGACGCGCACCACGATCGCCGCGATCCGCGACCGCACCCACTGGAACATCCTCAACATCGTGCCCAAGGATCCGGTCACGCTCGGGCTGTGCTCGCAGCGCGAGCTCGACGCGGTGGTCGCCAAGGCGGCCAAGGCGGCGGGGATCGAGGCGCCGGTCGACAATCGCCTCGCGGGCGATCGCGTCGCGCTGATCGAGGAGCTGCGCGCGCAACGCGAGGCTGCGGCGCATGCCGCGGAGGCCGGCACCGAGGAGGTCGTGATGGGCGGCGTGGCGATGCCGGCCGGTTTCGTCGATCCGTTCAAGCGGTAAGCGCCGCCGATCGATTGCTCGACGGGATCGGACGCTTTACGTTTGCGTAAATGGACGATCCCGTCGCCATCTCGCGTACCGCCTATCGCCATCCGACGGCCTGGGATCAGGCCTTTGCGCCGCTCTCCGTCCGTCACTGCTCGAGACCAGCGCGGCGCGCGCGCCGGATGCGCCGCTGATCGATTTCATGGGCCGGCGTTACAGCTATCGCGAGGTGCTGTCGGGTGCCCGCCGCGTCGCCTGCGGATTGGCGGCGATGGGGATCGCGCGCGGCGACCGGGTGGGCCTGTTCCTGCCCAACGTGCCGCATTATGTCGCGGCTTATTACGGTGCGATGATGATCGGAGCGACGATCGTCAATTTTTCGCCGCTCTACACGGTCGACGAGCTGCGCCATCAGATCGAGGACAGCGGCACGCGGCTGCTGTTCACCCTCTCCGCCGCAGCGTTGCTGCCCAATGCGCTGGCCCTGCTCGAGCGCAGTCCGCTCGAGCGGCTGATCGTGGGCTCGGTCGCGGGCGCGCTGTCGGGACCCCAATCGATCCTCTATCGGCTGTTCCGGCGCCGCGAGGTGTCGCCCCGCCCCGACGATTCGCGGATTACCGCATTTTCGGCGCTGATCGCCAACGATGGCGCCATTCGCCCGGTCGCGATCGACCCCGAACGCGACGTCGCCTTGATCCAATATACCGGCGGCACCACCGGCGTGCCCAAGGGCGCGGTGCTGACCCACCAGAACGTCAGCGTCAACGCGCGCCAGATCGTCGCGATCGATCCGCACCGCGGCGAAACCGACCGGATCATCGGCGTGCTGCCGCTGTTCCACATCTTCGCCAACGCCTGCGTGCTCAATCGCACGGTGGCGGACGGCGGCGAGATGGTGTTGCTGCCCCGCTTCGATGCCGGCCAGGTGCTCGCCGCGATCGCGCGAACGCGCGCGACGACGCTGCCTGGCGTGCCGACGATGTACCAGGCGCTGCTCGATCATCCGCGTATCGCCGAGGCCGATCTCTCCTCGCTGCGCGTTTGCGTCTCGGGCGGGGCGCCGCTGCCGGCCGAGCTCAAGGCGAAGTTCGAGGCGCGCACCGGCGCACTGGTCTGCGAAGGCTATGGCCTGACCGAGTGCGGCATCGTCGCGACCAACCCTTACGAGGGCCTCGACCGCACCGGAACGATCGGGCAGCCGCTGCCGGGAACGACCTTCGGCTTCGTCGACCGCGACGATCCGTCGCGCCCCCCGCCGGCGGGGGAGCCGGGCGAGATCGTCATTTCCGGTCCGCAGGTGATGCGCGGCTATTGGAACCGGCCGGACGGGGAGGCCGATCCGTTCGTCGACGGGCGGCTGCGCACCGGCGACGTGGGCGCGATCGACGCCGACGGCTATATCCGCATCGTCGATCGCCTCAAGGACATGATCGCCGTGGGCGGTTTCAAGGTTTTTCCCAGCCAGGTCGAGGCGGTCCTCCATCGCCATCCGGCGGTGCGCGAGGCGATCGTGATCGGTATCCCCGATCCCTATCGAGGAGAAAGGCCCAAGGCGTTCGTCACGCTCGAGGCCGGTCGGAACGTCGACGGCGCCGCGCTCACCGACGACAAACTGGCCGCCCTGCTCAAACA